>JANMII010000221.1:0-13827 GCA_031375665.1 Hyphomicrobium sp.
GATCAATCGCAGTTCGCATTCCACCGGCGCGCCGCGCTATGCGGCGAGTGACTGCTCCGCGCTTGCGAAAACAGACCGCGTCTCAGTCATCGTCCTCGGCGCGCTCGACTTCGATACGCAAACGCTGCACATGATTATCAAGTAAAGACTTTCGCGCAGCTGTTGGTCCCAATCGGAGGGCCAGCTGATAGAGTTCCGGAATTATTGCCGAGGTCTGCTTGGGGTCAAAATCTTCGTGCATAGGACGGGCTCGGACTGCTTTTCTTCAGGAGCGGAAGTTGATCGCGATCACTTGCGCAGAGGTGAACTCTCCACCCGCAACAACAGCGACACGCCCTTTGTCGGGCCAGAGATCACGCACGACCGTCCATCCTTAAACGTGACGAGTCTGGCGCGCACATTCGATTGAGGCGCGCCTTAGTCAACATCTTTTTCGCCAAGCAACTCTTCCGATGCATTCCACTGATGTTGGCCTGGCAGAGCCTACTCTGCCACGCTTAGGCCTGCGCAACGCTGCTCAAACAGCGCCTGACGCTGGCCAGGGCGATGATCGGCACGATAAGCCATTGAAGGAGCGGTGAGAGACCCAGTTCGATACCGGCAACGCGGATCGTCGGCATAGATGCTGAGTATGCCCAAGTGTTGCTGACGTAGACGTTGAACCACTCGCTATAGGCCGTGTAGGTCAGTCCAAAAATAATCGTAAGCCACCCGACTTGTTTCCAGTCTTGGTGAGGCCATGACCAGAAGCGGCCAACCAAAATTGCTGCGATGAGGGCTCCGCCCGCAATCATGATGTCGCCGACCGTACAATGGACGACAGCGAAGGCTAACTCTGACAACGTGCCACTCGACCAGATTGTGTAGAGCGGAAGCTGCAAAGTCTCCCAAGCGAGATGACCGATCGCGGCCACGCCAAAATAGATCTTCACTGACCAAAACCGCTCGTTCCCGCCGACCATTGGCTAAAGCCTTACCGCTCGCAAACGTAGCGCGTTGGCGATCACGCTGACGGATGACAATGCCATGGCTGCTGCGGCGATGATGGGCGAGAGCAGAATGCCAAGAACAGGATAGAGAACACCCGCCGCCACCGGCACGCCTGCCGCGTTATAGATGAAGGCGAAGAACAGGTTTTGCCGGATATTGCCCATGGTCGCTTGCGACAGGCGGCGCGCGCGCACAATTCCAGTGAGATCGCCTTTAACGAGCGTGATGCCAGCGCTCTCGATGGCAACATCGGTGCCAGTTCCCATGGCGATGCCGACATCGGCGGCGGCGAGAGCAGGCGCATCATTGACGCCGTCTCCGGCCATCGCAACGACATGACCCTCGCTTTTGAGCCGTGCGACGATGCGGCTTTTGTCTTCGGGAAGCACTTCCGCCTCCAGTTGGGTGATGCCGAGCTTGCGGGCGATGGCTTGCGCAGTGACTTTGTTGTCACCCGTCAGCATGACGATGGTGAGGCCCGCCGCTTTGAGTGCGTGCAGCGCCTCCGGCGTCGTGGACTTGATCGGGTCGGCAATGGCGAGAATGCCTGCGAGCGTGCCATCGAGCGCAATAAAGATCACGGTCGCGCCATCTTCTCGCAGTCGGTTCGCTTCGCTATCCAAGGACGTCGTGTCGATTGCGGCGTCCGTCATGATGCGCGCATTGCCGATGACCATGCGGTTGCCGCCGACGAGACCAGTTACGCCCTTGCCCGTAGGCGCGTCGAATTTATCAACTGCGAGTAACGCAAGGCTTTTGGCCTCCGCTGCGGCAACGATCGCCGCGCCGAGTGGATGCTGGCTCATCCGTTCAAGGCTAGCTGCAAGCTGCAAGAGGTTGTCTTCAGAAACGCCAGCAGCCGTCCTCACTGCAACCACTTTGGGCTTGCCTTCGGTGAGCGTCCCAGTTTTGTCGATGACGATTGTATCGACCTTTTCTAACCGTTCTAGTGCTTCAGCGTTCTTGATCAGCACGCCCATCTGCGCGCCGCGACCAACCGCGACCATGATCGACATCGGCGTGGCAAGTCCAAGCGCACACGGGCACGCAATGATGAGAACGGAAACAGCCGCGATCAGCCCATAGGTCATACTGGGTTCTGGGCCCCAGATGGCCCATACGGCAAAAGCCAATACGGCAACGCCAATCACAAGCGGTACGAACCAGCCCGACACTTGATCGGCGAGTCGTTGAATGGGTGCGCGGCTTCGCTGGGCTTGCGCCACCATCTGAACGATCCGCGCCAGCATGGTGTCGCGGCCGATCTTATCGGCACGCATGACGAAGCTGCCGGATTGATTGATGGTACCGGCGATTACGCTGTCGCCGACAGCTTTGGTGACGGGCAGAGACTCTCCGGTCACCATCGATTCATCGACCGTGCTGCGTCCCTCCACGACCGTGCCGTCAACTGGCACCTTATCACCGGGCCTGACGCGCAGAAGATCACCCACAGCGATCTGGTCGAGCGAAATCTCTTCGTCACTGCCCGCTTTTGACACGCGCCACGCTGTCTTCGGCGCAAGATCAAGTAAAGCTCGGATCGCGCCGCCCGTACGCTCTCGGGCTCTGAGTTCGAGGACCTGCCCTAACAGCACTAGAACCGTGATGACCGCTGCTGCCTCGAAATAGACCGGCACAGCCCCATCAAGACTATGGAATGTAGCTGGAAACGACTGAGGGATGAGCGTCGCCACAACACTGTAAATCCAAGCAACCCCGGTGCCCATGGCAATGAGCGTGAACATGTTGAGATTGTGGGAGCGCAGCGACGCCCAGCCGCGTTCAAAGAAAGGCCATCCGGCCCAAAGCACAACGGGCGTTGCCAGACTAAGCTGCAGCCAATTGGATACGCGCGGCGCCATCAGCGTATGCAGCCCGGCAAAGTGCCCACCCATCTCTAAAACAAGAACAGGAATGGTCAGCGCCAGACCAATCCAGAAGCGCCGAGACATATCGGCAAGCTCAGGATTTGGGCCAGATTCCAAACTTACAATTTCCGGCTCAAGTGCCATCCCGCAGATGGGGCAAGAACCGGGACCGATTTGCCGGATTTGAGGGTGCATCGGGCATGTGTAGATTGTGCCCGCGGGCAGAGCAGGAGCGTCAGCGACGCTTTTATCCAAATAGTTGGCGGGGTCCGCTACAAACTTTGTGCGGCACCCGGCCGAGCAAAAATAGTACGGATGCCCCTCATGCTCTGCGCTGTGCTTGGCGGCATGGGGATCAACATCCATGCCGCAAACGGGGTCTTTGCGCAAATAGTCGGCGCGTTGATCGACGCCTGCCCCGTCATGAGCATGAGCGCCGTGTTCGGGTTGCTGGGACGAGGTTCGGTTGTCCATCATGTTTTACTCAGCCGATCTCTCGTCGCGGGCATTTCAAGTCTCAGCCTGCAAGGCGCTTTTTTCGTGAGTGTCATCGGCCGCTTTTTGAGCTGTCCCGCAACAACATTTGGCGTCCGCGGATTTTGCAGGGATGACTGTACGATCGCCCTTTTCGTGAAGTTTGGCTGCCCCATGATGAGCTTTTGCTGCGCCCTCTTGATGTGCATCGACTTTGTGATGACTAGCGCAAGGCATAGTGATCTCCTCGTTCTGTTTTGATTGTTTCGGGCACCGCAACAACGTTGCAGATCAGCCATTCGCTCCAATTGCAGGGGCCAATGGCTTTTACCCCATGGGGGTATGTAACGCGAAACCTATACCCGGCTGGGGTATATGTCAAGGATCAGATCAGAGACAGCCGATCTTTGCTTATAGCGTTTGCGCTAGATCGAAGGGCAAGCGCGGGGCATCGCCAAGATCATCGAGAAATCCAGGTGCAGGTGCACGGGCGCGCTGTATTTAGGATCTCGTGTCGCCTTCGTGGGGCGTCCTTGCAGAGCCTAATCGCTCAGGCGTGACTTGGGGCTGTGCACGGACGGATCCACCACACCGCGTTCCCATGATATTGTGACCACGTTGACCGGCTTTGCTGCCTTGTCGCCGACTTGAGCGCCGTCCTCACCCCTCCACCATCAGTCGGTATCCAATGCCAGCTTCAGTCTGAATCAAGTCTGAAGTCTCTGATGACGCTTTCAGCTTCTGCCGCAGTTGACCAATGAAAACGCGGAGATACTGCAAGTCTTCGGTGTGAGCTGGCCCCCAAACGGCTGTCAAGATTTGACGGTGCGTGACGACCAGTCCGGCGTTACGCACTAAAACAGCGAGGAGATCGAACTCCTTTGGCGTGAGTCTTAGAGGCATGCCGTCTCGTGTGATCGCGTGAGCTAAAATATCGATGTCGAGACTTCCGGCTTTGACTCGGGTTTGCTGTCCTTTTTGCTTTGCTGCGTGCCGCAGGGCAGTTCGGATCCGCGCAGTGAGTTCGCCGATACCGAACGGCTTATTGATGTAGTCATCGGCACCAAGATCGAGTGCTTCAATCTTCTCGGTCTCACGGTCGCGCGCTGACAGCACGACAATTGGCACGGCACTCCAGGCGCGCAATTGTTTAATCACGTCTTTGCCGTCGACGTCTGGAAGGCCCAGATCGAGGAGAATAAGATCGGGTGCATCGGTAGCTGCAGATTTCAATGCATCGACGCCGTTTACTGCGACGATCGTGTCGTACCCTGCTGCTTGCAGGGCCGGCTTCAGAAAACGAACGATCTGGGGTTCGTCGTCGACGATCAGTATTCGTGCTGTCATGCCGACAGTCATATCTTTTGCGCCAAATGTGTTTGATGCGATGCCATGGGTGCCGCCGGTAAGACGATGGAAATCTCGGTCCCCGTTCCGCTGGACGTCGGACTACGTGCTGAAATTTCGCCCCCCATCGCTCTGACTACGCCCGCGGCTATCGAAAGCCCAAGTCCTGTGCCGGGAGCCCGTCCGTCGGTACCGCTGACACGATAGAACTTGTCGAAGACGCGTTTGAGCAAGTCGGCTGGGATTCCACGTCCCTGATCGATCACACGAATGGCAACCGCACCATGTTGCAAGGGTTCTGCAGCGATCGTCGTCACAGACGAGACCGGGCTGTACTTATCGGCGTTGTCGATCAAGTTGAAGATTACGTGTTCCAACAGGGTCGCATCACCTTTGATCAGCGGAAGGTTTGGCTGCATTGTAAGCTCGATGCGGCGTGTCGGCATTATTTTCTGGCCCCGTTTTGCGGCACCGCGGATGACGTCGGTCAGATCGATCCAATCGCGCTGAATGTCGAGTGCGCCTGCTTCAAGCCGCGTCATATCGAGGAGATTGGAAACAAATTGCGTGAGCCGGGTCGTTTCCTCTTCAATCGTCGCCAGCAATTCGGATTGGTCGGCAGCCGACATGCGATCACCCAATTGCCGAAGACTGGTCACCGATCCGAGGATCGAGGACAACGGCGTTCGCAGATCGTGCGATACGGATGAGAGAAGCGAACTGCGGAGACGTTCACTTTCGGCGGCGGCCGTCATCTGCGCCGCCTCGTCGACAAGGAGCGTTCGCTCCACGGCAATCGCTGCTTGATCCGCGAACGATTGCAGGGCGCCTTCCGTCGCCGCAGGTAGAACCTCTTCGCCATCATCTGTCGCAGTGCCGATAACCCCGACCGACCCGCGAGACGATACCATCGGTCGAAAGTGGAAAACGGCGGACGGCATCGTCGATGTTGAGTGGCCTGCAGGTTCTTTTTTCTCGTGCGCCCAACGAGCGGCAGCCCAGTCCGGCGTCGACATACTGTCCTCTGGAGGCCACGCTCCTTCTAACAGCAAATCACCCTCAGATTTTGCTAGCAACACCACTGACCGGCCGCGAACGATTGCAGCAGACTGGCTCGCAACCAGCCAAACGACATCGTCAATTTTTGGTGCGCCGGAAAGCTTGCGCGAAAAATCATACAGCGACTGAGTTGCCTCAGCCCGGTCTCGCGTTGCATTTGCCTGTTCGCGCAGCCGGCCAGCAAGACTGCCCGTCACGACAGCCACAGCAAGGAAAATAAGGAGCGCGAAAAGTTCATGCGGCCGCGCGATTGTCAGGGTGTATCGCGGATCAATAAAAAAGAAGTTGTAGGCAAAAAATGACAGCGCCGATGCGATCACTGCTGCGGTTACCCCAAATCGCAAGGCGCACAGCAGGACAGCTAAAAGAAAAACCATCGACATGTTCGGGAGTTGAGTGACTTGCTCAAGCAGCAGTCCAGCGCCGACCGCGCAAGCAACGCCCCCTACTGCGACCAAGATTGCAGCAGTCAGCGTATCTTTTGATGGCATCGATGGCATCACCGGACGTGGCTTCTGGCTTTCGGGTGCGATCACGGTGACAGACAACCCGTCGGACCCGCTGATCAATTCGTCGGACAGTGATCGGCGGAAAAGACTTGCCAATCCATCTGAGGGTGAACGCCCCATGACAACCTGAGTGATGTTGTTGCGCCGGGCGTAGTTAAGGATTTCTAACGTCACGTCCGTGGCACTGACTCGAACGGTTGTTGCGCCTGACCGTTCAGCGAGCCGCAACGCTTTGTCGATCCGCTTTTGCCGCTGGCGATCGACGTCTTCCCTATCGGCTCGCGCGATGTGGATCGCGATCCAATCCGACTTCAGCGCTGAAGCCATCCGGGCTGCCGAACGGACCACCCGTTCTGAGTTCTCATCACCACCGATGCAAACAAGAAGTCGCTCAGCCGTGGGCCATGGCCCTTCGACACCGCGCTGGCGCAGCTGCGATAGCATCTGCTCGTCGACGCGATCCACGGTTCGGCGCAAGGCAAGTTCGCGCAAGGCTGTCAAATTGCCGAGTTGAAAGAATTTGTCCATTGCCCGCTGGGCGTTGTCCGGCAGATAAACTTTGCCGTCTTTCAAGCGCTGAATGAGATCTTCCGGTGGCAAGTCAATTACGACAATCTCGTCGGCCCGCTCCAGGACTTTATCAGGAATCGTTTCTCGAACGGTGATCCCGGCAATTTTTTCGACGACGTCTGTCAGACTTTCAACGTGCTGGATATTCAGCGTTGTCCACACATCGATGCCAGACTGTAGAACGCCTTCGACATCTTGATACCGCTTGGCATGAACCAGACCTGTCGCATTGCTGTGGGCGAATTCGTCGACGAGCAACACGTCCGGACGCCGCGCGATCGCAGCGTCGATATCGAATTCCATCAATATCCGATTGCGATGTGGCACCGTCTTTCGAGGTAGAACCTCTAGACCCTCCACGAGTGCTGCGGTTTCAGAGCGACCGTGAGTTTCAACAACCCCGACGACGACGTCTTTGCCTTCCGCTTTCAGTAAGCGGGCAGCGGCGAGCATCGCGTAAGTCTTGCCGACACCAGGCGCCATACCAAGAAACACCTTGAGCTTGCCGCGGCCTTCTTTCGCGGCAAGCTCTAGGAGCGCTTTTGATGTTGCCCGGCTGGGCGCTTTGCGATGAGCCGGTTCTGGCATGCTTTAACTTGCGCCTCTTCCCATCTCGGCATCAAGCGCAAGATTGAGCATGAGAACATTGACGCGTGGTTCGCCGATAAAACCAAGATCTGGTTGTTCGGAAATTTGGTCGAGCAAGGCCTGAAGTCGGCTTCGCTCGACATTACGCGCCCGGGCGACGCGAGAAAGCTGACGCTGCGCGAACGCAATCGAAATATGAGGATCGAGACCGCTGGCCGACGTGGTAACGGCATCGGCCGAAACCCGGGTTTGATCCGTCGACATCAAAGCGGCAAGGCTTGCGCCGATTCTATCATGGAGCTTCACTGAAAGAGGGCCAAGGTTGGAACCAGACGATGCCGCTGCATCGTAGCCATTCTTGCCCGCAGCAGACGGACGCGAATGAAAGTATCTGTCGCCATCGAACCTTTGGCCGATCAGGGCTGAACCAACAACGGTTTCACCTTTGCGAACTAAGGATCCGTTCGCGCGATCCGGCATGGCTATCTGAATCAGACCCGTCATCGCGAGCGGGTAAACGACACCCGTAAGAATTGTGAAAATAACAAGCAGTGAAGCTGCTGGGCGGAAGATTAAGGACATCGCAAATTCCTTTAAGCCAAACCCAAACCCGCCACGGCAAGGTCGATAATCTTGATGCCGATAAACGGCACAACGAGACCGCCTAGGCCATAGACAAGCAAATTGCGTCGTAGGATCGCTGCAGCTCCGATCGGGCGGTACGCAATACCTTTCAGGGCAAGTGGAATGAGTGCGATGATCACAAGTGCATTGAAGATAACAGCCGACAGAATTGCGCTTTGAGGTGACGCGAGGCCCATAATATTAAGAACACCGAGCTCTGGGTAGGTCGCGATAAACAGTGCTGGGATAATCGCAAAATACTTGGCTACATCGTTTGCAATCGAAAACGTCGTGAGCGATCCACGGGTCATCAGAAGCTGCTTGCCGATCTCCGTGATCTCGATAAGTTTCGTTGGATTACTATCGAGATCGACCATGTTACCCGCTTCGCGCGCGGCCTGCGTACCAGACTGCATAGCGACGCCAACGTCGGCCTGCGCGAGGGCTGGCGCATCGTTGGTTCCATCTCCGCACATCGCAATGAGACGACCCTTTTTTTGCTCAGTCTGAATGTAGGCAAGTTTATCCTGCGGCGTCGCCTCCGCAATGAAATCGTCAACGCCAGCTTCGGATGCGATGGCTGCTGCGGTCACCGCGTTATCGCCGGTGACCATGACCGTGCGGATGCCCATCGCGCGCAGAGCTGCAAAGCGGGCTTTGATGTCAGGCTTCACGACGTCCTTGAGATGAATAACGCCCAAAAGCTTTGCGCCATCGGCGACCGCGAGTGGAGTTCCGCCCGATTGCGAGATCATCTGCACAGCATTGCGGAACTCAGCGGGCGCCGTATCCGGCGATAGCCCAGCGAAAGCGAGTACCGAATCGACAGCGCCCTTGCGAAGTCGCCGGTCTCCTGTATCCAAACCGGAAAGTCGAGTTTGTGCCGTAAAAGGCACAATTCTGCCGTTCGTCTCGACCGGCGCCACATCGCCGTAGTTTGACTTGGCCAGCGCCACGATCGAGCGGCCTTCGGGCGTCTCATCCGCCAGTGATGACAACAGCGCTGCCTCGACGAGCGTCCGTTGATTGATGCCGGGAGCCGGAAGAAAAGCGGTTGCCAAGCGATTGCCGTAGGTAATGGTGCCCGTTTTATCGAGAAGCAGCGTGTCGACATCTCCCGCCGCTTCGACCGCGCGTCCCGACGTGGCTATGACGTTGAACTGAATCAAGCGGTCCATTCCGGCAATGCCGATCGCGGACAGCAATCCGCCGATGGTCGTTGGAATGAGGGTTACGAGCAACGCGATGAGCACGGTGACGGATAAGTCGGTGCCGGAATAGCTCGCCAAGCCCCACAACGTAACGACGGCGATCAAAAAAATCAGCGTCATACCCACAAGTAGAATTGAAAGCGCGAGTTCGTTTGGCGTTTTTTGACGCTCGGCACCTTCGACGAGTGCAATCATCCGATCGAGAAACGATGAGCCCGAAGCAGCCGTGACGCGAACCTTGAGCCAGTCCGACAAGACGACGGTGCCACCAGTTACCGCTGACCGATCGCCGCCAGATTCGCGAATGACGGGCGCGGATTCGCCGGTGACAGCCGACTCGTTCACCGAGGCTATGCCTTCGACCACTTCACCGTCCGCTGGCACCGTGTCGCCAGCCTCGATGAGCACTAAATCGCCGACGCGGAGATCCGCGGCTGATTTGCTTTCGAACACGTCGCCTCGACCGTCATTCTCCAGCAAGAGAACTTTCGCCACGGCGTCACTCCGCGTCCGCTTTAACGCGTCGGCTTGTGCCTTGCCCCGGCCTTCCGAAATCGCTTCTGCAAAATTGGCAAATAGAACCGTGAACCACAGCCAGGCCGCGATTTGACCTGTGAATGCGAGGCCGCCGGCGCCGACAGCCAGGTCCCTAACGAAGATCAGTGTGACGAGCACTGCAACGATGCCGGTGACAAACATGACTGGATTGCGCGCGAGCGTGCTGGGCCAGAGTTTTACGAACGCGTCCGCAGCGGCGGTCCGCATGATACCGGCATCAAATAATGCAATAGGTTTTGCCGACATGGTGGTTTTCCTTAGAAGGTCTTGCCGGCATGCATCAATACGTGCTCGACCACGGGACCGAGCGCGAGAGCTGGGAAGTATTGGAGGCCGCCAATGATGAGGATGACGCCGATCAGAAGACCAACGAATAGCGGGCCATGCGTTGGGAATGTACCGGTGGAGGCTGGCGCTTTCGTCTTGGCAGCGAGTGCGCCAGCGATCGCCATGACGGGGATCACGTAAGCGAATCGACCGAGCAGCATCGCAATGCCGAGCGTTGTATTGTACCAAGTCGTGTTGGCCGTCAGCCCTGCAAAGGCCGAACCGTTGTTCCCGGCAGCCGATGAGTACGCATAGAGGATCTCAGTCAGGCCGCGCGGTCCACCATTGGCGAGACTTGCCAGCGCAAACGGCAACATCGCGGAGGCCGACGTGAAGCCTAGGATGGCGAGCGGCAAAACAACTAGCGCGAGCATGGCGAGCTTCATCTCGCGAGCTTCAATCTTCTTGCCGAGATACTCCGGCGTGCGTCCAACCATGAGGCCCGCGACGAAGACAGCTAGAATTGCCATCACGATCATTCCGTACAGTCCTGATCCAACGCCGCCCGGTAAAATCTCGCCAAGCTGGATCATGAACAGTGGGACGAGCCCACCGAGCGGTGTTAGCGAGTTATGCATGGCATTGACGGCGCCACATGACAGACCCGTTGTTGCAACGACATAAAGCGCCGTCAGCGCTTGCCCGAAGCGAACGTCCTTGCCCTCCATATTCCCAAGTGCAGGATCAACACCCGCTGCAAGTTGCGATGGGATTCCTGCGGCCTCGGATCCGTAAACAATCGCCACGCCTGTCACGAGCAACGTGTACATAACCGCGAGGAGCGCCAATCCCTGGCGCGCATCACCAACGATACGACCAAATGTAAAGGTGAGCGCTGTGGAGATTAGCAACATGCTCCAAATTGACAGGATATTCGACCATGCGTTTGGATTTTCGAATGGATGCGCTGAGTTGACATTGAAGAACCCGCCGCCATTCGTGCCGAGTTGTTTGATGGCTTCTTGGCTTGCGACGGGACCAAGAGCGATGACCTGTTTCGCTCCTTCGATGGTGGTCGCCTCGGCATAGCCGCCAAGTGTCTGCGGAACGCCTGTCGCAGCAAAGGCGAGCGCAATGACAATCGAAAATGGCAGCAAGATATAAAGGGTCGCGCGCGTAAGATCGACCCAAAAGTTGCCGAGTGTGGCTGCTCCACTGCGGGCGAACGCGCGCGACACCGCGACGGCAAGCGCAATCCCTGTCGCAGCGGAGAGGAAGTTTTGCACGGTCAAGCCCGCCATCTGCACGAGATGACTCATCGTCGTCTCACCGCCATAGGATTGCCAATTGGTATTCGTGACAAAACTGATGGCGGTGTTGAAGGCGAGATCGGGCGGGACACTCGCAAAGCCTTGCGGATTTGACGGCAAAACATGCTGGAACCGCAACATCGTATACAGCAGGCAAAACCCGAGTGCGCTGATGGCAAGAACCGACAGCGTGTACCCAAGCCAGCTTTGTTCCTTACGCGGATCGATGTTTGCGACCTCGTAAAATGCGCGCTCAATTGGAACGAGTGCGGGTGAAAGACGCGTCTTCTCTCCTGCAAAGACGCGAGCCATATACAGGCCAAGCGGCCACGCAGCCAGGATCACTGCGCCGAGCACCAGCACGATCTGAAGCCAACCGAGTATCGTCATGTGCGGCCCTCCGCAGCCAATTAAAACTTTTCAGGATTGACGAGCGCATAGATGAGGTAAGCCGCAATGGCGACGGCTACGATAAGCGCGATCATGGGATCATTCACGGCGCAACCTCACAACCGGTTGCACAGCCGGGCGTAGACGGCCATCAAACCGAAGCCCCCGACGCCCAGAAGTAGAAAAACAATATCGAGCACGATCGTCTCCTGGCGTTGCACCGTGAGAGCGTGCCGTCTCAGTCATAAGTTATCGATTGGAAAGCCGAGGCCGACATATAAGGACGGCATAAAGATTAGTCGGCCAAACACCGTACTCTGATCGGCGCATCTGGGCGTTGGTGACAGCACGGACACGGTGGGAGGACCTACCTGTCGTCCATCAGCGCCTTACAGTCGTGCTGTTGGCATCGGAGCGGTCCAACGTTCAAACCTATTCGGCAGCGCAAGAATTTTTGCATATCTCATAGAGGGCAACGGCCGCTTTCGCAGCTGCGCTCCCGTAAACTGAAAAAGCCCGAAGTAGCGGCGCGGGGTGCATGACCTGAGTTTCAACCGGGCAGATTAGCCGCTGAGAGCAATGCAAAGCGGTGCGAAACACTGATGAAATCCGGAGGCATACTCCGTCACATCAGCGCGATCGGGCATTGCGGCTCTAAAGAGCCTTTCGACGGCGCTCGCTGATGACCGATGCTAATGCGGTGCCGTCGCATCGCGTAATTTCAAACCAATGTGTCAGTGACGATGGTTCGCGGTGCTCAGCCATCAAAGTGGCCTTGATGCGATCGCCGGCCTCGAGGTTGCCATAATAAAGAATGTCCCGGAATTGGGTTGTGAGCGAAGCCGCAGCGTCCCGCATCAACGCCCACTCGGCGCGATCGGCAAAGGCTTGGAACGCTGCAAAGTAGAGAAAAACTTTGCCCGGGCACCGGGCGCTCGTTGATAATGAGCGATGGCGAATAACAGGTTTCACTGGCGCTATTGGGCCATCGGATCCAAAAATCCATCTCAGGCATTGCACATCGCCTCGAGCGCCGAATACTCACCGAGACAAGCGCTGGCAGTTGATCGCCAGTCGTGCGCCGCTGCGACAGCGCGCCAGGCTTTACTTGCAACGTGGCACGCAGGGCTTCGAAGCGACGCTGGTAGGCAGAATGATCGAGCAGGCTCGCACCGCCGACAGTGACGAGTGTTAGGCTCTGGTCAAGCGCTCTGCACGCTACAAATGCCTGCAAGATGCGAACCGTATTCTTGCGCTCTTCAACGCCGCCGATAGCAAAGAAAACCTTGCCGTCTGCGAGCAAATATTTAGCGCGAAGCTCGCCGTCGCTGTCGTCAGCGATGTTGGTGAACCGGGCGGGGTCCACGCCGTTTCCGACGACGATCAACTGGCGATCATAGCGCCGGCCCAGTTCCTCGCGCCACATGCGACTGACAACGAAAAGCTGATCGGCTTCGACAATTAATCGGCGCTCCAGCTCATCAATCCTGTCATCATCAAAATCTTCGAGGTGATGCACGGTGCGAGCGAAAGCGTGGATCACACCTAAATCGCGCAATTGCAGCAGCGCGTTTCCGCCTATTCCATCGTGAGCATGAAAGACATCGAACGCGCGCGCCGTTGGCGCTTTGAAATGGGCATCATTACAGCAAACGTGCCAAGCTCGACGATGAGGCCACCAGCTAATGGCAATGCGATCGTGTCAATTAAGCCGCTTTTCGTCAGCAGCAGCACCGTGAGCGCTGCCACCAGCACATCCCACACGTTGGCCGCCATACGCGCCTTCAACCCGGCAACTTCACCGCCGCAACAATAAAAATTGGCTCAGGCGATGAACGCTGCTGGAATCTGCGAGCCAAGCCCAAATGGCGATAGAAAGACAAACGATACCAGCCAGCCGAGAAGGCCGATGCTCAGTGCAATTGCGGTCACGAGATCTATGAAATCACTCCGATAGAAAATTGGCGGAGATTCACTTTTTGTCGAAAGCGTTGGCCTTACACCGCAACATTCGTCGACATTTTTCACACTGCAGACAGGTCTGTAGTTTCACATGCGG
>JANMII010000197.1:0-7731 GCA_031375665.1 Hyphomicrobium sp.
TCTGGCTGAGACCAACCGCCCGCCATTCGACTTGCCGGAGGCGGAATCTGAACTCGTTGCGGGCTTCATGGTCGAATACGCCTCGACCCCCTACCTGCTTTTCATGCTGGGCGAGTACGTCGCGATCACCACGATGTGCGCGTTGACGACGATTTTGTTTCTGGGCGGGTGGTTGCCCCCGCTCGATGTCTGGCCGCTGAATGCCGTACCGGGCATCATTTGGTTTTTGCTTAAAGTCATCCTCGTGTTCTTCATGTTCGCGATGGTGAAAGCGTTTGTCCCGCGCTACCGCTACGATCAACTGATGCGACTCGGCTGGAAAGTGTTTCTGCCGCTGTCACTGATCATGGTCGTTGCGACGGCAAGCGTGCTGCATTTTGGAGGACTTGCCCCATGAACATCGCCCAAGGCGTCAGATCGCTGTTTCTGGTCGAATTCGTGTCGGCGTTCTTCTTGACGATGCGCTATTTCTTTGCGCCGAAGAAGACGCTGAATTATCCCCATGAAAAGGGCCCGATAAGCCCGCGTTTTCGGGGCGAACATGCTCTGCGGCGCTATCCCAACGGCGAAGAACGCTGCATCGCGTGCAAGCTGTGCGAGGCGATCTGCCCGGCGCAAGCCATCACGATCGAAGCTGGACCGCGTCGCAACGATGGCACGCGGCGGACCACACGTTACGACATCGACATGACCAAATGCATCTACTGTGGACTATGTCAGGAGGCGTGCCCGGTCGATGCCATCGTTGAGGGGCCGAATTTCGAGTTCGCGACCGAAACGCGCGAAGAACTTTTTTATGACAAGGGGCGACTGCTGGCGAACGGTGATCGTTGGGAGCGGGAGATCGCGAATAACCTTGCGGCAGACGCGAAGTATCGATGACACGGTTGCGCCGCGCAAGTTTCGAGCAGTGTGCCAGTCCCGGGCGGTCCGGCGCATTTGACAATCGCGTGCAAGCAACAGATCGAGCCTTAGGACAGGGCCTATGACAGTGGGATTTTTTTATCTGTTCAGCACGCTCGCCATCGCGTCAGGCGCGATGGTGATTTTGGCGAAGAACCCGGTTCACGCCGTCTTGTTTTTGATTCTAACGTTCTTCAACGCTGCGGGCCTGTTTGTGCTGCTCGGCGCAGAGTTCTTGGCCATGCTGTTGATCGTGGTCTACGTCGGCGCGGTCGCTGTGCTATTTTTGTTCGTCGTCATGATGTTGGACGTCGACTTTGCCGAGCTGAAGGCCGGCTTCATCAAAAACGCGAAAGTCGGAGCCCTCGTCGGCGGCGTGGTGTTGGTCGAGCTTGTCGCGCTTTTTGCGTTTCAAGGACTGGTCATCGCGCCCGGCCAAATCGCTGCAGCAGCGACGCCGTCCGATATCTCCAACACCGAGGCGCTCGGCCATTTGCTTTACACCAAGTATGTTTATTTCTTTCAAGGCGCCGGCATGATCCTCCTGGTCGCAATGATCGGCGCCATCGTCTTGACGTTGCGACATCGCGAAGGCGTCAGGCGGCAGTCGATCGCAGCGCAGGTCGCGCGCGGGCCAGCGACAGCGCTTTCAATTATCAAAGTTCCAAGCGGCGGCAGCGTCATCCCAGCGGCGGCTAAAACGCTACCGGGAGCGGCTGAGTGATGGCTAGCAACGGTTCCAAAGATCCCCGCATCACGTCGCTCGGCGAAGCCCGCCAGCGCAAGTTGGATGCCGAAAAGGCTGCAAGAAAAGCCGCCCGCACCGACAGCGGCTCGACGATGGGCCAGCAGGTATTTGGCATCGCGATGATCATTTTCGCCGTTGGGTTTATCGCGTGGTTGATCGGCGGCGCCGCGGGCGTCAGCGGTATGTCGGAGGTCATTCAATGAGCGTCGGACTTGGCCACTACCTCACCGTCGCGGCTTGCCTGTTTACGCTCGGCATGTTCGGAATTTTTCTCAATCGCAAAAACGTCATCGTGATTTTGATGTCGATCGAGCTGATGCTGCTGGCAGTCAACGTCAACCTTGTCGCGTTCTCGCACTTCAACGGCGATCTGGTTGGGCAAGTATTCGCTCTCTTTATTCTGACAGTTGCTGCAGCGGAGGCGGCCATAGGCCTGGCCATCATCGTCGTCTACTTCCGCAATCGTGGTTCGATTGCGGTTGAAGACATCAACATGATGAAAGGGTGAGGCGATGATCGACATCCTCCTCGATGGCATCATTCAGTCCATCGTGAAGCCACGCTTCTGGTTGGCTGTGATCGGCGGCGCGCTTGCAGCCGTGGTGTTTGTCGGCTCGCTGATCTTTTTGGGACTGTTTGCAGCATGATCTACACAGCTATCGTCATGCTGCCGCTGC
This sequence comes from Hyphomicrobium sp., assembly GCA_031375665.1. Taxonomy (GTDB): domain Bacteria; phylum Pseudomonadota; class Alphaproteobacteria; order Rhizobiales; family Hyphomicrobiaceae; genus Hyphomicrobium_B. The sequence continues at coordinate 2,329 of JANMII010000197.1, forward strand.
TCGGCGCGGTGATCGCCGGATTGTTCGGTCGCGCCATGGGCGATCGTCCGTCGGAATTGTTGACGACAGCGCTGTTGTTGATCGCAGCCGTTTTGTCGTGGGTTGCGTTTGTGCAGGTCGGCTTTGGTCATGAGACGCACAAAGTGCAGCTCATGCGCTGGATCACGTCCGGCGAACTCGACACGTCGTGGTCACTGCGCATCGATACGCTGACGACCGTGATGCTCGTTGTGGTGACGACGGTATCCAGCCTCGTGCATATGTATTCGATTGGCTACATGCACGAAGACGATTCAAGGCCGCGCTTCTTCGCATACCTGTCGCTGTTCACGTTCGCCATGTTGATGCTAGTGACGAGTGACAATCTGCTGCAGATGTTTTTTGGTTGGGAAGGTGTCGGCCTCGCCAGTTATTTGTTGATCGGGTTCTGGTATAAAAAGCCCGAAGCCAATGCAGCGGCCATCAAGGCGTTTGTCGTCAACCGGGTTGGCGACTTCGGCTACGCGCTTGGCATTTTCGCGCTGTTTTTCGTTTTCAAGACGGTCAATTTCGATGCTTTGTTTGCGGCAGCGCCCGGTGCCGTTGGCCAGACGTTTTCGTTCGCTGGATACGATGTCGACATCCTGACCACCATCGCGCTGCTGCTGTTCATGGGCGCGATGGGCAAGTCGGCGCAATTCCTGCTCCATACGTGGCTGCCGGACGCGATGGAAGGCCCAACGCCAGTCTCGGCATTGATCCACGCCGCCACCATGGTGACGGCGGGTGTATTCATGGTGGCGCGCTTGTCGCCGATTTTCGAACTAGCGCCTGACGCCTTGACCATCGTGACATTCATCGGCGCGCTGACTGCCTTCTTCGCAGCAACTGTCGGGTTGGTGCAAAACGACATCAAACGGGTGATTGCCTATTCAACGTGTTCGCAGCTCGGCTACATGTTTGTCGCCTGTGGGATCGGGGCTTACGGCATTGCGATCTTTCATCTTTTCACGCACGCTTTCTTCAAGGCGCTGTTGTTTTTGGGTGCAGGCTCGGTGATCCACGCCATGCATCACGAGCAGGACATGCGCCGCATGGGCGCGCTGCGAAAAAAGATCCCGCTGACGTTTGCCGCCATGATGATCGGGACGTTGGCCCTGACCGGTGTCGGCATCCCACATTTTTACGGATTTGCCGGCTTCCACTCGAAAGATGCGATCATTGAAGCGGCTTATGCCGCCCACACGCCTGGTAATTATGCGTTCTGGACGCTGGTGGTCGCGGCGTTGATGACGTCGTTTTATTCGTGGCGGTTGGTGTTCATGACGTTTTACGGTACCGAACGCGGCGATCATCATGCCCATGAGCACGCTCACGAAAGCCCAGCCGTGATGCTCATCCCGCTCGGCGTGTTGGCGCTGGGAGCCATTTTCGCTGGCGCGGTTGCTACCAAATATTTCATGGGCAGTGAGGAAGCCGTGTTTTGGGGTGCTTCGTTGTTTCGTGCCGAGAGCAACCACATCCTGCACGAGATGCATCAGATCCCGGGTTGGGTCGGGTTTGCGCCGTTGATTGCGATGTTGAGTGGATTTGCGATCGCGTGGACCTATTACATTGGTGCGCCGTGGTTGCCAGCAGCGACCGCTCGCATGTTCCGTCCGTTGTATTTGTTCCTGCTTAACAAGTGGTACATCGATGAACTGTATGACGCGGTGTTTGTCAGGCCCGCATTCGCCATCGGACGGTTCTTGTGGAAAGGCGGCGACGGCGCAGTCATCGATGGTGCCATCGACGGCACGGCGGCCGGCGTTGGCCGCGTGACCGGCAGGGTTGTGCGGTTGCAAACCGGATATGTCTATCACTATGCGTTCGCGATGCTTATCGGCGTCGCAGCGCTACTGACCTGGCTGACCTTCAACGGCGCGCTGTTATCGAGCGTGGGCTTTGGGGGCTTTGCGCCATGAGCAACATTCTCTCGGTCGTTACGTTCTTGCCGGTGGTTGGCGCGCTTCTGATTGCGCTGCTCAACAAAGACGCCGCCCGCAACGCGCGGTGGATCGCGCTGTGGACCACGCTCGTCACATTTATTGTATCGCTCGCGATCTGGTGGAATTTCGACAAGACCTCGGCTGGGTTTCAGTTCGTCGAGGAATACGCTTGGCTTGGCCCGCTGAAATATAAGATGGGCGTCGACGGCATCTCGATGCTGTTCGTCATTTTGACGACATTTCTGATGCCGCTGTGCATTCTGGCCAGTTGGGAAAGCATCGAAGAACGCGTCAAGGAATACATGATCGCGTTCCTCGCGCTTGAAACGCTGATGCTTGGCGTATTCTGCGCGCTCGACATGGTGCTGTTCTATTTGTTCTTCGAAGGCGGCCTGATCCCGATGTTTTTGATCATCGGCGTTTGGGGCGGAAAGCGCCGCGTCTACGCGAGCTTTAAGTTCTTCCTCTACACGTTGCTCGGCTCGGTGCTGATGTTGCTCGCGATGATGGCGATGTACTGGCACGCTGGCACGACGGATATTCCAACGCTGCTGACGACGAAATTCCCGCCCGATATGCAGTGGTGGTTGTGGCTGGCGTTCTTTGCGTCGTTTGCCGTCAAGATGCCGATGTGGCCGGTGCATACGTGGTTGCCCGACGCGCACGTCGAGGCGCCGACCGCGGGTTCGGTTATTCTGGCCGGCATCTTGCTGAAGATGGGCGGTTACGGTTTCCTTCGCTTCTCGCTGCCGATGTTCCCCATCGCATCTGAGCAGCTCGCACCGTTGGTTTTCACGCTATCGATTGTCGCGATCATCTACACCTCCCTGGTCGCATTGGTGCAGGAAGACATTAAAAAGCTGATCGCATACTCGTCGGTCGCGCATATGGGCTTTGTGACGCTTGGAATTTTCACAGCGTCGCAACAGGGCATCGACGGCGCGATCTTTCAAATGCTGTCGCACGGCATCGTGTCCGCCGCGTTGTTTTTGTGTGTTGGTGTTGTCTACGACCGAATGCACACGCGCGAGATTGCAGCCTACGGCGGGTTGGTCGAACGGATGCCGAAGTATGCCGTCGCGTTCATGGTATTGACGATGGCCAATGTCGGCTTGCCGGGCACGAGTGGGTTTGTCGGCGAGTTTTTGACACTGATGGCCGCCTACAAAGCCAACAGTTGGATCGCGCTGTTTGCGACGACGGGTGTGGTGCTGTCGGCCGCATACGCGCTGTATCTTTATCGCCGTGTTATCTTCGGCACGCTTGATAAGCCGAGCCTGAGAAACATGATGGATCTGTCGCCACGCGAAATCGCCGTTCTCGCCCCGCTCGTGATTTTGACGGTCTTCTACGGCGTCTATCCAGCGCCGGTGCTTGATGTGACGGCAGCTTCGGTCAAGAATCTCGTGCAGAATTATGAAGCCGCCATCAAGCCCGCCGCAGCGGCGCTCGCCCCGTAAGGATCGCCGCCATGGACGCCGCCTTGTTTCTGCCTGTGCTGCCTGAGCTCATCATCGCGATTGGCGCAATGGTGCTGCTGATGGTGGGCGCGTTCAGCCGGGATGGTGAAGCCGCCGGCCGCTTGGTCGGCTGGCTCGCGATCGCCGTCCTGATCGGTGCCGCTGTTGTCATTGCCAATCCTGGTTTGCAGCCGGAGACCGCGACCGCATTTGACGGCGCGTTCGTCAGCGATGGGCTGACACGGTATCTCAAGATCCTCATCCTGGTTGCCGCCGCGTTGACATTGTTGATGACGTTCGACGACTTCGCCCGCGCCAAAATTTTGCTGTTCGAGTACCCAGTGTTGGTGCTGCTGGCGACGCTCGGCATGTTGATGATGGTGTCGGCTAACGACCTGATTGCGCTGTATCTCGGCCTCGAACTGCAATCTCTGGCGCTTTATGTCATCGCGGCCTTCAAGCGCGACGACGTGCGATCCAGCGAGGCGGGCCTTAAATATTTCGTGTTGGGGGCGCTGTCGTCCGGCATGCTGCTGTATGGCGCGTCGCTGCACTATGGCGTGACCGGTTCGACCGGATACGAAGCGATTGCGCTTGCAGCCAAAGCTGACGGTATGGCGACCAATGTTGGGTTGATCTTCGGTCTAGTATTCGTTCTCGTCGGGTTGGCGTTCAAGATTTCGGCGGTGCCGTTCCACATGTGGACGCCGGACGTCTACGAGGGCGCGCCAACGCCGGTCACGGCATTTTTTGCCGGCGCGCCGAAGGTCGCGGCGATGGCGCTGCTGTTACGCTTCACGCAGGAGGCGCTGCCGACGATTGCGCCACAATGGCAGCAAATCGTTATATTCCTTGCGATCGCCTCGATGGTGCTTGGCGCGTTCGCCGCCATTGGCCAAACCAACATCAAGCGGCTGATGGCGTACTCGTCGATCGGTCATGTTGGGTTCGCGTTGGTCGGATTGGCATCCAACAATGCCGAGGGCACCGCTGGCGTGCTGATCTATCTGGCGATCTACGTCGCGATGACGCTTGGGACGTTTGCTTGCATTTTATCAATGCGGCGCAACGGTGAACCGGTCGAAGATATCAATCAGCTCGCGGGTCTAGCTAAGACGGATCTGCGCTTGGCTGCGATCATGGCGCTGCTGATGTTTTCGTTGGCTGGAATTCCGCCGCTCGCTGGCTTCTGGGCCAAGTGGTACGCGTTTCTGCCAGCCATCAAGGCGGGATTGTTTCCGCTCGCCATCATTGGTGTGGTCGCGAGCGTCATCGGTGCGTTCTATTATCTGCGCATCATCAAGATAATGTTCTTCGATGAAGCCGCCGCGCCATTCGAACCCGTCGAGGCGAAAGCGTTGGCGGTGATGAGCCTGTCGGCCATTTTCGTCGCAGCGTTTGTCCTGCCGTTTATCGGTGGATCTCTGGTCGATGCCGCGACTGCGGCTGCCGCGTCGCTCATGCCGAGCGTGGTGCCCTAACGTGCCTCGGCCATGGCGCCGTGCTAAGCAAGCGTAATGACCGCATTGCCCGCCCCCGTTATCCATTTTGCCGAAACGGTATCCACGAACCAGGACGCGATGCGGCTGGCGCTCGCTGGTGAAACGCTGCCGTTTTGGGTGACGGCCAACCGCCAGACCGGCGGACGCGGGCGAGCCGGGCGAAGCTGGACGTCGTTCGATGGAAATTTGCAGGCGAGCGTTGCCATGCACAGCGCCGCACCGCTGGCGCAGGCTGGTGAACTGGCGCTGATCGCTGGCATTTCGCTCATCGATGCCGTCCGCGCCACATCGCAGCTTGCAGACAGGCTAACGATGCGGCTCAAATGGCCGAACGATCTTTTAATCGACGGCGCCAAGGCCGGCGGCATTCTGGTTGAGACAACAACGGCGCCACGTCAAAGTGGGTTCGTCGCCGTTATCGGCTTTGGTCTGAATGTCCGGGTACACCCTTCGGAGCTGGCAGGCTGCCTTGCC
>JANMII010000218.1:0-7149 GCA_031375665.1 Hyphomicrobium sp.
CGATCTCGTGCGCCGCTTGCAAGCCCGATTTGCGCCAGGTGGATTGCTGCATTACGGGCAGGGTAAGTGGTATCCGGGTGAACAACTTCCACGCTGGTCATTTGCCCTGTATTGGCGGGCCGATGGTGAACCGTTGTGGCAAGACACATCGCTGATCGCACCGGAAGTCGCAGAAACACCTGCAACAATTGACGACGCCGAACGTTTTACATCGGCGTTGTGCGCGACACTCGGGTTGCCAGACGACAGCGCAATGCCAGCCTTCGAGGATGTGGCTTACTTCGCGCTCATCGAGCAAAAATTGCCAATTGGCGTCGATCCTTCAGCCAACACCATCAACGATCCAGCCGAGCGCGATCGGGTGATCCGCGTCTTCGATCGCGGGCTCGCAACGCCGTCGAGTTTTGTGCTGCCGATCCAGGCCTGGCAAACGCAAGATGTCGGCCGCCATTGGATGACAGAGCGCTGGGCCCTGCGCCGGCAAAAATTATTTTTGGTGCCGGGTGATTCACCAGCTGGCTTTCGTCTGCCACTGATGTCGATGCCGGTTGTCGACGAGGTCGATTTTCCGCACGTTGCTCCACGCGATCCCTATTCTCCGACGCCCGCCATGGCGCCTGCACCGATGCTGGTTCAAAGCCGCCAGGACGCTGGCCAAAGCCCGAGTTTATCTTTTGTTGAAACAGCAGGTGAGGTTGCAGCCAAAGTGCGGACCGCGATGGCGATTGAACCGCGCGATGGTCGCTTGTGTTTGTTCATGCCGCCGTTGGAAGACGCAGCCGACTACGCAGCTCTGATCGGGGCCATCGAGCAAACTGCAAAGGCGACCAACGTGGCGGTCCACGTCGAAGGTTATTCGCCACCCGCCGATCCTCGCTTGAATGTGATGAAGGTCACACCCGATCCCGGCGTCATCGAAGTCAATGTGCAACCGGCGGCCAGTTGGCCGGAGGCCATCGACATCACCACCACGCTTTATGAAGAAGCCCATCAAGCCCGACTGACGACTGAAAAATTCATGCTCGATGGTCGCCATACCGGCACCGGTGGCGGCAACCACATTGTGCTGGGTGGGATGACGCCAGCCGACAGCCCGTTCATTCGGCGGCCCGACCTGCTCGCGTCAATCATCGCTTTTTGGCAAAATCATCCGTCGTTGTCGTACCTGTTTTCCGGGATGTTTATTGGCCCAACAAGCCAAGCGCCGAGGGTGGACGAAGCGCGTCACGAAGGGCTTTATGAGCTGGAAATCGCACTGTCGCAAATTCCGCAGCCCGGTGAGCCAGCGGTTCCGCCGTGGCTCGTCGATCGCATTTTTCGCCATCTGTTGATTGATGTGACCGGCAATACCCATCGCGCCGAAATCTGCATCGACAAATTGTATTCACCGGATGGTCCCACTGGGCGATTGGGCCTTGTCGAATTTCGCGGCTTCGAAATGCCGCCGCATGCCCGCATGAGCCTCGCACAACAATTGTTACTGCGGGCGCTCGTCGTTGCGTTTTGGGAAAAGCCGTACCGGCAAAAGTTGGTGCGATGGGGCACGGCTTTGCATGATCGGTTCATGCTGCCGCACTTTATCTGGTCTGACTTTAAGGACGTCATTCAAACGGTCGAAGATGCGGGGCTCGCTGTCGAGGCTGAATGGTTCAAGCCGCACTTCGAGTTTCGCTTTCCTGTGCTGGGCACGATCGCTGCCGATGGAATTGAAATCGAACTCCGCCAAGCGCTGGAGCCGTGGCACGTGTTGGGCGAGGAGAGCACCGGGCAGGGGACTGCGCGTTATGTTGATTCTTCTCTGGAACGGATCGAAGTGCTGGCGCGTGGCGACACCGCGCAGCGTTATGTCGTGACGTGCAATGGTCGAACGCTACCGTTGACGGCGACGGGCACGAAGGGTGATGCTGTTGCGGGTGTTCGGTACCGCGCTTGGCATCCCCCGTCGGCCCTGCATCCGACCATCAAACCGCACGTGCCGTTGACGTTCGATTTGGTCGACACCTGGACGGGCCGCTCGCGGATTGGGTGCCGCTATCATGTCAGCCATCCGGGCGGGCGCAACCACGAGACGTTTCCAATCAATGCTTACGAGGCCGAGGGTCGGCGGTTGGCACGCTTTGAGCGGTTGGGACATACCGCTGGTCAAATGACGCCAACGCCAGCCGTCCGCAATCCCGATTACCCGCTGACACTCGACCTGCGGTTATAAGGCTGGCTCATCGTGTTAGCGTGCACGCACCGAGGTTGGTTAATGGCGCTTGTCGAAAAGCGATTGCGGCAGCCTTGCGGAAATTGAGATTCGTCGTGCTACTGTCACGAGCCGGATCGACGACGCTTGGCGGACACAAGGGCAGCACCACAGATCAATGACCCGAACGGCCCCGTCCACCGCGAGAACTGACACGACAGAGTTGCTCAGTCGATACCGCGCTGACCTTGCTAGCCGGCCAGACGGCGCCGGGTACGACGAGTGCGTCGACGCCACCGGAGCGCTGAGACCGCACTGGCAGTCTTTCGTCGATAGCCTTGCCACCATGCCCCTGTCTGACACCGCGGATCGCGCGCGGCGGATGGATCGCCGCGTTCGTGAAACTGGCATCGCTTACGATATCTTTGCCGATCCGACCAAAAGCGCGCAGCGCTGGCAACTTGATCTTGTGCCACTCATCATCTCAAACGCGGAATGGCAGTTTCTCGAAGCGGCACTGATCCAGCGCGCGCGATTGTTCGATCGCTTACTCGTCGATATCTATTCGGGTCAGGACACGCTCAGACAAGGGCTGGTGCCGCCCGAACTAATCTTTTCAGATCCTGCGTACTTGCGGCCATGCCAATCGATCTTGCCGGGCGCGGGTCCGCTGCAGTTTTATGCAGCCGACTTGGCGCGCGATGGCGATGGCACGTGGCGCGTGATCGACAACCACACGGAAACCAACGCCGGCATTGGGTTCGCGCTGGCCAATCGCGTGGTTCACACACACATCGCCGGTGATGTTTTCAAAACATCGAACGGCGTGCGACTTGCAGCCTACTTCCAGGCGATGCAGGCGGCGCTGACACTGCACAGTGGGCGTGACAATGCCCGCATTGCGTTGCTCACCCCTGGCCCACACCACGAAGATTATTTTTCGCATGCCTATCTGGCCCGCTACCTCGGATATCTGTTGGTCGAAGGCAACGATCTGCGCATCAAGGGGTCGCAGGTCTACCTCAAAACACTCGAAGGCTTGAAGGGCGTCGATCTCATTATTCGATGTGTCGATGGTCGCTCGATTGATCCGCTCGAACTCGATCCCGGCGGCTTTGACGGACCGGCTGGCTTGCTGCGCGCTTGGCGCGAAGCGCCGCAACTGGTCGTCAATGCGGTCGGATCAGCGGTGGTGCAAAATCGTGGACTTGGCAGTTATTTGCCAGCATTGTGCCGCCACATGCTGGGTGAGGACTTGCTGCTGGCCGACGCACCGCGCACGTGGCTTGGCAACCCGGACGGCAGACGCGACGTCATGGCTCGCCTGGATCGCGTGGTGGTGCGTAAGGCTCAAGAGGGCACTGGGCGCCCAGGCCGTGCCGCACTTGGCCAAAACACCAGCGCGCTCGACACTGACGCCCGCGCCATTCTCGAACGCGAAATTGCACTGCACGGCTCACGGTTGGTCGCTGAGGAGAAAATCGGCTTCAGCACCGCGCCGGTGTTCACGCCCGGCGGATTGGTGCCACGACCCTTCGCCGTCCGCATGTTTGTGGCGCGGACGGCCATCGGCTATCAGGCCATGCCCGGCGGGCTTGCGATGTCGATCGATCCCGACCGTGCCGTTGCCTTGACAGCGCCCGACGGGCACACGCGCGATGTGTGGGTGTTGTCTGACGCCGAACAATCACCCCACGTCAGCCTGTGGCGGCCAACCGTTGAGAACGCGCGCGTTCAGCGATCACAACGTGTCATTCAAAGCCGCGTCGCCGATGATTTATTCTGGCTTGGCCGCTATTGCGAGCGCGCGGATTGGACCATGCGGATCGTGCGCAGCGCGTTGCGTCGGGTCGAAGAAGACAGCGGACCGGCGACCGGTCGGAGGGCTGCACGGCGCTGCCTCGAAATGCTTTTACCCAAGGACAAAGATCAGGAAAAAGATCAGCACAAAGCGAGAGCCGCACAACCGCACGTGGCCGCCGAGCCAGAAGCCGACGATCTCGCCATTGAACGGCTGAGTGCACGTGTGATTTCGGGCAAGCACGGTCTTCGCACGCTTGACCGGACACTGAGCGGCCTGTTCCGCGTCGCAAATCTCGCGCGCGATCGGCTGTCCCACGAGGCTTGGCAGACGCTCGCTAAGTTTCGCACCGGCGACACGCGCGGCGATAGTTGGACGGCAGCTCTCGCTGCCGCGACGCCGGTTGCGACACTGGATTTTCTTGAGGAGGGGCTCGCTGGCATCTCGGCATTCAACGGCCTGATGCACGAGAACATGACCCGCAATTACGGTTGGTCGTTCCTCGATATGGGACGGCGGTTAGAACGCGCCTACAACTTGTGTGAGGCTATCGACACGCTGTTCGTTCCGGCGACCGAAGCAGAGGACGAATCCAGCAGCCTGATGTTACTGCTTGAACTCGCCGATAGTTTCATCACCTATCGATCGCGCTACCGGCTCGATCCGATGCTGCCGCTGGTCCTCGATCTGCTGTTGCTCGATGAAAGCAATCCGCGCAGCCTGGCGTTTCAGCTCACAGCCATCTGCGATCACATGGCTGGCCTCCCCGACAACAAGCAAACGATCGCGCTGAGCGAAGACCGTCGTCTCAGCCTCGCATTATTGACCGCAACGCGGCTTGCCGATGTGACGGCGATCGCACAGGATACCGATCGCAAGCTTCTCGCAGCCTTGATGGAAGAGCATCTCGAAAAGTTGCCCGAGTTGTCGAACGCGGTCGCCCGTCATTATTTTAATTTGATGGATGACGTCCCACAGCGCGTTCACACCCGTGTTGAAGTCCGCCAATGATTTTCGATATCAGCCATCGGACAATGTTCCGATATTCAGCTCCGGTCGCGCAATCGCAACACTTGATCCACATGTCGCCGCGCGAGGTGATCGGCCAAACCATCCGCAATCATAGTCTGCTTGTCGAACCAGCGCCCGCCAGTCGATCAAATTTTGACGATACCTTCGGCAATCGCGTTGTGGTCCTCGATATCGAAGTTGCCCATCGCGAGCTGGTTTTGCACGCCCGCAGCACCATCGAAATCAAGCGGCCTGATACGGGCGACAGGGCTCTCGCCGTGGCGTGGGATCGGCTGGATGCGTGGCCCGGCGGCATTGACTTCGACGTGGTGCAGTTTCGGTGCGTTTCGCGCATGACAACGCCCTCACTCGAGATCGCCGATTATGCGGCGCAGTCGTTTCCGGCCGGCACGCCCATTCATGTTGGCGCTTACGAGTTGACGCGGCGAATTTTTCGCGAGTTTACATTCGATCCGACCGCTACCGACATTTCAACGCCGATCGCCGATGTGTTTGAAACCCGGCGCGGTGTCTGCCAGGATTTTGCTCATCTAGCGTTGGCGTGTCTGCGGGCGCAGCGCATCCCGGCGCGCTATGTCAGCGGCTACATTCTGACCGAGCCGCCGCCGGGCAAACCGAAGTTGCAGGGCACCGACGCATCGCATGCCTGGATTTCTGTCTGGTCGCCTGGGGTGGGTTGGGTGGACTTCGATCCAACCAACGGCGTGCAGGTCGCCAATCATCACATCACGATCGCCTACGGTCGTAACTACGACGATGTCTCCCCCATCAGCGGCGTTTTGATCGGAGGCGGCGAGCACACGGTCACGGTGGGCGTCGATGTCAGTCCGGTGCCGCCGTGAAGTTGATTTCATTACAATCGTTTGGTCGCGGTCGAAGCCGACTGTGGCGCGCCCGTCTCAGCGGCGTGCAGAGTTAATTAACAATCTGTCATCCAATCGTCATCAAGGCCCGTAACTTTACCCAAGCATAGGCATCCTGGCTGGAGGCACAATGTTGCAGATTCGTCGGTTCTCGAAGCGCTCAGGCCTCTCGACCGCCATTTTCGCCGGGCTCTTTTGGTGGTGCGCGGCTCAGAGCGGGACGGTTAACGCGGCCGACTACACGGCACGTCAGTTGACTGAAGCGTTCTACAAATCGGGGTCAGAAAAAGTTCCAGATTACTCAAATTCTGATCTCAGCTTTCTTGATTTGTCCAACATCGATTTCAAGGGCGCCAGTCTCCTCAATTCTAATATGTTCGGGGTCGATTTGACCCGCTCCAATCTTAAAGGCGCCAACCTTTCAGGCGTCATGCTCGACCGGGCGATTGTCGTCCAATCCGACTTTTCAGGCGCAAATCTTAGTGGCGCGTCGTTGATGCGGCCCAGCATCAATATTTCTCTAGATCGGAATATCGCCGACGCGCCAAAGTTTGCTGGCGCGAACCTGCGGGGTATTCGCATGACGGCGATGATGGATGGCGCGGATTTTCGCGGTGCCGATCTGACCGACGCAAAACTTGGGCCCCATGAGCCGCGCGCCGACATTTCCAGCATGCCGGGTTCACTGATGCGCGGCAGCGACTTTTCCGGTGCGATCCTGCAACGCGCCGACCTGATGTGGGCCAAGCTGGCGTTCTCGAAATTCGTCGGCGCCGACTTGCGCGATGCCAGCCTCATCGGCGCAGACTTGTCTCGCGTTGATTTATCCGGTGCCGATCTGACCGGAGCCGATCTCACCGACGCTGATTTGGACGGCGCTGTGCTGGCTGGCGTCCGCGGCCTTGATCGCGTCAGAGGCATTGCAACCATCAAGAACCTGCCGGATGCTGTCCGCTAGTCGATGATCGCTAGCCGATGACCGTTAGTCGGTGGCTGGATCGGGTGCCAAGCGGCATTGTCCGGCGCATCTCCAGCGCCTTGGATCAGTGTTGTGCGGTGCAGGCTGTGCCCGTCAGTCGGCATTCAAGCTTGCCGATTTGTCATGCAATCGCCCGTCAAAATCGTGATCGCCGTGTCGGTCGGGCCTTGCTCACGCCTTGGAAGTAAGCGAATGTCCGCGACGTAATTCAGCGCGGAATACGCAGTGCCGATCAATCCTCACGCCGCACCTCTATCACGAACCATCGGTCGAGGCGCAGCGGTTG
>JANMII010000242.1:0-1775 GCA_031375665.1 Hyphomicrobium sp.
GGCATCTACGGTGCTGGCGTACTGATCACCGAAGGAGCGCGCGGCGAAGGCGGCTATCTCACCAATGCCAAAGGTGAGCGCTTCATGGAGCGCTACGCACCGCATGCCAAAGATCTCGCGTCGCGCGATGTTGTCTCACGCTCGATGACGATTGAAATTCGCGAAGGTCGCGGCGTTGGGTCCGAGAACGATCACATTTTCCTTCATCTGGATCATCTTGATCCAAAGATCCTGGCCGAGCGCCTGCCGGGCATCACCGAGAACGCGAAAGTGTTCGCTGGCGTCGATCTGCGCCGCCAACCGATCCCGGTCTTGCCGACGGTGCATTACAACATGGGCGGCATCCCGACCAATTATCACGGCGAGGTGCTGACCAAAAAAGGCGGCGATCCCGATCACGTCGTGCCCGGCTTGATGGCGATCGGCGAAGCGGCGTGTGTCTCTGTTCACGGTGCCAACCGGCTTGGCTCGAACTCGCTGATCGACTTGGTCGTGTTCGGCCGCGCGGCTGGACTACGTTGTGCTGAAAAGCTCGAAGCCAAAGCATCGCAACCGGATTTGCCAAAAGACGGAACGGATGTAGCGCTTTCCCGCCTCGACAAGTATCGCCACGCCGACGGTGCGTCGCCAATCGCGTCGCTGCGGCTGCGAATGCAGAAGGTTATGCAGTCGAACTGCGCCGTGTTCCGTGATGGGCCAGTGCTAAAAGAGGGCGTTGAAAAGATCTCGCAGGTCTGGAAAGACATTGGTGACATCCGCGTCACAGATCGGTCGCTGGTATGGAACTCAGATCTCATCGAGGCCCTTGAGTTCGATAACTTGATCTCACAGGCTGCCGTGACAGTCGTCAGCGCTGAAGCGCGCACGGAAAGCCGTGGCGCTCATGCGCGTGAGGATTTCCCGCTTCGCGATGACGTCGAGTGGATGAAGCACACGCTGGCCTGGGCTGATGATGCCAATCATGCCGTCAAGCTCGATGATCGACCAGTCCATAAAACCACGATGACAAACGAAGTGAAGTACATCGAGCCCAAAGCCCGGGTGTATTGAGCCTGCGTCCTGCAACGAAGCATCGCCGACGCGGAGCCTGATAGACATGGTCGTAGCGCAGGATCAGTCTTCCGAGCGGTCGCCGCAGCCATGGGGAACCTACGCGCCTAACGGCTTGTCACGCGTGGTGTTGGCGCTGTCTCGCCACACTTTGCTCGGTCGCGGCTTCGGCGCGCGTAGTACATCGGCCACGTGAAGTTTTTTCTGCAGGGATCGATCCTGGTCGCCCGGTGCCATGTAGCGGATGGGTCTATGCGCAAGCTGTAACTCGTGCCAGCGATCCCACCTCAGAGTGGTCGCGTGTTCTGGCCTCGCGGTGCCACACGCCGTTCTCTTAAATTTAGGCAAACATGTCAGCCACCGGTCGATCAACCGCGGCCATCTGCTTGCGCTGAAATTGATAAACACTCCATTGTTCGAGCATCGCGGCCGGAACGACTAGCTTGTTCGTCGATTTCACGGACTGCAACATTTTGCCTTCGGCGTCTTTGGTCGAAGAGCTTGCGCCATCAATTATTTTAATAGCGATCACAACATCGCGCCCCTCTGCCGACCATTGTGCAAGCGAAGGCGTGCCGGATTTCACTGGCGGCAGTAAATGCCCTATAAATCCCGCAAAGGTGGCGCTGACCATCTGCTGGTGGCGGCACAACAAGCGCCGTTAAAAACGAAATCGCTGCCCGGATTGCCGCTGCTGTTCTGGCACGGCTTTCAGACCCAGCCCC
>JANMII010000259.1:0-1521 GCA_031375665.1 Hyphomicrobium sp.
CAACCGCCGTCGCGCTAGTCCCGAACATTACCTGAAATCAGCCGATGAAATGATCGCGTTGTTCGCCGATCTACCGGAGGCCATCGCCAACACGGTTGAAATCGCAGAACGGTGCGCGTTTCGCCCACTCGGTCGAAAGCCAATCCTGCCGCGCTTTGTCGCCAGCGATGACAGCCTGAGCGAACTCGAAAATTTTAGGCTGGAAGCGGCTGAATTGCGCCGCCAAGCGAAGGCCGGCTTAGCTGTTCGGCTCGCAGCCAAGGGTCCGGCCGCTGGCTTCACGGTCGACGATTATGACAAGCGGCTGGCTTACGAAGTCGACGTCATCACGCAGATGAAATTCCCTGGCTACTTTTTGATCGTTGCTGACTTTATCCAGTGGTCGAAATCAAACGGTGTTGCGGTCGGGCCGGGTCGAGGATCGGGTGCGGGATCGTTGGTCGCGTACGCGCTGACCATCACCGACCTCGATCCGCTTCAATTTGGTTTGCTGTTTGAGCGCTTCCTCAACCCTGAGCGCGTGTCGATGCCGGATTTCGACATCGACTTCTGTCAAGAAAAGCGCGATCTGGTCATTGATTACGTGCAGCGCAAATACGGCTCTGATCGGGTCGCGCAAATCATCACGCACGGCAAGCTGCAAGCGCGGGCTGTGTTGCGCGATGTCGGTCGTGTGCTGCAAATGCCGTACGGTCAAGTCGACCGGCTGTGCAAGCTCGTCCCGAATAATCCAGCCAAGCCCGTGACGCTTAAGGAAGCGATTGACGGTGAGCCGAAGTTGCAAGACGAGCGTGATCGCGAACCGATTGTCGCTAAGCTGCTGGAGATCGCGCAAAAACTCGAAGGGCTGTATCGCCACGCTTCAACGCATGCGGCTGGCATGGTGATTGGCGATCGTCCGCTCGAAGAACTCGTGCCGCTCTATCGCGATCCCAAATCGCATTTTCCAATTACGCAGTTTAACTGGAAGATGGTCGAGGCGGCGGGGCTCGTGAAGTTTGACTTCCTCGGACTAAAAACGCTGACCGTGCTGGAAAAGGCCGTCAAGCTGGTGGCAGACGGCCGGGGTATTTCGGTCGATCTGCTGGCGCTGCCGTTGGACGACAAACCGACCTACGAGTTGCTCGCGCGCGCTGATACCGTTGGTGTGTTTCAACTTGAAAGCACCGGTATGCGTGAGAGCTTGAAACGGCTCAAGCCGGACCGTTTCGAAGACATCATCGCGATGGTCGCGCTCTATCGCCCGGGCCCGATGGATAACATTCCAACCTATATCCATCGCAAGCACGGCGAAGAGCCGGTCGATTGCCTGCATCCAATGTTGGAAGGAATTTTGAAAGAAACCTACGGCGTCATCATCTATCAGGAGCAGGTCATTCAGATTGCTCAGGTGATGGGTGGATACACGCTGGGACAGGCCGATCTGTTGCGGCGCGCGATGGGCAAAAAAGACAAAGTCGAGATGGCGGCGCAACAGGCGCGGTTTGTTGAAGGTGCGATTAAAAATAATGTCCGCCGCGA
>JANMII010000014.1:0-16429 GCA_031375665.1 Hyphomicrobium sp.
GTCGCCGTTGGATGGTTGTTCTATCAAAACTGCCTGGTGCCCCAGCAATTGGTGCCGTGCGGCGCGCTGAGGAACAAGCCGAGCTTGAAAGTCTCAAGCAGCATCCAGCCGTGCAGGCCGTGATGGCGGTATTCCCGGACGCAAAAATTGCCGAAATTCGCCGCTTAGCCGGCACATCGCACGACCAACCCATCGGTGACGACGAAAGCCGGACCGGTTGAAATGTGTCGAGCCAGCGCCTCACATCACTGTCAATGATGCCCGCGTTGAGATGCCGATGCGCTCTAAAATGACATCAAAACTGGCAAGTCATAATCGCAGCTTGAAAGGACCAACATGAAAGACTTGATGGGAATGATGAAGCAGGTCGGGCAAATGCAGGCTCGCCTCAAAGACGTTCAAGAAGAATTGGCGCGGGCCGAGATCGAAGGCCAATCCGGCGGCGGGCTCGTGCGCGTCACAGTCGACGGCAAGGGCGAGGTCAAAGGTATTCGCATTGACCCAAGTCTTATGAAAGCCGACGAAACCGAAATCCTCGAAGACTTGATCGTTGCAGCCGCCGGTGATGCCCGATCGAAAGCAGACGCCGCGATGCAAGCCAAAATGTCTGAGGTCACGGGTGGGTTGCCGCTGCCGCCGGGCATGAAACTGTTCTAACCCAAACGGGCTGGTCCGCGCGTGGCTTTGGGGCGCGACGAAAGCTGAAATCAACGGGCAAGCGTAACTCTTCCATGACGAAAAAAATCGCCGGACCTGAGATCGAGCGGCTGGTCCAGTTGATGGCTCGGCTGCCAGGGCTTGGGCCGCGATCGGCGCGCAAAGCCGTGCTCGCGATGTTGAAGCGTCGCAACGACCTGTTGGTGCCGTTGGCTGACGCCATGCGTGTTGCGGTTGATAAAATTGCCGAATGTTCGACATGCGGAAATCTCGATACCGTGTCACCGTGCAGCTTGTGCCAAGACGCGCGCCGCGATGACACGTTGATCGTGGTCGTCGAGGACGTCGGCGATCTGTGGGCCATCGAGCGCGCTGGCATTGTCTCGGCCCGATATCACGTGCTCGGCGGACACTTGTCGCCACTCGACGGCATCGGGCCAGAGCAACTCAATATCGCAAGTTTGGTGGCGCGGGCCGGCAGCGGCGTTGTGCGAGAAGTGTTGCTCGCCCTCAACGCGACAGTGGAGGGGCAATCAACGGCGCATTACGTCTCAGACCTGATCGCACAATTGGGCGTCACCGTTTCGCGCCTGGCCCAAGGCGTGCCGATGGGCGGCGAACTCGACTATCTCGATGACGGCACGTTGGCCGCCGCTTTTAAGGCCCGCAAGCAACTGTAGTCATCGTCGCAGTCGCAGTCGCTGTTCGTTCGTTCGCCGCTCGATCGCTCGCTCACCAGTCGTTGATTCACCCGTCGTGGGGCGGCGCAAAGGAACTCGTTTTTATGTCAACTGCCGTTGGCTCACGTCGTGATGCCGCGATCCCGAAGTTCGTTTCAGGCTCGATCCTGCGCCACATCCTGGTGATGACGGGGGCAGGCGCGGTTGGGCTAATGGCGATCTTCGCTGGCGATCTCGCCAACATCTATTTTCTCGCCAGCACCGGCGACGAGACGGTTGTGGCCGCTGTCGGCTACGCCAGTTCGATCTTGTTTTTTTCAACCTCGATTGGCATCGGATTGTCGATTGCCGCCACCGCCATGGTAGCGCCAGCTCTCGGCGCACGACTTCGCGTCCGCGCTCGCCGATTGTCGGCCCATGCGCACGTGCTGACGTTCGCCGTATCAGCGATCCTCAGCGTGGTGCTTTGGCTGCTGATCGATCCGATGCTCGGCTACCTTGGTGCTGAGGGTCGCGCGCGCCAACAGGCCGCGCATTATCTCGCCTTGTTGCTGCCGACGTTGCCAATGCTTGCGCTGGGCATGACATCATCGGCAATGCTGCGATCGGTCGGCGATGCCCGTCGTGCGATGCACGTCACGCTGGTCGGCGCCATTGTCAACACGGCCCTCGACGTGGTGCTGATCGTGCATCTCGGTTGGGGCATCGAAGGCGCGGCCATCGCAACCGCGATCGCGCGGGTCGCTGTCATGGGCATTGGATTGTACGGCGTGATCTGGGTCCATGATCTGATTCACCGGCCGAAATGGGCGACACTGGTCGTCGATGCCAAACCGTTTTTCGCGATCGCGCTGCCAGCAGTTTTGACCAACATCGCAACGCCCGCTGGTAACGCCTACGTTACGGCTGCGATGGCGCAGTATGGCGACAGCGCGGTTGCGGGCTGGGCCATTGTTGGCCGCATCATACCGGTTGCGTTCGGCGCTATTTATGCGCTGTCGGGCTCTATCGGTCCGATCCTTGGCCAGAATTACGGCGCAGGCTTGCCCGATCGGATGCGAAGTGTCCTGACTTTGTCATTGTGGACCGTTGGCGCATTCACTGCCGTAGCTTGGATTATTCTGGCGGCGACCGCTGGCATCTTGGCCGAGCAATTCAATGCCGACGGTGATGCGCGTCAGCTGATTATTTTCTTCTGTCGCTGGCTGGCGCCGTTGTTCGTTTTCCTCGGGGCGCTGTTCATCGCCAACGCCGTCTTCAACACCCTTGGCCGCGCGTATTACTCAACTGTGCTCAATTGGTTGCGCGCAACAATTGGCACTGTGCCGTTTGTCATGTTGGGCGGCGCGTGGGGTGGTGCTCAAGGCGTGCTGACCGGCAACATGATTGGCGGCATCGGCTTTGGATTGATCGCTGTTTATTTTGCCTATCGTCTCGTCGCCGAGCTTGGACTAAGCCGTGCGCTTCGTCCCATGGCCGTTCCCAAGGCTCCTTAACTTGTTTGCAATTCTCCAGTTTTGAAGTCTGCGACTTATTTGCCGTAGGATTATTTGGCTGTCATCTTGCCCGCCGCGCGCATATCGTTCTTTGTGTACGGACGGCGATGAGAGCGGGTCGGGCGTGGGCAAAGATAACAAGCGGCTGTGCCGTTATGATTTCGGGACGACATAAAGTCGGCGTCGCGGAATGCCTGCACCGGCATAAGTCGGCACCAAAGTAAGTTGGGGCGTAACGGGGCGGAGTTGCGTGGCGTGATCTCAAGAAACCAAACGTCAGCACGGTCCAGATTACTTTTCAGCACCGGAAATTCGCTGCTGGATCTCCCACGTTACGCCAAGCGCACACTGCTCGTCATTTTTGATTTTTTAGTTCTGTCGATTGTGCTGCTGGCCATGATGTCGGTGCGCTACGGCGAAATCTATGTCCCAACCGATACGACGATGTGGCTGCTGCTGTTGGTGGCGCCAGCGCTGACTGTCGTCGCATTTGGGTATGTCGGGCTGTATCGGCTCGTGACGAGGTTTCTTGGCTCGCGCGCGAGTTCGCGCGTCATCGGATGTGTTGTGGTCGCCGCGTTGGTGTGGTCGCTCATTTTGTTTATGAGCGGTCAAAACGGCATTCCCCGCAGTGTGGTGATCGGCTTTTTCGCGGTCGCTTCGATGGCCATCATCCTGTCGCGGCATTTATTGTCGTGGGGCTTGATGACGTGGGGCGTGGTGCTGCCGAAATTCGATACGCACAAAGAACGCGTGGCGGCGATTATTTACGGCGCCGCCGATACCGGCGTCGACGCCGCCAAAGCGCTGCATCATTTGCCGGATTTCAACGTCGTCGGGTTTTGCGATAATTCGCCGTCGCTGTGGGGACAATACATCGCCGACATCCGAGTTTATCGTCCTGATCAATTGGCCAACGTCATTAGCCGCTTCGACGTCAAAGAGGTTTTGCTTGCGATTTCGCCCAGTGATCGGACGCAGCGTCGGATCGTCGCCAAAGAACTTGAACGCTATCCGGTTAAAGTTCGCTTGCTGCCGTCGGTTGCCGATCTGGCCTCTGGTCGCGTCGGCGTTACGGATTTGCGGCCGCTCGATGTGCAGGACCTCTTGGGCCGCGACACCATTCCCCCGATCAGCGATTTGCTATCGCGCAATACCAGCGGCAAGTCCGTTTTGGTTACGGGCGCAGGCGGATCTGTTGGCTCAGAGCTTACCATTCAAGTCTTGCGACAAAGGCCATCCCGCCTTGTTTTATTCGATGTGTCCGAGCCCGCGCTCTACGACATCGAGGCGGTGGTCAACAGCCATCTGGCCACCATGGGTGAACCCCAGTCTCGCCCGCAAGTGGTCGGCGTGCTTGGTTCAGTGTTAGACGCAGCCCTTGTGGCTGAAACGCTATCGCGCCATCGGATCGAAACCATCTATCATGCAGCCGCCTACAAGCACGTGCCGATCGTGGAGCGGAATGCGGCGGTTGGTGTGGCGAACAACGTTTTTGGAACGGATGTCGTTGCGCAGGCTGCGATCAACGCCAACGTCGAGCGCATGGTCTTCATTTCGACCGATAAGGCTGTGCGTCCAACCAACGTCATGGGAGCCAGCAAGCGCCTAGCGGAGCTCATCTTGCAGGCTCGCGCGACGACCGATACGGCCACGGTTTTCACGATGGTCCGGTTTGGCAACGTGCTGGACAGCTCTGGATCTGTGGTCCGCTTGTTTCGTGAGCAGATTAAAACCGGCGGGCCAATCACGGTCACGCACCCTGACGTCATCCGCTATTTCATGTCGATCCCAGAAGCCGCAGAATTGGTCATTCAAGCCGGAGCAATGGCGCGCGGCGGCGAAGTTTTCGTGCTCGACATGGGCGAGCCGGTTAAAATAGACGAGCTAGCGCGTTTGATGGTTCGGCTCAGCGGGCTGGAGGTCAAGGACACGCCGACGGCTGACGGTGACATCGAGATAGTCTACACCGGTCTGCGCCCTGGCGAGAAACTCTACGAAGAACTTTTGATTGGGGCCAACACCACAACAACCGAGCATCCTCGAATTTTGCAATCTGACGAGCCGTCACTCTCGAAGGCTGCTGTCGACAACGAATTGAATTTACTCAGGGCCGCAATGACCAGCTACGATTCAAACGCGATACAGGCGATCTTGTTGCGCACAGTCGAAGGCTACAAACCCAACGCCGATGGTCGGCCAAGCGACGGTACGCCACCGGCGGCTTGGGTAGCGCCCAACCGCACGCTGCACTGAGGCTTACACACACGTGTCGCAACGGATTCTGGTCACAGGTGCAAGTGGTTTCATTGGCCGTCACTTGGTCCCGCATTTGGCAGCGGCGGGTTTCGCTGTTCGGGCGGCGACGCAAAATCCTCTGACGGCAGCTGTTGATCCAGCCATCGAGTGGCAGCGCTTGCCAGACCTCAATACGCCTGCTGATGCGTTAGCTGCGCCGTTTCGAGAGTTGGTCGCAGGCTGTGATGGTATCGTTCATCTGGCAGGCCTAGCCCACGCCGCATCTGGCCCGAATGCCGCGCGCTACCAAGCTATTAATACCGACGCTTCGCTGGCGCTGGCCTTGGCCGCGCGCGAAGCCGGCGTCACTCGGTTGGTATTTATATCGTCCGTGCGGGCGCAGGCGGGCGCGAGCGCGGAGCACAGTCTCAACGAAGCCGATGCCGCGACCCCGACGGACGCCTATGGCCGATCGAAGCGTGCAGCCGAACACGCGATCGCATCGGCGTGCCTTGGATCGCCCACGTCTTGGGTCGCGCTGCGACCGGTCCTGGTTTACGGCGAAGACGTTCGAGGCAACATGGCGCGCTTGATGCGCTTGGCTCAATCACGGTGGCCGTTACCGTTTGCCGCTGTCACATCGCGGCGGTCGATCGTGAGCGTTGACAATGTGGCGGGCGCTATCGTGCACGCTTTGCAACCCACCACGCCTGCGAACCGGAGCTATCTCGTGGCAGATCCATCCGCGTTAACGCTCGGGGAAATGATCGCCGCGATGCGCCTTGGCCTTGGTCGCCCAGCTCATCTCGTGGCCGTGCCGCCAGCCGTTCTGAGATTGCTGCTGCAAACGCTAGCCGGCGGCGGCGATAGCGCGCGATTGCTTGGCAGTCTTCAGGTCGATACCACCCGCTTGCGACAAACCGGTTGGTCACCCACGATCGACAGCCATGCCGGATTGGTCCGGCTGATGCGTCAAGCCGCAGCGATTGACAGCCGTCGCATTTAATTGGTGCGCTGGTCGCGAGACGCGCCATTTGATCGGTCGCCAGCGTCGCGTCTTCACCACGGGCTACGGCCGACCATTGACCAACGCTGCAGCCTTTCATATGTCAAACGAATGACCGTACGACCCATCATCACCATTCCTGACCCCGTGCTGCGAAAGATCTCTGATCCTGTCGAGCGCGTCGACGACGCGGTCGTGCGTCTGATGGATGATATGTTGGACACGATGTACGACGCGCCCGGGATCGGGTTGGCCGCCATCCAGGTTGGTGTGCCAAAGCGCATCGTGGTGTTTGATATTGCCGATGAGGGCGAGCCAAAACAGCCGTTGGCGATGGTCAATCCTGAACTGATTGCGCTCGGGTCGACAACCCGTATCTTCGAGGAAGGATGCTTGTCGATCCCAGATGTTCGTGTCGAGATTGAGCGGCCAGAAACCGTCACTGTCCGCTTCATCAATCGCGACGGAAATTATCAGGAACTTGCGGCAGACGGATTGTTGGCAACCGCCATCCAACATGAACTCGATCACTTGGATGGCCACCTGATCATTGATTTCATGTCGCGTCTCAAGCGCGATATGGTCGTTCGACGGTTCAAGAAAATTGCCCGCGATGCGCGGGCTTAGTGCTGGTCGCGCTCTGCAAATCTGCCGCCGTTATGGCATCGGCTCAACCAGCGAAATCACCACTTAACCGACGGGGCGCACCGACATGGCCTTGCGTCTGATCTTTATGGGTACGCCGCAATTTTCTGTGCCAATTCTCAACGCGCTCGTTACGGCTGGGCATACCATCGCCGCAGCGTACAGCCAGCCTCCGCGACCAGGCGGTCGCGGGCTGACGGCCACCAAATCGCCAGTCCATCGGTGCGCCGATGATCTCGCGATCCCAGTGCTAACGCCCGCATCCTTCAAAGCTGACGCCGATCGCGAGCAATTTCGCCGACATGCTGCCGATGCGGCGATCGTGGTGGCTTACGGCCTGCTCCTGCCACCACCCGTATTGGTCGCGCCACGGCTCGGCTGCTTCAATGTGCACGCGTCGTTGCTGCCGCGTTGGCGTGGAGCCGCACCGATCCAACGTGCGATTATGGCGGGCGATACGCAAACCGGCGTGACAATCATGCGCATGGAGCAGGGGCTCGACACGGGCCCGATATGTCTTCACCGCAGCCTTGCGATCACCTCAGACATGACGGCTGCGCACCTGCATGATGCGCTGTCAGAGATTGGCGCGGTCGCAATGTGCGACGCGCTAGACTTGCTTAGTCGCGGCCAGCTTCAAGAAGCGCCGCAGCCATCCGAGGGCATCACATACGCGGCGAAAATCGATAAGCGCGAGGCGCACCTCTCGTTTGCGACATCGGCAGAAACGGTCGCCAATCATGTTCACGGCTTGTCGCCGTTTCCTGGCGCGTGGTTTGAAGTGACACTTGACGGCGGCACTGAACGGATCAAGGTTTTGTCAGCCAAAGCCGTGCCGGGCTTTAGCTCGGAAAATTCTTCGACAGAACCGGTTGTTGGACAGGTTATCGATGGCTACCCAACCATTGCGTGCGAAACCGGCGCCGTTCAATTGCTGACGCTGCAGCGGGCTGGGAAAAAGCCTGTCGCCGCCGCTGAATTCATGCGGGGATTTCGCCTGCCCGTTGGGACGATGCTGACATAATTTTAGTTTCCGAAGCTGAGTGCCTGGATGCCGCGTTACAAAATTCGAATTGAATATGATGGGACCAACTTCGTCGGCTGGCAGCGCCAAGCCGAAGGCCGCTCCATTCAGGGCGCCATTGAGGCAGCGGTGGAAAAGTTTTCCGGCGATCGCGTGAGCTTGCGCGGCGCGGGCCGAACCGACTCTGGTGTCCACGCTCTTGGCCAAGTGGCGCATTTCGATTTGACGAAACAGTGGGACGCGTTTCGGGTCGGTGAGGCGCTCAACTTCCATCTCAAGCCGGACCCGATCGGCATCTTAAAGTGTGAGGCTGTCGATGACGCTTTCGACGCCCGCTTTAGCGCCACCCAGCGACATTATCTGTATCGAATTTTAGTTCGCCGAGCGCCGCCGGTCCTCGATCGAAATCGCGTGTGGTGGCTGACATCAGAACTGGACGTTGCCGCCATGGAAAATGCCGCGCCGGTGTTGGTCGGGCACCACGATTTTACGACGTTTCGGGCCGGCCAGTGTCAGGCGAAATCACCTTTGAAAACTGTTGACGCGCTGTCGATCAGTGCCACCGATGCCGAAATCCATATCCGGGTCGCGGCACGGTCGTTTCTCCACAATCAGGTGCGGTCGATGGTGGGCGCCCTCAAGCGGGTCGGCGAGGGCGCGATGACGCGAGCGGATCTCGCAGCGGCTCTCGACGCCCGAAACAGATCGGCTTGCCCGGCCATGGCACCGTCGGCAGGCCTCTACCTTGGCGACGTAATCTACGATCCGGTGCCGACTGTTGCGCTTCAATAGCGCCGTTGATCCTCGGTCACCATTGCCAAAAATTCCTGGCGTGTGATGGCGTTCTCACGAAACACGCCGAGCATCCGGCTCGTCACCATGTCGGTGCCGTGCTTTTTGACGCCACGCGTCGTCATGCAATGATGCTCGGCCTTGATGACGACGGCAACGCCTTCGGGATCGAGCACCTTTTGAATTGTGTTGGCGATTTGCGCCGTCATTTTTTCTTGAATTTGCAACCGCTTGCCAAACGCGTCGACAACGCGTGCGAGTTTTGAGATGCCCACGACCCGACCACGTGGAATGTAGGCCACCCAAGCTTGCCCAATGATCGGCGCCATATGATGTTCGCAGTGGCTCTCAAAACGGATGCCGCGTAACACGATCATTTCATCGTAACCTTCAATTTCTTCAAAGGTCTTTTGCAGGATTGCCTCTGGATCCTCGGAATATCCTTTGAAGAATTCTTCGAATGCGCGCGTCACGCGCGCCGGCGTTTCGGCCAAGCCGTCGCGTGACGGGTCGTCACCGGTCCATTGGATGATCGTTTTGAAAGCGGCTTCCACGTCGGCGCGCGATGGTTTTTTGTGAGCGGTCATTTGACTTCCAATAATACAACGAGACACAGTGCTACTAAACAGCGTTTCACCTGATTATGCTCGTGCAAACGGCAAAAATCACGGTAAGGATCATCGGACTTTGGCATAGCAATTTCGGGGCGGTGGGGTCTTACATTGGTTTTTGCTACGGACTTGGATCGCAGCCGTCACCCCTACCGATCGCGGGCCGCCGGCGTCGTGGTCGGCACGGTGTTAATGGCGGCCGTTGTTGCGGGCTTGGTGAGCCCACGCACGTTCGCCGCGACCGTGCCAACGGTTAGTTTGGCAGTTTTCATCGCGGCCTATCGCCAACGTGGCTTGGATTTTAGTCGGTTGATGCCGCCGGGTCCTGGGCGATCGCTGGCCTTAGCGTTCATGGCGTTCGGACTTCTCAGCATGACCTGGGCGGATCTGCCAAAAGCCGTCCTGGTGACGGTGTTGTCAGCCACGGCCTATGTCACGGCTTGCGTGGTTGCCACGTCTGAAATTCTGCGTGAGCCCAAGTCTAATGTTTACCACGTTGCCGAGGGGCTGTGGCTCGGTACGTTGCTTGGGCTTTGCTATCTCGCCATTGAAATTTTGTCAGATCAATCGATCAAGATGTTTATCTACACTTGGTTTGACGTGCCTAAGCACTGGCTGCGACCAGCCGGCTTTTTTACTTGGGACAAAGACACTCTCGTCGCCATTTCGCCCATCGACCTCACGCGCTCAATCGCCCCAATCAGTCTCTTGTTGTGGGCGTCGCTGTTGGCATTGCGACCAACCGCGCCGAAAGGAAATGCGCGCTTGTGGTCGTGGGGGTTGTTCGGATTGGCAGCCTTCGTTGTTGCCATTTCAGAGCATGAAACATCAAAGCTCGCGATTGTGCTGAGCGGTTTGACCTTCGTTTTAGCGCGATACAGCACTGCAGCGAGCGATCGCGCCATCAAACTGGTTTGGGTTTTCGCTTGCCTCGCGGTGGTTCCAACCGCGCTTGCGCTTCACCGCCTCGATCTCCACGCCGCCACTCCGCTGCAGGATTCGTTGCGCCATCGCATCGTGATCTGGAACCACACGGCGGAGCAGGTACTCAAGTCACCGGTGGTCGGTATTGGCGCCGGCATGATGTACTACCTCGATCCAGAGGGTGAGAAACCCGGCAACGAAAGTGCGGCCACCGATGGCGTCGTCTTTCAAGGACGGTCGCCGCACGCGCACAACATCTACCTGCAGACGTGGTTTGAGTTGGGCGTCGTCGGCGCAGCGCTCTTGACCCTCATTGGCTTGGCAATTATCGAAAGAATGCGCCGCTTCAATGCTGATGTTTTGCCGTACGCCCATGCAACCTTCGTAAGCGCGATGACCATGGCCGCGGGCAGCTATGGCATGTGGCAACCCTGGTTCATCGCATTGTATGCGCTCACCGCCATGGCGTTTGCCGTCGCGATGCGGGCCAATGCGACCGTTGATGATGCGACGGTTGCCTAATTCCAAAGTTGCGGTCGCCACCGAGCGATCGTCATAACCCTACTAAGGATTGCTTGGCGCGGTAGCGTCGCTTGACGCGGTAGCGTCGCTTGACGCGGCCATTGGCTGTTTCGGCTTTTTGGCGAACGCCCGCACGACCACATAAAACAGCGGCGTAAAGATTAGCCCGAAGATCGTCACGCCAATCATGCCGGAAAACACCGCCGTACCAAGTGATTGGCGCATTTCGGCTCCAGCGCCAGATGCAAACACGAGCGGCACCACACCTAGAATGAACGCCAGCGAGGTCATGATGATTGGCCGCAAGCGCGTGCGTGCTGCCTCGATCGCAGCTTCAAAACGGTCTTTACCTTCTTCCTCGGCTTGCTTTGCGAACTCAACAATCAAAATGGCGTTTTTTGCGGCCAAGCCGACGAGCACGACGAGACCGATCTCGACCAGAATGTTGCGATCAAGCCCGCGCATGCTGACGCCGATCATGGCGGCCAAAATACACATCGGCACAATCAGAATGACCGCCAAGGGCAGCAGCCAACTTTCATAGAGGGCTGCCAGAAGCAGAAACACGAACACCACAGCCAGCCCGAACGATAGTAGTGCAGTGTTGCCGCCAAGCTTTTGCTGCAAGGCGATTTCTGTCCACTCGAAGCCAAAACCAGATGGCAATTTCGTCGCGGCGATCTGTTCGATGGCCTCAATGCCCTCGCCGGTCGAGAAGCCCGGTTTCATCGCAACCTGCAACTCCGCTGCCGGGTAGAGATTGTAGCGCGGCACGCGATACGCATCGGTGATATCGTTGAACGTCGCGACCGACCCGAGCGGCACCATGCTGCCATCGGTGTTGGCGGTTTTGAGGTTGGCAACGTCTCTAGGCTCTAATCGAAACGGATTGTCGGCCTGCGCCGTCACTCGAAACGTCCGCCCCAAAAGATTGAAGTCGTTGATATATGACGACCCCATGTAGACCGACAGCGTATCGAAGACGCGGCTGATCGGAACGCCGAGTTTTTCAGCCTTCACGCGATCGATATCGGCGAAGATTTGGGGTGTCCGCGTGTTGTAAAGTGAAAACGCCTGCGCGATGCTTGGGGTTTGGTTGGCGGCGCCGACACCAGCAAAGGTTGCGGCTTCCAGCGCTTGTAATCCCCGACCGGATCGATCCTGAACATAGCCCTTGATGCCGCCACCGGTTCCAATGCCGGGTACGGACGGCGGCTCGATGACGAGAACGAAAGCCTCGCGCAACTGCGCCATCTGCGCCCGCAGATCGCCCAAGATGCCGTCTTTGGTCAGACCCGTCTTGACGCGATCTTCGAAGTCATTGAGACGCACAAAGATCACGCCCGTGTTAGGTGCGTTGGTGAAGGTTGCACCATCCAAACCAACGATCTGCACGGTTGCGAATACGCCGGGGCGCGCGCGAATCAAATCACTGGCTTTTCGAACGACGGCATCGGTTCGGTCGAGCGTCGATCCCGGCGGAAGTTGAAACGCGACGATGAAATACGTGCGATCGAGCTGCGGAATGAGCCCAGCTGGAGTGGTTGCGATCTTGTAGTAGGTCAAGCCCAGCAAACCGCCGTACAGTAAAAGCATTATTACGCTGAGCCGTATCAGCTTGCCCGTAAGCCAAGCGTAGCCGTTTGAGAACCGATCGAACCATCGATTGAACGCATCGAAAAACCACCGCACGGGTGCGCCGAACTTTGCCAATAATCCTTTGTGGTCTTTGTCCGGCTCGTGGGGTTTGAGCAAAAGTGCGGCGAGCGCTGGCGATAGCGTCAAAGATACGAAGGCTGAGATCGCTGTCGCCGCTGCAATCGTGATGGCGAACTGCTTGTAAAAAGCCCCTTGCAAACCTGTGATGAACGCCGTCGGCACGAACACCGCGATCAGCACCAAGCTGATCGCCATGACAGCGCCCCCCACTTCATCCATGGTCTTGTGAGCGGCGTCGCGCGGCGAAAGCCCTTCCCTGAGTTTTCGTTCGACGTTCTCGACGACGACAATGGCATCATCGACCACGATGCCGATCGCCAGCACCAAGCCAAACAGTGAGAGCGTGTTGAATGTGATGCCAACCGCACTCATGACGGCAAACGTGCCGATGAGTGACACCGGGATCGCAACGATCGGGATCACCGCAGCGCGCCACGTTTGCAAGAATAGGATGACGACCAGCACGACCAGTGCGACCGCTTCAAACAGTGTGGTGATGACGGCATTGACCGAGGACTGGATGAAGTCCGTTGGATTATAGACAATAGTGTACTCGACGCCCGGCGGGAAATCCTTAGAAAGATTTTTAATCGTGGTTTTGATTTGCTCAGCCGTCGATAGCGCGTTCGAGCCTGGACGCTGATAAATGCCGATGCCCGTTGCGAACTTGTTGTTAAGGTATGAGTTGACCAGGTAATCTTGTGCGCCTAGCTCAACGCGAGCAATATCGCGCAGCTTCGTCGTTGACCCATCGGTTTCAGCGCGGACGACAATCTCCTCGAATTGATCGGTCGTCGTCAGCCGGCCAAGCGTGGTCACAGAGAGCTGAAATCCGCCGGCTGATTGGGCGGGGGGTTGGTTGATCGCGCCGGCTGCAACTTGCAGGTTGGCCGCGCGCAACGCTGCCACAACGTCGCTGGCCGCCAGGTTGCGCTGGGCAAGTTTCGCTGGATCAAGCCAGATCCGCATTGCGAAGTCACGCGCACCAAAAACCGTTACGTTGCCGACGCCGTCAACGCGCGTCAGCACGTCTTTGACGTAAAGCGTTGCATAGTTCGACACATACTGCTGATCGCGGCTTCCGTCCGGCGACAGCATATGGACCACCATCATCAAATCCGGCGACGCTTTGCGGACGGTGATGCCAACGCGACGGACATCCTCGGGCAGACGCGGTTCGGCAACAGACACGCGGTTCTGCA
This sequence comes from Hyphomicrobium sp., assembly GCA_031375665.1. Lineage (GTDB taxonomy): Bacteria > Pseudomonadota > Alphaproteobacteria > Rhizobiales > Hyphomicrobiaceae > Hyphomicrobium_B. Next base: position 13,517 of record JANMII010000014.1, read on the forward strand.
CAAGCACCTGCGCGCTATCGACGTTGGTGCCGGGCTTGAAGACGACGTTGATCGACAGCTGACCATCACCCGTTGACTGCGAGTTGATGTACAGCATGTCGTCGACGCCGTTGATTTCTTGCTCCAACGGCGTCGCGACAGTATCGGCCACGACTTTCGCGGAAGCTCCAGGGTATGTCGCACGGACGTTGACGGTTGGCGGCGCGATTTCCGGATACTCGGCAATCGGCAACGATAACTGCGCGATTGAACCTACGATCACGATCAGGAGCGCGAGCACCGTTGCGAAAATGGGCCGGTCGATGAAAAAATGGGGGAAGCGCATGCAATGAGCTTTCGTCTTGAAGGTCTACTTTGCGGCGGTCTTGATTTCGCCGACGGTTGGCGCAACCTTCGCCCCAGGTCTCACGGCCGGATTGGCAATCCCCTCAATGACGATCTTGTCGTCACCCTTCAGTCCCGTCTTGACCACTCTCAATCCTTCGACGATCGAGCCGAGCGTCACCTGCGTCGGCGTGATGACGTTCTCGGCGTTGACAGTGAATACGATTTTGCTCGCCTGATCCGAAACGATCGCTGAGTCGGGGATCAGAAAAGCGTCAGCGTCGCCGCCGAACAATTGCAACCGGCCAAACACACCCGGCGTCAAAATGGTGTCTTTATTGTCGAAAATCCCGCGTCCGCGCAGCGTTCCAGATCGTTCATTGAGTGCGTTATCGACGAAATTCATCACGCCCGCGTGCTTGAATTCAAGCTCGTCAGCCAGTTTCACTCGGACCGGGCTTGGCGTGTCACGCGACGACGTGCGCTCGCCCGAAAGCCTCAAGCGGGAATAGCGAAGATAGTCGGCCTCCGAGACTTCAAAAATGAAATGGATCGGATCTAGGCTGACAATTGTTGCCAACAGCGTGGCGCCTGCTTGCCCGCCAGCGACAAGGTTGCCGGCATCGACTTTTTTATCTGAGATGCGTCCGCTGATTGGCGCTCGCACGGACGACCATTCGAGGTTGAGTTCAGCCGATTGTAAAGCGGCCTTCGCTGATAACAACTGCGCTTGCGCGCCGCTGAGCGCTGCTTTGCGTTGATCAAAGACCTGATCGCTCAAAACCCGCGATCTCGCGAGTGGCTCAGCGCGATCAACATCTGCCTTGGTCAAGTCAACCTGCGATTGTTGCCGCCCAACGTCAGCCTTCGCGCTATCGACAGCAATCTTGAATGGCCGCTGATCGATCGTGAACAGTAAGTCTCCAGCTTTCACCATCGAACCGTCCTTGAAGTGGACTTGCTCGATGAAGCCCGATACGCGCGGGCGCACCTCAACGCGCTCTACCGCTTCAAAGCGGCCGGAGTATTCATCCCAGTTGGTAATCCGCTTAGCCAACGGCGTTGCAACAGTCACCGGGATGGCGCCGGGCGGACCTTGGGACGCGACCGGCGTAATTCCGAGACCGAGAACACATAGCGTGATCGCTGTGCTCAAAAAGTTCACTGCCGTGCGGCGGTATCTGCCAATGTTACTGGAGCGTTGCTGGCGCGACGGGTTGTGTCGCGCGTTGCCCTGTGACACTGCGTTGGTGCAGATCCGTCGCATCATTTTTGCATCCTTTGCGTTCTGAACTAAAAAACGCCGGTGAGTTGCCGTATCGATAGATCGGGACTTCCGAACAATACGGGTATCGAACCCTATCGTCGGCCTGATTGCAAGCTGTTCGCGTCCCGCGCGCGACGGCTTGCCAATGTCACAAATCAGAAGATGTCGGCACTAAAAGGCGCCGCGAAAGCATCTGGGTTGACGTTAGGGTGTTGTCCGAGACGCCGCGACCACACCTGCGACGTTTAGTCGATGAATGGCTTCATACGGTTCGAAATAATCGATGCCGGCCTTTGCCAGGTCATCGGCAATAAACGTTCTTAAGTCCTGTTCGATGAGATTTTTGTCGTTTTGAAGCGTCAGTAGCTTTCGGATATAAGTGTTTGTGGCTGCAATCAGCCGACGATCATACCCATCAGCGCGGATTATTCTCAAAGCGCCATGATTGGGAAAAATTCTAGCGATGGTCCATGTCGCCATGCGCGTTAGTTCGCTTAAATGGTTGGCCAATCGATTGGGCTCGGCAACGTATGTCACGGTGTCTTCCAGCGTATCGCCCGCCAACAGCGTTCCATCGTGCGGCAGAAAGATCACCAAACCATCGCGGCTGTGAATATCGAGTGGCCGCAGGTGCACCTCCAACTGCCCGACCTGCATAACGCAATTACCGGTGAAGGTCGTCGTCGGCATCACAAGCGGCGCGATCGCTGGTGGGCCATCGTAGGTGCCAGATTGAATGGCTGGCGCGTGCTCGCGCAAAAGTCGCGCAGTTTCTTCCAGCGCGATAATCTCACAGTCGGCAAAAGCGGCATTACCCGCAACGTGGTCGAGATGCCAGTGACTAAGCACCACGCGAATGTGTGTGATGCCACGCGCGGCTAACACGTCTCGAATGCGCTTGGCGTGGGCGATGGAGAGATGGGTGTCGTAGACGATCGCCTCGCGCTCGGAGTGGATCGCATAACTACAGATCCCAAGCGCGTATCCGCCGTCGTCAAGCCAATTCGGTTCGGCACCAAAGACGCGCGTGTCAGCAATCCGGCCATCGTAAAAGCCGATCAGGTTCGGACTAAGATCGATCACGCGGAGTGTTTCGGTCGATATGGTCATGACCTAGTATACACCGCAGCGTGCGCGGAGAGTGTGCCGATACTGTGTAGGAATACCGTGTGCGGATGGGCAGAACTGTCGCGCGGATTTGTCCAAGTGGGTATCAGTCTTTAGAAGCCACTCTAGCGGATGCAAAATTGGCTTTTGATGGCTCGCTGGCTACGGCACATCACTTTAGGCTAATCAATCGCTTTGCTCGTGTCAGTATCGGG
>JANMII010000025.1:0-11723 GCA_031375665.1 Hyphomicrobium sp.
GAAGTAGGCGACGTGCCATCTGCGGGTCAACGTTGCCAGTCGGCTCGTCGGCAAGCAGAACTTCCGGCTTGCCGATCACGGCGCGAGCGATGGCCGCGCGCTGTTTCTCGCCGCCCGAAAGAACCGAAGGATTAGCATACATGCGGTCGCCAAGGCCAACCCATTGCAACAGGTCGGTCACGTCTTCCCGGTAATCGCTGGGTTTTTTTCCGATGACTTGCAGCGGCAGCGCGACGTTTTCCCAAATTGTCAGGTGATCGAGCAAGCGAAAGTCTTGGAACACAATGCCGATGCGGCGACGCAGCTGTGCGCGTTTCTGGGCGCTAACGCGGCTGACGTCCTCGTTGAACATTTGCAGGCTGCCGCGCGACGGATGCAGCGACATGAACATCAAACGCAACAGCGATGTCTTCCCAGCACCGGATTCACCGTGCAAAAAGTGGAACGAACCTGGGCGCAGGTGGAAGTTGACATCCGAGAGCACATCGGGCCCCCGGTCGTACTTTAATCCGACGTTCGACAAGCGAATCACTGGGGGTGGGCCTCAGCGTGAAAAAGATCGAGGTGCGTAGCGCAAACTTGTCTGCACTAGACACCGGCACGAGCCGGTTGACCAGCGCGATCAATCGGTCACGATTGTGGCAGCTCAGTGTGCATAACTCACCGCTGGGTGCGCCATCAACGACCGCGTTTTGCGCCACAGTCACGACCTTGTGGCGCTACCATGGAAGGCCTGTTGCGGACTAGTGGTCGTTGACCTTGGTGTGACAGGCACCGGCGGCCAAAAGCCGTCGGCGGGGTCTTGGATTACGCGCAGAAGAGGACAAAATTAAATGACCGACACGGGCCGAGACGTTCAAATTGAAACCGTGTTTTCGGCGGCTGAAATTCAGCATCGGCTTGATATTCTGGCAGCGGCTATTTCCGCCTCCAAGCCGGTCAACTTGCTGGTCGTACCGATTTTGAAGGGCAGCTTCGTATTTGCAGCCGATTTGTTGCGCGCGCTCAATCGCGCTGGCGTCGCACCGGAAGTCGATTTTCTGACGCTGTCGAGCTACCGAAAAAGCCGCGAGTCGTCTGGGCAAGTTTCTATTTTGCGTGACCTCGACTTGGAGGTTGAAGGCCGCCACGTCATTCTTGTCGATGATGTTTTGGATTCGGGCCGGACTTTAGCGTTCGCCAAGGATCTGATTTCAGCGCGCGGCGCTAAAATTGTTGAAACGTGCGTCCTACTCGACAAGCAAGCCCCACGCGCCGTCAATATCGTACCCGACTATCACGCCTTTGTTTGCCCCAACGTGTTTGTTGTGGGCTACGGCATGGATGTCGCGCATCGCTATCGCGAACTTCCCTACGTCGGGTGTATTGTTGACTGAGAGCAGTCAACAACGTGCACATTTCGTTCCGGTTGATTGGAGAGTTCAAAAAACCAATGGCTAACATTCTCCTCGCCGATGACGATTTCGCCGTGCGCGACATGGTGCGTCGAGCGCTGATGGCAGATGGCCACACGGTCCATGTCACACAAGACGGCCAGGAAGCACTCGATTATTTTTCGGCCAACATCACCGGCGTCGACTTGATTGTCACCGATGTCGACATGCCGCAACTCGATGGCTTAGCGCTGGTTGAACAGGCCCTGGAACTTAAACCGTCGGTGAGCATCGTTTTGATGAGTGGGTTCAGCGATCAGCTTGATCGTGCGGCGGCGCTGAAAGCCCATCGCTTGGCGTCGATCCCCAAACCCTTCACGCTCGAGCAGATCAAGGTCATGGTGCGCTCGCTGTTGGCGTGACGGGCGGCGACGACAAAATTGCATTGCCGCGGCAGCATAAGATGCAACGCAATTACTGCTGCGGTGGGCTCATCCATTTGGCTGCGCTGAGTGCGGCCAGTGCAAGGCCAGCAAAGATCGCGACCACCAACCACTTCTCGGTCACCGCAAAGCCGGCAGCTGCAGCCCAGAAGATCGACGAGAAAGCTTCGGCAAACGTCGCAGCCTTTGATGCCGTTTGTCGGCGGCGGAATTGGGAGCGCTTGGCGGTCGATTTGTACCAGATTTGAATGGCGATCGCCGAGCTTCCAGCCAGCACGATGCCGAAACTGGCCGCGGCCGCACTGTGCCACGCAATGAAACCAAGGCCAATGACCAGCGGGGCAGCGATCGCGGCAATGACGACAAGCACGGCTTCAATTTTGGCGCGCATCACAGCGCCTGGTTTCAGCGGCGCAGTCGCCACCAGTTCAGGCGCGTCCTCGCCCGAGATTGCGAGCCACGCCAAGCCACCGGCCAACTGACCGAACGCCATGACGAGAACCGGCACGAGAATCGTATCGACGTGTCTGTCGGGACCCATATCGCGCCACAGCAACATCGCAGGCGGCAACAAATACATGACCTGCATGAGTGTTTGCGACGCGAGCCACGGATCACGGCGCAGCAACGCCCATTCTTTGGCGCGCAGTGCCTGTGCCATCGAGTGAGCGCGGTAGGCGCGGGTGGTGCCAGCCCGTGCCACTTCGGTGTCACTGGCGCCGGACGCCTTGACAGCATGGTGTCCGAATTGACCGGCATGGCGGGCAATCACAGCGGCCAGGGCTGCAAGTCCCAATGCAAGAATTGTGAGCAATGCAAACGGCTGACCGAGCACGGCCTTGGCTGGCAGCCAGAACAAGCTGTCGATGTGGGGCGCGGCTTGCATGGTGGCGGCCGAGCGCAACACCGTCATGCGCGATAGGTCGCCATTCGACATGATGGCAATGACCTGTAGCCCGATCAACAATGTTGCTCCGACGACGGCTGCGATGATCTGCGCTGCGAAGCGAGTCCGCTTTGGCCCAATCGATTGAAACATCGCGACGGCTGCAACGACCGAGATGGCCGTTGCCAACATGGCCATGGCAGCGATCACCACATAAGCCGACAAGATTTCTGGGCCACCGAGGAAGGCTGCCGTATTGATGAGCGGCGCGGCCAGCAACCCCGTCATGGCTGTGCCAGCCACCGCAATCGATGCGATGCGGACGGCAAAGAGATGTTGGGCTGCAGCCGGCGACGACAAAATCAAATCGAGGTCGGCGCGGGCGTAAAACGCGCGTGTCACTTGTTCGATGGCTTGCGACAGCATCATCGAGAATGCAGCCAGCAATACCGCTGTCAGCAAAACCAGGGTCTGCGTGTCGACGACGATTGAGCCAACGATCAACGGGTCCAGCAGCACGTAAGCCAGCCAGTGCAGCAGACCGATGAAGACCAGCGTAAAGACGGTCGCTGCATATTCGCGCGCAGTTTTGCCGCCACTCATGATGGCAGCCCAATCGCGCCATGCAAGTGTCAGCTCGTGGCGCGCAAACCACGTTAGGGTTGCGGTCGCTGTCATGCTGCAACGCTTTCGAGCGATGAGACCGCTTCAGCAACCAAGCTCAAAAATGTTTCTTCGAGGTTCGTGCCAGCCGCGTTGCCGGCTTGTGCGCTCAACTCAGCGAGCGTGCCTTCCGCAATCAAGCGACCATGCGCGATGACGCCAATGCGTTCCGCCATCCGTTCAGCGACTTCCAAAATGTGGGTGGTCATGATGACGGTTGCGCCATCGGCGACGCGATTTTTCAATACAGCTTTCACTTGCCGGGCAGAACCGGCATCGAGGCCGGTTAGTGGCTCATCGAGAATGATCAGTTTTGGATCGTGGATCAGGGCGCCGGCCAGCGCCACTTTTTGGCGCATACCTTTAGAGAGGCCGCCACAGCGGGTTGACGCTTGTTGGTCTAGGCCAAGAAGTGCGATGAGGTCGCGGGCTTGGCGTTCAGCCAGGCCTGCGTCCATGGCCCATAGCCCAGCGACGAATTCCAGATATTCCATCGGGTCGAGTTTGTCGTAGATCAGCGGCTCGTCCGGCACCCACGCCATCACGCGCTTGGCCTCAACCGGATCGGCCATCGCATCGATGCCACAAATCGAAATTGAGCCTGCATCGGGCTTGAGCAGTCCAGCGACCATCCGAAGCGTCGTCGTTTTGCCTGCGCCGTTGGGCCCAAGCAGCGCGTAAAATTCGCCCTGGTGAATGGTCAGCGACAAGCCGTCGACGGCTGGTCGGACGAAGGCTTTGCGCAAGTTGGTGAGCTGCAAGGCAGCAGGGGATGAATGTGAGAGTGACGGCGCGACACGCGCGTTCGCAGGCGCTGACAAAGAAGCATCGAGGGTCATTGGATCACGTTACGCTGATGAACAAAAGGTAAAGACAAATCGTTGCTTTGGACGCTATCGCAATCAGCTTGAGTAAGTATGAAGTCAGCGGCGAAAATGCCCACGAGCTGGCTATTTGTTTGCGCTGCTGAGCCGTTCGCGATGGAACGTGTAGATGCCAGCCAGGGTCAGGATTGCGATCCCGATGAGTTGGATTTTATCTGGCAGTTCATTCCAGAACACATAGCCAGAAATCAACGCAAACACGATCACCCCGTAGCGAAACGGTGAGACGGTGGCGACATCACCATTGCGCATGGCGATAATGATCAGCGTGTAAGCGGTTGCGACGAATACACTCGCATAGCCAAGCAACAGCAAGACGCGGCGATCGGGCATCGTCCAGGTTTCAAATGGGTAAAGCACGATCCCAGCGATCGAGCTGCCGGCCAGCGAAATGCCAAGCAACGTCAGAGTTGCAACGTCCGAGCTGATCCGCCGGGTGATCAAATCACGGGCCACGACAAACACGACGCCGCCTAAAACCAACAGCGCTGGCAGTGAAAACGTCGCGGTGCCAGGGCGCACGATCAAAACGACGCCGATAAAACCGACGATGATCGCGGTCCATCGCCGCCAGCCAACGGCTTCTTTCAAGACGATCGCAGCTGTTGCTGTCATGGCGAGCGGCGTCACCTGACTAATGGCCGTCGCATCGGCAATAGGTAGACCCAAAACGCCAGCCACGATGCAAAGCGTGGCGAGCACGTCAGCGGCCACGCGCCACGTTATCAACGGCCAATGCTGTGGCGATGGCAGTACAAAACCGCCAGCCGCATAGGCGTAGCTCACGACCAGCGCAGTTGCGCCGAGACTGCGCAGCAGGATCAATTCACCCAACGGAATGGCATCACCGATCAGTTTGACGCACGTGTCATTGGCAACGAACGCGGCCATGGCTCCAAGCATCGCGGCAATGCCGATCAAGTTGCCAGCGCGATGGTCGGGTGGTGATGGCATGGTGCTCGTGCGGTGGGGGTCGTGGTTAGGATCGTGATTTCTAAACGCACGTTAGGGCGCACTGGACGTAAGACATCTGCTCGCTACAGGTTGGCGATCGGCGAAAGCACCCGATCGGTGCGCTGCGGTCACGGAGGCAACGGTTGCGCCGGTTGCACGGTTGGTGGCATCGACAGCGGCGATGGCGGTGGCATGTCAGACGGTGTGGCGACACTCGGTGTCGCAGTCGCGTCGCTGGCCGTCTGGTCAGATTCCGGGGCTAGCGCTGGCGCGGCTACTGCCTCCGTCGCGGGCGACGCAACGGTCGGCGGTTTTGGCGCTGCAGGCTCGGGTCGCGTGCAACTCGTTGCAATGCGTTGCTCAGAAATTTCGCGCCCCTCAGTCGATGTTTTGGCGAGCGGGATGAACGAGAGCTTTGAGAGTTTGTAAAGTTCGTTGGTAAAGGTCGCGCCACAATCGAGCACGAACTGATGCTCCTTAGACATGCGGCAGTCGTCCAAAATGGCCTTGGGATCAGCGTTCGCTAGCCGCGCATCGTAGGCTTTGGTCAAACATCGGTCGATGTCGGCGAGGGATGCCACCAGTTGATCTTGAAAGTAGCCTTCGAGCGATGAAACCATGTGTTCGCCGGTAACTTCGCGGATCGCGAAGATGTTGCGCATGATCGAGGTATTCCACGCGACGTAGGCTTCATCGTAGGCGCGCTTGCGAAACCGGATTTCATCGATGTCCGCGCCGCGTCGCAAAGCTGACGCGACCATGCCAGCCCGCGTCCGACGCTCATAGACCAACTGCACAATGCTATCGATGGATTGGCGGCGCGCTTGATAGCGAGCGTACGTCTGGCCAAGCCACGCGCCGACGGAAGCTGTGATAATGCCGTTGAGGGCCGCTGATAGCAGCGCGAACATGATGATTTGTTTGCGCGTTAATCGCGCGTGCCGCAAAAGCCCGATATTGCCCCGTGCCATTATTTCGACCCCGCCGTTCCCACCCCAACAGTTTGAAACTTTTGGAACTGGGGCGATCCGTTTGCGCTAGATGCCGCCTCACCCCCCGGTGACGCTCATGTGTCGGGAGACTGCGGGCTTGCTCGTCCGCCGGTCAATGACGAAATCATGGCCCTTCGGCTTGCGAGCGATTGCGGCAGTGATGGCCGCTTGCAGCTCGTCGTCAGATACACTTGCCCGCAGCGGAGCCCGCAAGTCGGCAGCATCGTCTTGGCCAAGACACATATAAAGCGTGCCGGTGCACGTCAGTCGGACGCGGTTGCAGCTTTCGCAAAAATTGTGGGTCATCGGCGTAATGAAGCCAAGCCTGCCGCCGGTCTCGACCACGGTAACATAGCGCGCTGGCCCGCCGGTCCGATGCGGATTATCGATCAGCGTCAAGCGATCGATCAGCCTCGCGCGCACAATCGAAAGCGGTAGGTACTGATCGGTGCGGTCACCGTCGATGTCGCCCAGAGGCATGGTTTCGATCAGCGTCAGATCGGCGCCGCGACAATGCGCAAAGCGAATCAGATTTTCAATCTCGTCTTCATTGACGCCTTTAAGCGCCACCGCGTTGATTTTGATTTTGAGGCCAGCCGCTTCGGCGGCATCGAGGCCGCGCATCACAACTGCCAAATCGCCCCATCGCGTGATCGCTTTGAACTTGATCGGATCAAGCGTGTCGATCGAAACGTTGATGCGTTCGACGCCGGCTTGCTTGAGGTCGCGGGCGTACTTTTCAAGCTGGCTGCCATTCGTCGTCAGCGTGAGTTCGTCAAGCGCGCCCGATTGCAGGTGGCGGCCCAACCGCTCGAACAGCCAGATGATGTTTCGCCGAACCAGCGGTTCGCCACCTGTGATGCGCAATCTTCGGACGCCGCGAGCAACAAAGGCGGCGCAAAGCCGATCGAGTTCCTCAAGCGACAGCAGATCCTTCTTGGGCAGAAAGGTCATGTGCTCCGACATGCAATACACGCAGCGGAAATCGCACCGATCTGTCACCGACACGCGCAGGTATTCGATGCCGCGCCCAAACGGATCGATCAACGGTGCGGTTGTGGCCTTCTGCTGATCGGCGCTCGTCATGCGCACTTGGCTCCTGACTATCACGGGTTGACGTTGATATCGGGCCACTTCCTCGCGACGGCAAGAGGCTTAAGTGGCTGCCCGCTCCCAATAGGGTCAGTTTGACGTATTTAGGAGGCAGATTAATTTTGTTTCGGACGTTCGAGGTCGCCATTCGCGATCCATCCGCTGCGTGTCACGTTCTTCTCGTTCGCAGCTGGGTTCGTTGGCCATCGGGTCGCGAGGCTTGCCAGATGCGCCTTGGCATCGGCCAAGTTGATGTCGGGCGCGCTGCGAAAGAGGCTGGCGGCCAGAGTTGCGACGTGGGCGGCGGCGATGGCCGTGGTAGTCTCTGTGCCGGCCGCTAAAGCCACCGCAAGGTCGACGCTTGTTGCGCCAAAATTGGCTGCGGGCGCAGCAGTCCCGTCGATCATCACGGCGGTCGCAACCACGAGGTTTGCGATATCGCGTTCACTTTCAAGTGTCATCGGGTCGAGATCGAAGCCGCCGTCGCCGGCAGCGATGATAAAGAATTTATCGGGAAAGAGTTTCGCCGCCGCCACCAGCAGCGCGCGTTGCGTGCGCGCGGTCGCCGAGCCTGTGATGACAATAATGCGGGCGGGGGTCTTTCCAGCAAATTCGAGAGCCTGCGCCAGCGAAGCCACATCGCTGACATCGGCGCGCACAGCAATGAGGCTGGTCGACGGTTTAAGCGATGTGTCCGCTTGCAGAATGATGGTTGCCGCTTCAGTTAAACCGCGCGGCATCTCCGCTGCAAACGGGCGCCGATCTTGATCGATAAAATCGAAGCCGATCATCTCGCCTTCGCCATCACGCGCCAGGTGAGCGGCAAGCTGTGGCTTGGTATAATCGAGCCCTTCACCAATCAACGCGACCGCAAGACCACCGGAATCGCGACCTGGCGGTACCGGTGGATCGGCGTCGGCCCAGACCACGGTGCTCGCCAACGCCATGTGCGCTGCCAACACCGCAAGACCTATCAGTGAACGGCTCATGGACGACTAAGCTCTTTGGCGGAGTTTTTCAAAGGGCCCGCAGGTTTCTTCGATCAGGGCTGCAATGCCGATGATGTCGTCGAGCGTGAAAACCGGTTTGCCATGGCCATCCAATTCGTAGTCAGCTGCGATTGCGATGACCATCGGATCGCCGGTCGCTAAAAGTTTTTCGGCAGCGACCGCTGCCCGACGAACTTCGATTTTTGGAATTGCCGCTGATTTATAGCCTTCAACGAAAATCAGATCGGCGGGGCGCAAACGCTTGGCGATTTCCTCGAGACTTGGTTCGCCGCGCGATTCAATTTCCTCGATCACGGCGACACGCGATCCCGACACGATCGCGGTTTCTGTTGCACCCGCTTGCCGATGGCGCGTTGTGTCGCTGTCGGGCTTGTCGATGTCAAACTTATGATGCGTGTGTTTGATGGTGGCGATGCGTAAGCCCTGCTTGGTGAAATGCTGCGTTAGTTTTTCGATCAGCGTGGTCTTGCCAGCATTCGACCATCCAGCGATGCCGACCATGGGCGTGACCGGAAACTTGGGGTTGAGCGGCATGCTAAATCCTTCCGTTGGAATGACCGTCACGCGTTCATCAGCACGTTTGCTGCTGCCACGTCTTCGGGCGTGTTGGCATTAAAGAACGGATCGACCCATCGGCCGCCAATGTCGCTGAATGCAAACGAGACCGCAATCGCTTCATGGTGCTGTGCAAAAGCGGCGACCTGCCTCCGACCACCCGCAAGTGCTGCAATCACAGCCGGATAGAGCGACATGGGCCACACGCCGATGGTTGGGTGGTTTTGACCGCCCGATTGTGCGATCGCTGGCGCGCCACCGCCTGCTGCCAAAAGTCTTGCCACAAGATCATTCGGCAAGAACGGCGTATCGGTTGCGACCGTGACGATGACTTCGGTGGTGGGGCGATGCTGCTGCGCCCATGCCATGGCAGCCGCGAACCCAGCCAGCGGACCGGCACGAGCATCATCGAGATCTGGTATGATATCGACGCCGAATGGGGCGAACCAACTCGGGTCACCATTGGCGTTCAAAAGCACGTGGCCAACCTGCGGCCTGATCCGATCGATGATGTGGCCCAGCATCGGCCGACCACCAATTGCGATGAGACCTTTATGGTTGTTAGGCCCGGCACGCAATGGACCGTGACCGCTGTGACTGGACTGATCGGGTGGCGGGCTGCGACCGAACATCCGACGCGACCCGCCACCGGCCAGGACGACGCCAACGATGCGATCGCGCGTAATCATAGAACGGCAGTAAAGCTATGGCCGCTCAACAGCAAGCGGCAGCTCACGGGGGGCAGATTGTCCGATCGACGGTCGAATGCCGATTTCAGGCGGTCCAGGATGGCGAGCGTGTCTGCCGCACGATCCGCGCGAGGCTAGTGCTTCCAACGCCATAGCGATGACCGTATACGAACAGCGAGATTAGCGGGCCGTCGGTGAGACCTGATGCAGCCGCTCCAGACGTAAGCTAAGGGAGACGACGAGATGGCGGTGGATAAGGCCCAGGTGCTCGCAGCGTTACGCCGGGTCAAGGGTCCCGACCTTGCGAGTAACATCGTTGACCTTGGCCTAGTATCGGAGATCATGATCAAGGACGAAAAGGTCTATTTTGCGATCAGCGTCCCCGTCAGCCGCGCCGAAGAACTGGAGCAATTGCGCAAGGCGGCGGAAAAAGTCGTGTCGGACATCGTCGGGGTGGCGAGTGTCAGCGCGGTTTTGACGGCTGAGACGAGCGGGGGAATGCAACGTCCGCCGGCGCCACCACCGATGCGCCCGACGGCACCTGTTGCGGCGTCAGTCACATCAACCGCCGCCGCAGCCATTGCGATGGCAAATCCTGCGAGCCTCAAACCGCTAGAGCACGACCGCGTTCGCCAAGCACGTTCGCAAGGCGCGACCGGTGACGGCGCTGCACCCCGTCAAGCCGCTGCAGCTGCCACCAGCGGCGCGCGCAAAATGGAAGGCGTGCCGGGCGTCAAGCACATCATCGCGGTTGCGTCCGGCAAAGGCGGTGTTGGCAAATCAACGACCGCGGTCAATCTGGCGTTGGGATTGCAAGCCATCGGGCTCAAAGTTGGGATCGTGGACGCTGACATTTACGGCCCATCGCAGCCGCGCTTGCTTGGCATTACCGGCCGACCGCAAGTGGCAAACGGCAAAGTCATCAAGCCGATGGAAGGCTGGGGACTGAAAGTCATGTCGATGGGCTTTCTCGTCGATGAGGATACACCCGTTGTGTGGCGCGGTCCGATGGTCGTCTCAGCACTCAGCCAAATGCTGCGTGAAACCGATTGGGCTGGCACCAGCGGCGATCTCGACGTGCTGGTCGTCGATATGCCGCCCGGCACTGGCGACATTCAATTGACGATGTCGCAAAGCGTGCCGCTCGCTGGCGCGGTTATCGTTTCGACGCCGCAAGATTTGGCGCTGATCGATGCCCGCAAAGGCATCGGCATGTTTAAGCGCGTCGAAGTGCCAATCCTCGGCATCGTCGAAAACATGAGCTATTTTCTGTGCCCAAGTTGCGGCACGCGGTCGGATATTTTTGGCCATGGCGGCGCCCGCGCTGAAGCTGAAAAACTGGGCGTGCCGTTCCTTGGTGAAATCCCGTTACACATGGACATTCGCGAACGGTCCGATAGTGGTCAGCCTATCACCGTGACGTTGCCGGAAAGTGTGCACGCTGAAATTTTCCGCGAACTCGCCGCGCGCGTGTGGTCAGAGGTGGAGCGCGCCAAAGGCACCCTGACGCCGCCACCGCTGTTGGATGTCACCGATGACGGCCGCACGCTAAAGGCTGCTTTCCCCGATGGCCGATCGTTCGTGCTGTCAGCGGAGATGCTGCGCGTTGTCAGTCCGTCGGCCGAAGTGCAGGGTCATTCACCCGAGCAGCGCATCACCGTGCCGCGCAAGAAGAACGTCAAAATCAAAGAGCTTCGTCCGGTCGGCAATTATGCCACGCGGATTGTGTTCGATGACGGCCACAGCACGGGCCTCTACACGTGGGGATATCTCCATCTGATTGGTCGCGAAAAAGACCAGCGCTGGGGGGCATACCTGGAGGAATTGGCGGCCAAGGGCATGACGCGCGAGTAGAAAGTTCGCCGTCGCCTATGCGTCTGGCTGGCGTGACTTTGCCGACACGCCTTGCGGTTAAGCGTCGCCAACCGGGTCGAAACCCGCGTCAGCACCTGCAACACTATTGGCGTTGATATCAAATTTTGCCAATTCGATCGCGAGTGTGAAAGTGACTGTGAAATTGTCATCGAACGATCACGGCGCATATCAAACCCGGCGGCCGTCGCTGCGGCTATTGCAAACCATTTTGCTGTGGTCGCTAGCTCTCGTTGGCATTGGTCTCGGCCTCATTTCACTCGGCCCGGTAGCGCGCGCTGACGACGCCGAAGCGGCGGGCGTGCGCCAC
>JANMII010000036.1:0-8880 GCA_031375665.1 Hyphomicrobium sp.
TGGAGCTTGGCTTTATTCGACATAGTCGAACCGTAATCGACGGCGAGGCCCGCAAAGCCGATTAAGATCAGCGCGAGGAGGCCAAGCAGCACACTGACAGCGCCCGCATCATTCCGGCCAAACGATGGCCCATGAGCATCACGGAAATCGGCATCGGCTGTCATGCGTTGATCCTCGAACATGCTATGGCGACCGTGTGGCACGCTTACTTCATGGGCGTCATAGAACCGCTATTCTCGTTTAGAGGTTATGAATTTCTCTCCAAATCCAAGAACCGCAAGAAACGCGATTAAAAAAGCGTTGCGCGATTGAAGTTTTTTCTGAGAAGCCGCAGGCGTTCTCGGCTGCCATTTTTAACGACTGCGTCTGGCGGCACGCCACCTGGAACCAAGTGATGCATCTCATTCAAATTCTGTTGCCGGTCCATGACGAGCACGGGCATGTATTTCCAACTGAACTTTACGAAAAGCTCAGCCAAGATTTGACGGCCAGATTTGGTGGCGTGACCAGCTACATGCGCGCCCCCGCCGAGGGGCGTTGGGATCAGGGCGGCGAAACCGAACATGATGAGATCGTCGTCGTCGAGGTCATGGCGGAGGACCTTGATCGAGAGTGGTGGGGCGCTTTACGTGCGCGTTTAACGCGCGAATTCAAGCAGGACGAAGTGGTCGTGCGAACACACCCCGTCGAGCGCCTGTGAGTTTCTGGTTGCTAAACGCCGCTTTGATGCAGTGCAAACGGTTCGCCGCGTTGCACCTGCGTTGACAGCGGTCTGGTCGCGTGTCTCAATTCGGGACTATCAGCGCAGCATTATTTTAACGGGACACTTAAGCAAATTTCTAAGTGTCGAGAGCGCGCTTTGACAGGCGCGAGAGAGGGTATCGTGCAAAACAAAAGTTTGATGGCGGCTGCATTCGCAATAGCCGGAGGAATCGCGGCACTACCAGCCACCACCGCGAGTGCTCAAAGTTGGAACGCGGTTGGGCGCTGTTATCCCTCCGTTGAAGGCGTCGGTACCGGTCGAGGCGTCCTTGGACTAGGCACCACGAGGGCGCGGACTGCAGCGCGGGCTGATTGGCAGGCGCGTGCCGAAAGCCTTTACGGTCCAGCGTATGGCCGATTAAGCCAAGCGCGCTCGGTGCAAATCGATTGCAAGAAAAATGCAGTGCTTCTGGCCAAGTGCGTTGTGACTGCAAAGCCGTGTGGTGCAAGGATTCGAGGCTAAGTTTTCAACCCCACAACAACGGTGCATCGCCTCGATCGCAAGCTGGCTTGGCAGCATTGCGATTGGTGTGGAGCGGAGCAAAGCAAAGAAAAGCGCAACACGGCCACGCTTTAGAGCAAGCTCAAAGAGCCTGAGAAAGCGCGGCCGCGTCAGGGTCGCCGGATACGCGAAACTTCATTCCGGTTCTCCGCCACACCATAACCTGCAAAAGATTGCCAGAATGCAAACGCCGTCATCTTTGCTTATCGATGCCGCTTGACGAGGAGCCAACTCATCAGCGGAACACTGATCGGGTGGGGGATAATTTTTAGCGCGCCAGCAAAGAAGGGCGCAAACAATCCCGGCATTATAACGCGTCGACCAAGTGCGAATTGTCGATGAATACCTCGTGCGACCGCGTCAGCTGACATCGCGGGGATCATCCAGCGATACATTGATTGTTCAGCGCCCATGTCGGCGTGAAACGCAGTGTTGATTGGTCCGGGGACCGCGACTGCAATCCGAACCCCAGAACCCGCGTGCTCGGCAGCCAAAGCTTCAGTCAGCGATAAGACGTATGCTTTGCTGGCATAGTACGCGGCTTGATGAGGACCCGGCACATAGCCTCCGAGTG
Source organism: Hyphomicrobium sp. (assembly GCA_031375665.1). Classification (GTDB taxonomy): domain Bacteria; phylum Pseudomonadota; class Alphaproteobacteria; order Rhizobiales; family Hyphomicrobiaceae; genus Hyphomicrobium_B. The sequence continues at coordinate 1,839 of JANMII010000036.1, forward strand.
ATGCCACATTGATGATGCCGCCACGGCGACGCGCGGTCAGTGATGGCAAAATCTGCCGCGTTAGGCGAGTTAGACTGGTGATGTTCAACGCAATCAGCGCTTCGATCTCGGCCGGGCTATGCGACACGAACGGTCCGGCGAGACCGATCCCAGCGTTGTTCACGAGCGTGTCGAGATAAAATCCGCGCGTGCGTAAAGTGCGCTCGATTTCAACGAGAGCATCGGGACGGTTGAGATCGCACACGATCGAGATCACGCTGCGCTGGCTTATCGCGGCCAACTCACAGGCTGCATCCGTAAGCTTTTGGGCATCACGGGCGACGATGGCGATGTCGGCGCCGCGGACGGCAAAAATTTTTGCTAATGCGAAGCCAAGGCCGCGCGATCCGCCGGTGATGATCACGGCTGGTTTCAGATCAGCATCTGCCAGGGCGGTGTCCACGGCATGTGGTTGGGCTTTTGTCGCGTCCGCCGCCATAACGAGGGTCTCTTTGGTGAGCGAGCCCGCTCAGTCAGGTCTGATCAGACCTGCGGCCGGTACGTGCGGACATTGCGTTGCTGGGCTGTGTGGTGTTGCGCTGTGTGGTGTTGGGTCGCCGCATACACTCGAGAATGCCACAGGTCGTGCTGCAGCTGTAGTGCCAGCCAATATCGCCCGCTCATTCCAAAAGCTTCGCCCAGTTTGGCCGCCAAGTCGGCTGAAATCGAGGTGCGCTCAGCCACCAGATCACGCAGCACGCTTGGCCGTACGTCGAGCTGGCGCGCCAGCGTTTCGACTGTGTGCTTGCAGTGGGGCAAGAAGTCTTCACGCAAAACCTCGCCTGGATGCAGCGGCGCGGAATGGTCATCGGCCGAAGACTTGAACAGGGCGGCGTGGGCGGCAGTCATAGATGGAGGTGTCATGGCAGGGATGTGGGATCATGTTTAAAGATGCCAACCCACGATTGTGTGATCGGCGGATGACCCATATGCAGCTTCGGCTGCGTCGAAATTCGGGATCAGCGCGTGGTCTCTTTGAGACCTGCGGATAAATGCCCGTTCATTTTGTTGCGTGGTTCGCAGCCAAACGCAGGAAAGCCGGGGCGTGTCCGCGAGCAGGCTTCGAAGCCGCCGCACTCATCTGCTACAAAAAAGCCGAAAATCTAATGAAAACAATGGTGCCGCTTAGGTGACTCGAACACCTGACCCCGTCATTACGAATGACGTGCTCTACCGGCTGAGCTAAAGCGGCATCTTGTTGATGTCGTTCAATGTTTTGCCAGTTTCTTCGACGTGCGACTGAGCTGATCGTGACGGCTGGCTCAACGTGCTGCCGACGACGAAATCGACAGTACGACGTCGGCGCCGCTTGCTGATCAAATCAACAACCGAACGCCGTGAGGGCATACCCAATCGCAAACGTCATTGCAAGGCGGCGGTGACGTCGAATTAAATTCAAGCCCCAATCGTCGGTGCAGAGCTGTCCCGATCGCGATGTCTCTATAGGGAGTTTGCAGCTGCTGACGGGTCACTGGCGGGTTGAACAGTGTTCGTCTCTACCCCTGCCTCTCTACCGCCGACCGGGCTGTAACGTCATCACGTAAACGTGTGCGATGCAGGCTACGGAATTGACGCATCATTGACCATGAGCACATTAGTCAGACGCGTTGCAGCGCACTCGGCAGTCTTCATTGTAACAGCTGACGAATCTCGATTTGCTGCCGATGCGTTCGACCTGATCGCCGGAAAACTTGCGCATTGTCTTGCAGCGCACTCCGAGCAAGAAATCGAAACGCTTCGCGACCAGCTTCTGGTCACGGGCCAACTGAATGGCAGCGAATTCGACAAGTTGGCCGACTGCAAAAAGTTTTCAAACACGCTGGCAAATCTGCCCGTGCAAAACGCAGAGTTGCTGCATATCGCTGTGCAGTCGTTAGATCCGTTCATCGACCGAAACGTTAGTCATCCTCCGGCAGCGATGCGCGCGATCATTTGACGGCGCGGTACGGTCTGCGCGGCATTGGCTCCATCATCACACCGTCATGGCCGTCGATGCCTAGACCCTCCAAGCCTGGATCGTCTGGAGCGCGGGGCGCAACGTAGGGTGTGCCATCGCCTTTGCCTTCGCTGCGGCCCGTCGTGACGTCAAACCGTGGCGTAACCGTCAACGCGCGTTCGTTCGACGCGGATGCGGTGCGGGGCTGAACCGGGTTGAGTTGCAACTTGGCGGCTGCAACTGTGTCATCGCTGTCTTGATCGCGCTTGCGGGGTTGGACGATCGGCGCGAGCGCCACCGGCTGTCGACCCATCGCCGGGAACGTTGCCCGGGCCGTTTGCTGGGCCGTTTGCTGGAATGAGGGCTGAGATGTCGGCTGGGGCGATGCGTCAGCGGTGCTGGGCGAGCTCGGGGCCGTGGCGACAATCTCGACGGCTTCATCAGCGGCAAGCGCAGCTTCCGTTTCTTCATCCGGTGCCGCATCACCTGCGCGGCCAAGCGCAAGCAACTCTTCCAATCGATTGGATACGATTTCGGCGCGCGCTTGATCGCGGGTTTCGACCGGAACCCGCCATTGGAAGCTATCGAGCTTGCCGTCAACTGGCGAAATTGGCTCCCATTGATCGGAGATCACGCCGTCTGCAATCCACACCGGGTCGCGCGCAGCGGTCACCGCGCGGGCCAACCATTCGCGCACCTTACCCTTGTCACCATTATCGCCAGCTTCGATGCGCGCCATCAGGGTGGCGACGCGCTGCGTCAGCCGGGTGGTCAACAGCGGCTCGAGCGCCGATCGGGCTTCGTCGAAAAGGCGGGCTTCAATGGCTGTTGTTGCAACAGCGATCGGGCTTTCGATCGAATGCGGATTAAGGGCTGCGAGCTGCCGGATGCGATCGAGACGGTCCCGCGCGCTGTCGCCGACGCGGGCATAGGCGTAGGCTGTTGCCAAATCTGGATGAGGCGATTTCGCATAGGTTCTCTGCAAGATTCTTGCGGCTTTTGCAGTTTGCCCGCGCGACGCTAGAATGCGGCCGGCGACCGCGGCCGCAGGCACGAGATCGGGCGCCAATTGATTGGCTTCAAGGGCGTACACCAGCGCTTTGTCGGTTTCGCCATCTTCGAATTCTTGCGCTTTGGCCGCCAGCAGCACGGCGCGTTTGCGATCGCCACCAGCCTTATCGACGTTGCCCGATCGCTTAGCATGGGCCAGGGTTTCAAGTGCGCCGTCCCAATCCCTGCGGCGGCACTGCAAATCAAACAGCGCATCGCACGACCAGCCAAGTTTCGGATTGGCCTTCAGGGCGCGACCAGCGAATTGCTGGGCGGCATCTGGCGCGCCTTCACGTTGCGCCTCAAGGAAGAGACCCCTAAGGCCAAGTTGCTCTGTTTCAGACGACGTGAGCATGGCCTCATAGATGCGCCGCGCGGTTGCTCGATCGCCGGACAGTTGCGCGGCTTGCGCTCTAAGCAGGTGGGTCAGTGGTTCATGCGGCAATGATTTGCGGGCTTGCAGGGCGTAGCGAGTGGCCAGCGCCTTGTCACCAGCACCGACCGCGATCATGCCGCTCGACAACGCATCGAGACCACGTTTTTTGCGCCGGGTCACGATGCGCTCGCCGATGATGGCTGGGCCGTTCCAAACAGTACGAACAACCGACCACACAAACACCGCCGCCGCGATACCGAGAGCTAGAATAACTGCGGCGCGAAACACCGAAGTCTCGATGTCGTAACCTTGCCAAGCGATCTGCAACGTGCCGGGTCGATCAGCGAGCCACGCAAGCCCGCTTGCGATCAGGGCGATACTTAGCAAGTAAATGACGAGACGCACCATGACGCGAACCCTTAGATGATGACGGCAAACAAAACGATTGGTCGATAGCGCGAATGAATTGCGTCAATCAAAAGTCACGGCGCGGGGGCCGCAGGCTCAGTCGCTTTCAGCGATGATTTGAGTTGCACTTCAAGTGCTGCCACCGCCTGATCGACACTCACGCGAGCCGCGACCTTATCGAGGAATGGTTTTACGGCAACTTGCGCTTTGGGCCCAAGGTCGCGCGATTGTTCGAGCACATCGCCAAGTTTGCCGTCTTTCAGCGCGAGTTCCATGCGGCCGACCACGGCTTCTGCCGTTTTGTCGTCCGGCGTGTGGTTGACTTTGCGGACACGGACGACGGATTTGGCTCCAGCCAACAAGCGATCGACCACGCCGCCCTCGGCTGGCTCGGTCTCGGCTTCAATGACGCTGTAGGCCAGCGTGCGGAATTCACCGACCAGCGCTGCGACCGGCGCGATGCCGGTGTCTTTGAAGGTGGCGAGTGGAGTTAAATCGACGCCCGGTCCAGCTGCTTTTTCAACCTCGATCAGTTCGCTCGCAAAAGCTGTCCCACTGTTGAGCGATCGTTTGAGATTTTGCAGTTCAAGCGCGAGTACGATGCGCCCGGAGCTTGCCCGCCGCTCGTCCTCGGCGGCCAACACGGTTTGAAGACGTTCATCGATGCCGGCGAGTTTGCTGGCGACCGGATCGATCGCTGCTGCGATGTCGGCTGGTCGTGTAAATTCGGCTTTAGCGGCATTGAGCTCGGACGTCAGCTTGGTCGCGTTCTCCTGTGCCAGAGTGGCGGTTGCAGTCAATCGATCGATGTCGGCTTTCAGGCTGAGCAAGCGTTCTTCAAGACGGACCGCGTCACCTTTGACAGTCGCGACGTCGCGATCAATGCGCTGAGTGCCGGATTTTGCCGCTTCGCTGGCTTCAGTTGCAGCCATGATGCGGCCGTCAACGTCGTCGGCAACGCTTTTACGCAACGCGGTCAATTGGGTCGAAAGACTGGTTTCCAGATCAGCGACTTTTCCGGTAAGTGCCGCCAACTGCGCCAGCCGATTGGCGTTGGGATCGTTGGCGCCAGCATCCGCCAGAGCTTTGAGTTTATCTTCTAACGCTGCAATGCGTGTCAGCTGATCGGTGGCGCCAGTTTCGTTGGCCGCTGACGCAAGGGCGGCTTTCGTGTCAGCCACCAAGCGAGCCTGGCTTTCGGTGACCGCTGAACTCTGATCCGCAATCTGCGCCGTTGATTTTTCGATTTTTTCAACGCGTGCCGCCAAATCGCCTTCGATTGGGGTCGTGGCGCTCGTATCTCTCTGCTCAAGCAAGCTGACGCGTGCCGACAGAGCGGCGGTGTTATCTGCAAGGCGCGATGTGGTGCCGGTGATGCCCAGCTGTGGCAAGGCCCATTCAGCGCCAGCCAACGCCAGCAGGCCGCCAATGACGCTAGCGGCAAAGTGCGAGAAAAATCCGCCACGCTTTTTGATGACGATTGGCTCCGCAGCCTGCGGCGATGACGTCGCCGCTGATGACGTCGTCGGTGACGATTTTGGCCGCGCGCTGATCGCCTCGGCGCTCGCAGTCGACGCTGTTGGTTTGTTGGATGCCATTTCGTCACCGGGTTTTGCGGCAAAAGTCGCAGCGGGCGCTGGACCTGGCGTTGCCCGCGGAGATTGACCAGCGGCTGCTGCCGACGCCGACGAGACAGGACGTGCTGCCGGTGCCCCCGCTGACATCGAAGATGCTGACGACGAAGCCGCAGACGTCGAAGTAACCGACGATGCACTCACCGGCGTGACGCGAATCTCGGTCGCCTTCAGGTCAATGGTCGCAAATGGCCGTTTGGGTGTAGCGCTGGTGGCTGGCGCGTCTGTTCCGGTTGGTTTTTTCGTTGCGTCACCGGGATTATCGGCCATGGGAGTTTACGCCTCCATACATCTGCTAAACGCACTTTTATCTGTGAGGCAACCGGTCGAACGAACTAGGCCTGTCGATGGTTGCCCGAGCTTGTGGTGTCACGTCGCTTGCCGCTCGTCGATAGCGAAATTTTTTGCATCGCTTTTGGTCTTCACCGCGCACCATGGTTGCGACATCCGAAACCATGTTGGCGCAATTTGTCACGTCGCGCTGGTCGTGAAGCTTGAGGCCACGAGCAATCGAGCTAAATTGCGGTCGACACCTCGCGCTCGCGTCAACATTTATTTAGCGCGTCTGACCACCCGCCGCTAGGCGTTCGATGACCGTGAGTAAATCGTCGAGCGTTGGCCGTGCTGCGGTCGCGATGTCTGGGAGCTGGCGCCCTTTGACGGACCAAGCCTGCGCAGCGGCGTCTGCGACGGCGGCCGACAGACAGATGTGGACTGGCAGCGCGGCGCCGATGGGCGCAGTCGTCGTTGGCTCGTCAAGCAACCACGCGACGTCGACCCACGTCTCAGCCGTGCGTGGTGACATTAAAATCACCGCGTCAATGGCGCGTCGTTTCAGCTGATTTACAATGTCATCAGACAGTCGTGTCGCCGCCACTGATCGATACGCCGCGATGGGTTGGACAACGATGCCCATCGGCGCCAGCGCCGCAGCCAGGTCATAGGCCAGATGATCACCGGCCAGATGGACGAGTGGACCAGTGTGCGGTTTCACTGACCCCGCAATGAGCGTCGCCAGTTCTGCTGCCGTGCCGGGTCCGGTGAACACGCGGCCGAAGCCGAGGTCACGCGCGAATGTGCTGGTCGCATGGCCGACCGTGAAGATCGGCAACGCGCGCGCAGCCTGCAGGGCGGGTGAGTGCTCAAGTGCTGCAAGTCCGTTGCGGCTGGTCGCAATCAGCGCGCTCGCACCTTCGAACGCGGTTGCCTCAATCGGTTCGTGTTCGATCACCAGCAATGGCGCTAAACTGACCAGGTGACCAATCGCTTCAAGGCGGTACTTGAGATCAAGCGCTTGCGAGCGGGGGCGCGTGATCAGAATGTGCATCAGGCTGGCGAGCGCATCAAAATGCTGGCGTCGGCTTTTGCGAGCACGTCATCGGCCGCTTCAAGGCCAACGTCGAGCGCGCGCTCGGGTGCTCCGTTGCGGGCCACGCTGTAGCCTTTCCGGCCATCTGGCGACAGGATCTGCCCGCGAAACGACAGCTGACCGTCCGCAAGGTTTGCGTAGCCTGCAATCGGCGTCCGGCATGAGCCTTCGAGGCGAGCGAGAAAGGCACGCTCTGCCGTCACCGCCAAGGCGGGTGCCGCGTCGCTGGT
>JANMII010000049.1:0-11488 GCA_031375665.1 Hyphomicrobium sp.
CCAGCCATGCTCCCGCAAGCTCAACCGGCCGACAATTTGAAATGGGATCTCACGAACCACTTTACCAGTCGTGACGCGGGTATGGACGCGGACCCCAATTGTGGCGCTCGGCATAGCGGTGATTGCGCGCCCACCACGGACGACCATAACCAAAGTGGCGACGACGCTCGAAGCGGTCAAAACGGCGACGATCGTCATAACGGTCGTAGCCACGTCCTGGCGGCGCTACGATCACCACCGTTGGCGCCCGGCGGTTGCCGCCGCGGTAACTCGGTGCATCGTCGTCGTGATCACGTGAGTAAGTGCGGTCGCCGCGACCATCGCCGCGATAATCAGCTGCGTTAGCAGTGCCCGTCAGCAGAGCTGGAACCGCAAGCAGTGCGGCGGCGGCAATGACGGCCTTGATGGACATGGAACGTACTCTCTGTTGCTTCTCGTTTTAGCTGCTCGTCTCAGTGGCTTTGGGCCGTATCTCGAGCATGACCGTGTTTGTAAGGAAGCCGCTCTGAACTCGATCTGAACCGTGATGTCAGGCTTCGTTCATGTTGCAGGTGCTGCGGCGACGGTTCGGTGGTCGTGATCAGCTCGACGCACTTCGCTGCATAAAAGACAGAGAGCTGCTCCGGGGGGGGAGCGGCTCTCCAAAAGGCGCGCACCGGTGGGGGATGGGGCTAGCGCGCACCTGTTCGTGATTGATCAGGGTGCGCTAGCGCCCAAAACGCGGCAGCCAGCGCCAACGCCGGCGACGGTCGTTCGCTTCCGAATGAATGACCTGCGATGCGTCGCTTTGCAGTGAGCCAAGGTAGCGACGATCCGATTTTGACAATCGACCATCGCTTGCAAGCTCGGCTTGCGTGCGAGCGATGGTTTTTTGCTGAGCGCGTAGCTGCAGGCCTTCGCGCCAAGTGATGTCGCCACTTTGACGGCCCTGCTCAATCACGCCGAGCTGGCGTTGTTGACGGGCGTCGAGCTCGGCACGGTTGGGCGTGTGGGCTGACGCGATCGCAGCGGAGTTGATCAAAACTGCGCTGGCGATCAAGACTGATTTTATCATGGCGGCGTCCTCATGAGCTGTTTGGCAAAGTGGAGCTTGCAATGAGAACCAGATAGCGGACGACCGTTGAATTGCGCCTGAATGACCGATTTAGCTGGTGTTCATCGCTCGGATGCGCCGCGGTCGATGTATGCCCGCCCGGACGAACCGGCCTATCACCTAGAGCGATCAGCCTTGGGCTTTTGCCAAATACGTCAGCAGTCGCGCTCGTGTTTCTGGTAGGTGTTCCTGGCGTTGCGCCAGCACGCGCGTTTCTAAAAAGTGTCCGGTCAGACCAAACCCGGCTTTGACGTCGTCCGTCGTGACACCGCCCGTTCTTTGCCGCGTTAGAAATTGCGGCAACGGCAGCAAGCGGTCACGATAGGGCTCGCCCGCCGACGCTGACACGGCCCGCCCCGTTTTCGGCGAAACGTACAGCAGCTGGTCATTGGCACCGGTCGCCGCGCACTGATTGAGATCGAGCCCGAAGCCAAGTTCTCCCAGCAAGGCCAATTCCCAACGCACCACCAACGCTGGCCAAACCGTTACGTCATTGAGGAAGCCCAAAACGAAAAGCGTGATCTCGTAGAGGTTGGGATGGGGGTCGCGCTCTGGTAACAGCCGCGTCAGTGACATCATCGACGACATCGCGGCAAGGGCTGCGCTGTCGTCCATCGTCTCGGCTGCAAAGCCTCGACGAAGCTCCAGCGTCACATGACCAAGTTGGTCGCTGAGACGGGCTTTCCACGTCGCATCGACATGATTTCCAGTTTGTAAGATCGGCCGAAGTTTTCGTGAGCGCCCGCCGTAGACGAGCCCGAGATGGCGGCCGTGCGAACGGGTCCACAGTTCGACAACGGCTGCGGTTTCGCCATGAGGCCTAACAGACAGGACAATGCCTTCATCGGTCCATTGCATGGCGTGGTGTTGCCCAGATTGATCGCTCGTCCATCGCCATAACTCTCATCGCGATTGCCACCAACAGTGCAGCACAGCGTGCAAAGCGCAGCGTGCCGAATAACATGCGCGATGAGGCGGCGCGATTGCCGTCACGATTTCGGAAACGGAAGCCCCATCTCGCGATAGCGTTCAGGGTCACTGCCCCAATTTTCGCGGACTTTGACAAACAGGAAGAGGTGGATCGGATGATCCGCGATCTCGGCGATGGCGCGCCGCGCTTCCGTCGAGATCTGTTTAATAGTGGCGCCGCCCTTACCCAGCACAATGGCTTTCTGGCTATCGCGCTCGACGAAAATGGTTTGCTCAAGTCGGGCTGAGCCATCTTTGAGGGTTTTCCAACTCGTCGTCTCGACGGTCGTCGCGTAAGGCAATTCTTCGTGCAGCCAATGATAAATGCGTTCGCGCGTGATTTCTGCAGCCAACACCCGCAGCGGGGCGTCCGTCACGTCATCCTCGGCGTAATGCCACGGACCTTTTGGCATAGTCACGGCTAAATAGCTGCGCAGATCAGCGACACCAACGCCGCCGGTTGCCGACAGCATGAACAATCGATCGAAGGTCAGCAAGCCATCGACGTGTTTCGCAAGCGCCAGCAATCGTTCTTTATCTTCAACGCGATCGACTTTGTTCAATACGACGACACGCGTCATGCGAGCGGTCTTCAGTTTGTCGATGATTTTTTCAGCGTGCTCGTCGACACCCCGGACGGCGTCAATCACCAAAACCACGACATCGGCATCTTCAGCCCCACCCCACGCGGCATCGACCATGGCGCGATCCAACCGTCGCTTGGGATTGAAGATCCCCGGCGTATCGATGAACACGATCTGGCTATCGCCTTCGAGCGCGATGCCGCGGACCGGCACCCGGGTTGTTTGCACTTTGTGCGAGACGATCGACACTTTGACGCCGACCAGGGCATTCACGAGCGTCGATTTGCCAACATTGGTTGCGCCGAGAATTGCGACAAAGCCGCATCGACGCGTGTCGTCGCCAGATGGAGCCGAGCCTTGGTCGGCAGGCGTTGTCTCAGGCGTCATGGGCGATCGTCCTCACGCCTTCGCGCATCAGCAGCGCAGTTGCAGCAGCTTGTTCCGCGATCCGCTTCGATGCGCCTTCGCCTTGCGCTGGAGCACAGCCACTGATCAGAACTTCAGCGGTGAACGATGGCGCATGGTCTGGCCCTTTGCGCGCAACAACCGTGTACTTCGGCAATGCCAAACCCTGACCTTGCGCCCATTCCTGCAGGGCCGATTTCGCATCGACCGCCACTTCTGGGACCGGCTCAGACTGCTCTTTCCAGAGCTTACGCACAACTGTGCGGGCTTTCTCAAAGCCGCCATCAAGGAAAACCGCGCCTAAAACCGCTTCCACAGCATCGGCGAGGATCGTTGTTTTATCACGCCCGCCACTGTCAGCTTCGCTTTCCGACAAGATCAAATGATCGCCAAGCCCAATGGCGCGCGCCACCCGTGCGCAGGCTTCGCCTCGAACAAGCCGATTATAGCGCCGCGCCAGCTCGCCCTCGTTGGCGTCGGGATACTGCAAATGCAGCACCTCAGAAATCGCCAGGCCGAGCACGCGATCACCGATAAATTCCAACCGCTCGTTATCGGCGCGTTCCATTTTTCCGCCGCGCACACTGGCGTGCGTCAGCGCGCGCTCGATCAGCGCCACATCCTTGAAGCGGTGCCCGAGTTTGGTTTCGAGATCTTTGAATTTGCGCGGTTTGAGCATGTCAAATGTATTGGGCAGCCGCAGCCGCCGACCATTACCGAACCAGATTGAAGAACCGGCTCCAGCGAATGTCAAACGGCCATGACCAGGGCGCCCACCACTCCATTTTTCCGTCTTCGAGAAAGGGCGCTGAAAAGAAAATCACCTCGGCGCGACCGACAAAATTTTCAAGCGGCACAAAGCCCACAGCGCTTCTGACCCGACTATCGGTCGAGTTGTCCCGGTTATCGCCCATCATAAAGTAATGGCCGTCTGGCACCTTGTAGGGTGCTGTATTATCGAGCGCACCTTCGGGTTCGCTGTCGAGAACCGTGTAGCTCACACCGTTAGGCAAAGTTTCTTTGAATACGGGGATGCGCCGTTCACGCTCGCCGTCTTCGTCGGTGATAAATTCTCCCGCCGGTTCTTTGGGGATGGCTTGGCCGTTGATGAACAACTGGCCGTTGCGCATCTGAACTTCGTCGCCCGGGAGCCCAATCACGCGCTTGATGTAATCGGTTGCGTTGTCACGTGGAAGTTTGAAGACCGCCACGTCGCCGCGCTTGGGCTCGGCTGAAAAAATTCGACCGCTGAACAAATCTGGGCTGAACGGGAATGAGAACTTCGAGTAACCGTACGACAGCTTCGAGACGAACAGATAATCGCCTTCGAGAAGTGTCTCCTTCATTGAGCCCGATGGAATGTTAAAGGGCTGGTAGAAAAAAATCCGAACGAACATGGCAATCGCCAGCGCCTCGGCGACGATGATGGCTGTCTCCACACCACCGGATCGTTCCGCCTTCGAACGGCTGCTCATGCGTTGCTCCCAAAACCTGACGGTCATCGCCGAACGGGGTAAGCCGGGAGGCGTCGAATGTGATGATTACGGCGTGCCCGCTATAGCCCCTTTATGTGGCCTTCGCAATGATCGCACATCATGGCCGCATAGGGGTCCAAGTCTCGCAAACACTGGGCTCTGGCCGCAGTTCTTCGGCTGCGGCCGGGTCGAACGATAACGGTTTGATGCGCGGCAATGTGCAGCGCGCTTGGTGTCAGAGCTCGCAGGCACAGCGTTAACCGCGGCGATCGTGCTTCACGGGCAGCGCCGAAATAATGACGATCGCTTCGGCCATGGGATATTCGTCTGTCAATGTCAGATCGATCCGCGCCTCGAATCCGTCCGGCACGAGCTGGCGCAAATGATCGGCGGCGCCGCCGGTCAAATGAAATGTCGGCCGACCCGAGGGCGCGTTGACCACACCAATATCACGGAAGTGAACTCCATCACGAAAGCCGGTGCCGAGCGCTTTTGTCATCGCCTCTTTCGCAGCAAACCGCTTGGCGAACGTCGCGGCCGGATGCGCGCGGCCCGCAGCTTTGCGCCGCTCAACATCGGTAAAGACACGCAGCAAAAAACGGTCACCAAAGCGCGCGATGGTTTTTTCGATGCGGCGGATATCGCAAAGATCGTTACCGATGCCGAGGATCATAGGTTAGAGGTCCCCGCTCAGAGGTCAGTGCTTAAAGTTCGTTGCTCAGGGGTCTGGACTCTAAGCTCCCGGGATGAGCGAGTTGCCTGTGGTGTGCCCGAGCGTCACCCATCAACACATGCATCCGCCGCACCGCGCTGCTCAGGCCGCAAAAAATGGCCTCGCCCATCAAAAAGTGTCCGATGTTGAGTTCAACGATTTCTGGCAATCGCGCGATAGCGGCAACCGTGTTGTAGGTCAGGCCATGCCCGGCGTGAACTTCTACCCCGATAGACGCGGCCAATCGGGCCGCATTCGCATGACGCTGCACTTCGCGGCTGACGCCAGCTGCATCGTGATCGAGCGCCAAGTGGCAATATCGACCTGTGTGCAACTCGATGATGTCAGCGCCAATGGCAGCCGCCGCTTCGATCGTCTGTTCGTCGGGTTCGATGAACAATGAAACGCGGATGCCAGCATCCTTCAACTTGGCAATGTAAGGTTTCAGCGTGGTCTCAAAGCCAAGCACGGCGAGCCCGCCCTCGGTAGTGCGTTCTTCACGCCGCTCCGGCACCAAGCAACATGCATTGGGCACATGCTTGAGTGCGATCGACAGCATTTCTTGCGTTGCTGCCATTTCTAGATTGAGCGGACGCGTGATCTCATTCTTAAGCCGCGTTATGTCAGCGTCCGAGATATGCCGACGATCTTCCCGCAAATGAGCCGTTATGCCATCCGCGCCGCCCTCAATTGCCAGATGGGCGGCCCGCAAGGGGTCGGGATGCAATCCACCGCGCGCGTTGCGCAGTGTGGCGACGTGATCGATATTCACGCCAAGCCGCAGCGGCCGGTGCGTGAGCTGGCCCGTCACCAGTGTCTGATTTGAAACGACTTGGCTCACTTGACCCTGGCCGGTTGGCTCAACGCTACTCTCGAATAAATTGATCTGCCACACCGCATATGTGGCGAACGCGGATATACCGCCGGGAGATCACCTCGTGCGATGATGCGATCGAACGGTGTATTACCCTAGAGGTTGGATCGTGCGCCGCTGTTGGAACGTTCGCACCGCCCGCCGCATAGGATAGTAGCTGCAAAGGCCAGCAAGCAAGCCGATCAATGCGCCGCCCAGCGCGAGTGGCCGCAAGACCGCCGACAGGTTAACAAACACCGCGTCAATCGATTGAGGAGATGGCGTCATGATTGACGCGCCAATCAAGGTTGCCCCGTCGCTCAAATGAGCCGGAAGGCTCTCGGCCGCATGAACCGGATCAAGGCCCAACAGCCACGCGCCGGCGACATACGACGCACTCCAGATCGCTGGCCAACTCAGCGGATTTCCAACAAACGTCCCAACCAGCGCGGCCGCGACCGAGACGCGGAGCAAATAAGCGATCGCACCCGCCAAGACCATTTGTCCGCCAAGAAATGGCGTACACGCCGCAAAAATTCCGGTTGCTGCGCCTAGAGCAATCTCGTGGGGCGTTGCGCGAACGCGAAGTATCCGCCGCCATGCGTAGCGCGTGCGCTGTGACAGGCCAGCCAATTGCCCCCGGCCGAATGCCATCGAGCCGCTGCGTGCCCACGGTCGAGCGAAGTTTGGTTCCATCAAAGACTGCCATTCTCCATGCGCCTTAAGCGCTACAGCTTTAAGCCGCTACCGCAGAGATCTGAGGCCAAATGTGACCCTGGCGCGGTGCCCCCCGGCATTTCCGCGCGATTCTGCCGCAATCGATCATTCGAACATGCGCTCGACTTTTGCAACCGTCGCCTGAGCCCGCAATCCAGCAACAATGTGATTGAGATGAACCAGATCAAAAACTTCAAGCTCGATGGCCAACACCGTAAAATCGGCGGCACGACGAACCATGCGGACGTTGTCGATGTTGCCGCCAGTTTCACCAATTGTTTTGGCGATCTCGGCCAAAGTCCCGGGCGCGTTGACGGCTGTGACGTTGACGCGAGCCGGAAAGCGCTGCGGATTTTCAGGATCTATATCCCAAGTCACGTCGATCCAGCCCTGATGCTCGAAGTCATTGAGACGGGGCGAGTGAATTTGAAAGATCCGGATCCCTTCACCCGGCGACATGACGCCGACGATCCGATCACCGGGAACCGCGCCACCCGGCTCAAACAACACGGGCAGATCACCGTTGGGTCCGCGAATAGAAATCGCGGTCGTGGCTTCACCTTCGGCTGCTCGAAATTTCAAGCTCATGACTTTGTCGATATTGAACCATCCGTCTTGCGCCTGGGCGCGACCAAACCGTCGTGACGGTTTGTAACTGTCAGCATGCAGCGCCGCGAGCCCCGGCACCGGCGTAATGGCGGCCATCAGATCAAGCAATGCGATGTCGTTGCGCCCGACTGCGCACAACACGTCATCTGCTGTTTTAAGTTGAAAGCGCGGCGCAGCGAGGCGGATTTTTTCTTCAGAATAATCCGCGCCGCTGCCAGTGATTGTCGACATCACAAGCTGACGACCAAGTTCTGTGTAGCGACGTTTTTCAGCCTCACGTGCCGCCCGTCTGATGGCGGCACGCGCCCGTCCTGTAACCGCGAACGCCTCCCATGCTAACGGCCGGACATGTGTTTTCGACGTTTCGATCGTCACTTCATCGCCGTTACGCAGCCGCGTATCGATCGGCGCATGGCGCCCATTGATATAAGCCGAGACAGCTTCGTTGCCGATGGTGGTGTGGACTGCATAAGCAAAATCGAGTGGCGTTGCGCCGCGCGGAAGCGCAATCAAACGGCCCTTTGGCGTAAAACAAAACACCTGATCGTGAAACAGTTCGAGCTTGGTGTGCTCCAAAAACTCTTCCGGGTTCTCCGATGACAACAGCGTGTTGATCATCACGCGCAGCCGGCCATACGGGCTGTTGTCAGCATCGCGAAACGACGGTTGCGGCGCAGCGCCGCCAGCGGTCAGCGGCAGCACAACACCAACTCCCGCTGGCGCTGGCCTGTGGCCATTGACGGTGGTCGCGGCTGAGCGTTGTTCTTTGTAGAGGGCGTGAGCCGCAATGCCGTATTCAGCCACCCGGTGCATGGCGTGGGTCCGGATTTGCAGCTCAACGCGCTGCGCCCGCGGTCCATAAACCGTGGTGTGAATGGATTGGTAGTTATTGCGCTTGGGGGCTGAGATGTAATCTTTAAAGCGACCCGGCACAGTGCCCCACGTGGTGTGCACAATACCAAGCGCGCGATAACAATCGTCGATCGTGTCGACGACAACGCGGAAGGCAAACAGGTCGGACAGCTGCTCCAAGCCGATTTGCTTGTGTTCCATCTTGGTTGAGATGGCGTACGGCTTTTTCTCGCGACCCGACGTTTCAGCCTTGATGCCCGCGTCTGAAAACTTCCGAGCAAGCGCCTGGCGAATCTCCTCCACCAATCCCCTATTGCGATCGCGCAATTCGACCAATTTGTCGCCGACCGCCTGATAGGCTTCAGGCTGCAGCCAGCGGAATGCGTGATCTTCCAATTCGTCGCGCAACGCTTGCATGCCCATGAGGCCCGCCAGCGGCGCATAGATGTCCAGCGTCTCCTCGGAGTTACGCCGACGACTTTCGGGCTTCATGTGCTCAAGCGTGCGCATGTTGTGCAGGCGATCGGCAAGCTTCACCAGCAGCACGCGGATGTCGCTTGAAATCGCGATCAGGAGTTTGCGAAAATTCTCAGCTTGCTCGGCTTGTTTCGACGCCAGATCTAAGCGTTTGATTTTGGTCAAGCCGTCGACAAGACTGCCGATCTCTGGCCCAAACAGTTGATCAATTTCGCTGCGCGTCGACGCGGTATCTTCGATCACGTCGTGCAATAGCGCCGTCGCGATCGTGGCGTCGTCGAGCTTGAGATCGGTCAGGATGGCCGCGACTTCGAGCGGATGCGAGAAGTAAGGCGCGCCCGACGCCCGCTTCTGATTGCCGTGGGCCTTCATAGCATAGACGTAAGCGCGATTGAGCAACGCTTCGTCGGCCTTGGGATCGTATTTAAGAACGCGTTCGACGAGTTCGTATTGACGCATCATTGAGGTGGCACACTCCTGAGTGCAGAGCGTACCCGAAGTCGCGATCAAAACAAACGCAACGCTAACAACCGTCAGGCGAAAATTCGGTTAGCACGTCGGCTTGGGCGGCACTAGCCATTCGCAGCTTATGCTGCAACACCAACGGTGTGAACACTCCCAACGCAGCAACCGAATGCAAATCGGCCGCTTCTCAGCGCACCCGGTCGCGAGGATCACGGTCACGATCACGCGGGCCGCCGGTCGAACCGATGTTCGCTGAAGGCTCCAACGGCGTCATGCTTTCAAGGCCACGCAGCAGCTGTTCTTCGGTCATCACGTCGACCTGGGTGTCGCTCGACGCATCGTCGCGACCAAGCTGCGGCGCGCGACGATCTGGCGGCAACAATGGCGCTGCAACGGCTTCCGGCTCATCAACCTCAGTATTTTTCTGGATCGAGTTGATCAGCGTTTCACGCATGTCGTCTGGCGCCATCGTCCGGTCCGCGATCTCGCGGAGCGCGATGACGGGGTTCTTGTCATTGTCGACCGGAACGGTGATGGCGCTACCGTTCGTGATGGCGCGAGCGCGGTGTGCAGCCAACAAAACGAGTTCAAACCGGTTTGGAATCTTGTCGACGCAATCTTCGACGGTGACTCGAGCCATCAGGGTTCCTTCCGGGGAAAGTAGATGCAGGGCTTGCCAAAATGAAGTTTAGCAGCAGGCGCACAAATTTGTCCGGGCCGCTTTTCAGCACCTCGGCTACTCGGGCGTGCCACAGCTGCCTCTATAATGCAAGATAACAAACGGTGCGGCGGGCCGTGCGGACCACGGTCGCAGCTTAGCAGGTCTAGGAATTTGTCTGTTTTAGCAATATGTTACGGTGCTCCGCTTGCCATCGCACGATTGCAGCAATCGGCAGCCGCGGTTGCGACGTAGGGTTGAGGCACGACTGCAGGGGTTGGCGGTGCCGTAACTGCGTCCCAATTCTTGATGGTCGAGAAACACTGTTATCCGTTTGAATGATCTGTGCTCGGCCTATTAGATCAGCCAGAACTGAATGCGCCGCTGCATTTTCTTGAAGCGTCGCCCCCCAATTTGGCGCCTTTCATCGACCGATTTCGATCAGATCCGATGACAGCGCCCCGGCAGCACTGACTGCGCAACGAAGCGAAAGAATTGTCCGATGCATTTTTATCCAACAGAGCGCGTTGCGCTTTTCATCGATGGCGCGAACCTTTACGCGACCGCAAAGTCGCTAGGGTTCGACATAGATTACAAGCGGTTGCTGGTATTTTTTCGGTCAAAGTCTCAGCTCGTGCGGGCGCTGTATTATACCGCTCTCGCCGAGGAACAGGAATATTCCTCGATCCGCCCGTTGATCGACTGGCTCGATTATAACGGGTTCTCGATGGTGACCAAGCCGACCAAAGAATTTACCGACGCCACCGGTCGGCGCAAAATCAAAGGCAATATGGACATCGAATTGGCCGTCGATGCGATGCGCTTGGCCGATACACTCGACCACATCGTCATCTTTTCAGGCGACGGCGATTTCCGTTCGTTGGTGGCAGCGCTTCAACAAAAGGGCAAACGCGTCAGCATTGTTTCGACACTGCAAACGCAGCCGCCGATGGTCGCCGACGAATTGCGCCGCCAAGCCGATCAATTCATTGATATCGTCGATCTAGAGAACGTCATCGGACGCGAAGGCACCGGCCGGTCGGCGCGCGACACTCGGGCAACGAGCCCACGATCAGCGGCGGCCGGTGGACGGGAAACATCATACAGCGCAATTGACGACCACGCAGACGAGGAAGTCTAGTCGGCAGGCCAATCAGCCGCGACAGCTTTGCTGCCTGAGCCACCGCGCGCAAGGGAGACAGGATGTCCGCTCGGCTACCATTCACGGACGGGTCCGACGCTGCGCTAGCATCAACCGTTCCGCCGGAAGCGCCGTCACAGTGTCAGCTCTGCCCGCGCCTGGTTGCTTATCGCGACGACAATCAAAAAGCTGAACCCTTTTGGTTCAACGGCGCAGTGCCGTCTTTTGGCGCGCCAACCGCCAAGTTTCTCATTGTTGGTCTGGCTCCTGGCCGTAGCGGCGCCAATCGCACAGGTCGCCCGTTCACCGGCGATTACGCTGGCGTTCTGCTCTATGACACTTTGCTGAAATATGGCTTTGCCAGCGGGCACTATGGTGCTGCTCCCGATGACGGCGTGGTGCTCGTCGATTGCATGATTAGTAATGCCGTTAGATGCGCGCCACCCGAAAACAAACCGTCACCGACTGAAATCGCCAC
>JANMII010000073.1:0-1587 GCA_031375665.1 Hyphomicrobium sp.
GAGTTGGATCTGGCCCCTACTGACAAGTTGCATCAACTTCATTCAGACAGAATCGGTCAAAACACGGATTCGCCCGAATTTTGCGGATTGGTGTAGGGCCTACGGTCTTGTTTGGAGAGATAGCGTTGCCGCAGCATGCCAATCGATCTGTCATGCATACGGCGCGCGCCGTACTGGCAGCAACTGTGGCACTGACGCTTGCTTCAACGGTGCCCGCTGGCGCTCAGACGGCGCGACGCGATGCGATCGCTGATCTGCTCAAACAGCCAAAGGCGACGGACACGTCACAACAAAAACCAAGCGAGAGTGCTGCAACGCGCACCCAAGCGTTCGAGCGTTCGGCATCCGATACCCCGGCTACCGACAGCGATCCCCGGTCCGGCGAGGTTGATTACGAACGCACCAAAGCCCTCATGGCGGCCATCGATGCCATTCTCAAGTCGACGGCGGAGACGCGAAGTGGCGCGGCAAAGCTTCCTAGCCGCGACGAATTTATGTTGCCGCCAATCTGGACCGAAACGCGCGAGGATCGCGATGACAAGGTCCGCGCTCTCATCGACAGCGCTTTGAGTATCGTCACCGACGTGCCCGTCGTTGAAACCCAAAAGAAGGTCGAAGAACTTCGCAAAGCCATCCGAACCGACGAGGACGAGATCGCAGCACTGAAAGAAAAGCAAGTTGTCGCGCCGAAAGACGCAGCTTTGCCCGGCATTCTCAGTGACACAGTTCAATCGCTTGACGGTGCGATCCAGCATAAGCAGCAGCAAATCGAGGGCCGCCGAAGCGAGATCGTGGCAGCTAAATCGCAGATCGCAGGCGCACTAAGAGCTTCGGGCATCGAGCTCTCTGAGGCCCAAGTCGACCTGCTGCTCGATAGCGTGTTGTCAGGCGATCTGGTGCGGCTGGTCGCCGTCTTCGACGCAGCCAAAGTGATCGATGCGCAGCTTTCGAAAATGATTGGCGCAACTGGCGAAAACATGACGACCGCGCGCAAGTATTTCGCCATGCACGCGGCTTTGTTTGCCATGTTGGTCCAGGCGCAAGACGCAACGCTGCAAAAAATCGACGAGCATTACTTGCCAAAGCTCGATGCCATCGGCGCCGATATTGAAGCTGCGCGCAAGAAAACATCGAACTTAATGAAGGCCGAGAACCGTCCTGATCAAAAGCGCGCGCTCGATGCCAATCGCGACAGCCAGAAGCTAGCCGATGACGCAGCCAAGGCGTACCGTCGTTATCTCAACCAGCAGCGCGATCAGATCGCCAACGCCCGCAAAAAAGCAGCGCATGATTTAAGTATTGCCGACAACACGTTCGAGACCGTCGAGGCAAGCGTGCAATTGCGGAACTTGATGCGCGAGAGCGCAGCATCGTTCGAGGCGATCCAAAAGCTTGAAGCGCCAAGCTTCGAACAGATCTTCAAGAACGACGAGTTACGTCGTGAGTTCGAAAATCTGACCCGGCGGCTCGATACGCCATCAAGCTGATCAATGGTGCGCACAACACTGTCGTGCCAAACACCTGATGGCTTTAATCGGCGCGTCGCATCCGATATGATCTCGACGTTCACATCCGTGATCATCATCG
>JANMII010000108.1:0-12240 GCA_031375665.1 Hyphomicrobium sp.
GTTGACCAACGACACGTTCGAGAACGTGTCGCCAGCGGTGACGGCGGTGACTCAAGGTGCCAACGGCACCGTCACGTTCCTCGCCAACGGCAGCATCACCTACACGCCGAACGCCAACTTCAACGGATCGGACAGCTTCACATACACCGTCACGAGCGGCGGCGTGACCGAGACTGCGACGGTCACTGTAACGGTGACACCGGTCAACGATCCACCGACGCAAGTGGTGCCGGGCGCGCAGACGACGGCAGAAGATACCACCCGCGTCATCACCGGCACGACGGTCGCCGATGTTGATGGCGGAGCCTTGACGACGACACTGACACTACCAGCGGGGGCTGGCACGCTCTCGGTTTTGACCGGCGGCGGTGCGACGATCACCGGCAACGGCAGCAACACGGTGACGATCGCTGGCACAGCCGCACAGATCAACGCGGCCATCGCGTCGATCGGCTACGCGCCAACCGCCGACTATAACGGCACGACCTCGCTCAGTGTCGCGACCACCGATGGCACGGCGACGGCGTCGAACACGATCGCGATCACCGTCACGCCGGTGGCTGACGGAATGTCCGATAGCGTATCAACGCCAGAAGACGTGGCAATCTCGTTCGATGTCCTAGCAAACGATACATTTGATAACGCCGGACGCAGCGTCACGGCTGTCACCCAAGGCGCCAGTGGAACGGTTACGTTTTTGGCCAACGGGTCGGTAACGTACTCGCCGAATTTAGATTTCGTCGGGACTGACAGCTTCACCTACACAGTGACCTCAGGTGGCGTTGTCGAAATCATATCAGTCACGGTATCCGTTGGCTCCGTCAACGATATCCCGACAACGACTGGTATCTCCGATCGCACTGGCGCGGACGCCGACGTTATTTCGTTCGATGTCTCCGCGGCTTTCGCTGATGGCGACGGCGATCCGCTGACGTACACGATCACCGGTTTGCCAGCGGGTCTCACCTACGACGCGGGCACTGGTATCATCAGCGGCACGATCGCTGCATCTGCGTCTTTGCTCAATCCTTACACTGTCGTTGTGACAGCGAGTGATGGCCAACCTGGTGGCTCGGTTTCGACGTCGTTCATGTGGACGATTTCTAATCCAGCGCCACTCGCCGCCAATGATACGGCGATGACGTTCGAGGATAATCCTACAACGATTGCCGTTCTGGCGAATGACGTCGATCCCGACGGCGATGTGCTGATGGTGACATCGGCAACAGCGGCCAACGGAACGGTTGTTATTAACGCGAATGGGACAATCACATATACGCCGACGTTGAATTTCAACGGCACGGACACTGTTGCTTACCAAATCAGCGACGGTGAGGGTGGGTTTTCAACCGCGACCGTGTCAGTCACCGTCACGCCAGTGAACGACGCGCCGGTTGCAGCGAACGGTTCGGTCACGACCAACGAAGACGCTGCGATCTCGGCGACGCTTCCAATCGCAACCGACGTTGATGGCAACACGCTGACGTACTCGGCGGCAACCCAGCCGACCAATGGTACCGTCGTCGTCAACGCGAACGGCACGTACACGTACACGCCGAACGCCAGCTTCAACGGCGCAGATAGCGTCACGTACACTGTCTCCGACGGCAAAGGCGGCAGCGTGACGGCGACGATCTCGATCAATGTCATGCCGGTGAATGATGCGCCAGCTGCTGTTTTCGACATCGCAATCGGCACCGAGGACACGGCAATTTCCGGCGATGTGACACCTGGCACACCCGGCCAAGATTTTGACACTGATGGCGGTGTGATCGCAGTGGTTGACGGTGATGGCGTTGCAGGAAACGGCTTGTCTGCGGTCATTTCACCCGTCAACGGTAGCCTTGTTCTGAATGCTGACGGAACGTTTGTTTACACCCCCAATGCAAATTTCCATGGCAGCGACAGCTTCACCTATCGGATCAGCGATGGCCAAGGTGGGGTGGCCGAAGCGGTTGTCTCGCTGACCGTAACGCCGGTCAACGATGCTCCTGTTGCAGCAAACGGGTCGTTGACGACGCCATTTAATCAAACATTCAATGGCACGTTACCGGCCGCGTCAGATGTCGACGGCGATGCACTGACCTATGCTTCAGGTGCTACAGCTCCACAGTATGGAACGGTCATCGTCAACGCCAACGGCACATACAGCTATGTGCCAAACACCAACTACAGCGGTACGGATAGCTTTACATTTGTCGTCACCGACGGCACGACCTCGGTCGAACGCACCGTCACAGTCATTGTGACACCGTCGAATTCAGCACCGTCGATCGCGGCCATTGCTCCGCAGACGGCGATCGATAGCGGTGTTGTCCGGTTTGAAGTTGGTGGCTTTGTATCCGACGTTGATGGCGATGTGATCAGTTACGCCGCAACCGGATTGCCACCAGGCTTATCGATTGATCCGGCGACAGGGATTATTGCTGGGACTTTGCCGCGTGATGCTTCGCTCAACGGACCCTACACAGTGACGTTGACGGTCGCTGACGGTCGCGGTGGCATTTCGAGCACGGATTTCGTTTGGTCGGTGACCAATCCTTCCCCGATCGCTCAAAACGATAACGCCTCGGTTACGCCAGGTTCGAACGTCGTCATTCCGGTCATGGGCAACGACGCCGATCCAGACGGCGATGCATTGTCGGTCACCAGCGCTACGGCCGCCAATGGCACGGTCGATATTCTTGCCGATGGCTCGATCCGCTACACGCCAGCCGTCGGCTTTTTTGGTCGTGACACGGTCAGCTATACCATCAGCGACGGCAACGGCGGCACAGCGGTTGCGACCGTTTCAATTGAAATTACGGATGCGGACTATGTCGAGCACGGTGTGGTGTTCGGCTTTGATGATGACCAAACTGACGTCACAGCAAAGCTCAACCCGTTCGACATCGAGCAAGACCTTGGCGCCAACGGCGCTGTGCTGGATGCTGTCTTCGACATCCAATCGTTGAACAGTCTTGCCGATCTGTTGTCGGCTGAAGGGATCGTGATGGCAGCGACCAACGGCATTCGATCGTTGGGCGGATTGAGTTCGCTGCGCTCCGATGGCGCCGTGCTCGATACCATTCGAGCCGAGCGCGCGAGAGAAATTTTGTTCCGTGCAGGCTTTGAGGCCTCGTTTGGTCAGTCGCGTCTCGAAGGACTTCCGGGTTTCTCGTTGCGAAACGATGTTCCAGGTAATCTTGGCGGTCTCAGTGCCCGCGAGCAGATCATTGTTGAAAGCTTGGTGCGCAACAGCACGCTGATGCTTCAGATCTCAAATACGATTGAAGATGGCACGCGCAGGATCGTTGAGTATCGCGTGACGCAGTCTGACGGCACGCCGCTGCCAAAGTGGCTTAATAAGGCCGGTCCAGATTTCCTTATCGGTCGACACGACGTGGGCGTCGAAAACATCTCGCTGCGGATTGAGGCCGTGTATTCGGACGGTTCGATGTTCTCTGAGAATGTTCGCATTAACGCGACGACGGGAGAGATCCAGAAAATTGCCGATCATCGCGCCGAGAACGTCGCGCCGCCTCCGATGTTCTCGGATCAGTTCCGAGCCCAACCGCTGCTGACAGATAGCCAAGTCGAGGGCCTTAGCCGAGCGTTGCGCAACTAAGCGCGTCGGTGGATCAGAAGGCAAAAGCTGCGGCGCGTCTTACGTTGGCTGCACGTGCCGCAATGCTTTCGGTTTGCGATCAGATCACTTAAAGAGGTAGCGCGCTGCCCCTTTGGGTGCGGTCCGTCACTCATCTGGCCCACAGCAATGACATTCGATGCAACATCGCTGCGAAACTTTTATCGCACGCCGCTCGGTCATGTGGTTCGGCGGCAGTTGTCGTTGCGTGTTCGCGCACGCTGGAAAAAGCTTGATGGATTGACGATGGCAGGCGCTGGCTTCGCGTCGCCGTATTTGGGATCATTCCGCTCAGAGGCGTCGCGCCTCGCATGCCTGATGCCGGCCCGACAAGGGGCTGTGGTCTGGCCGAAAAATTCGCGTTGCCATTCCGTCTTGGTCGAAGAACACAGCTGGCCCTTGCCGGATAATTCCATTGATCGCTTGCTGGCTGTCCACTGCCTAGAACAGGCCGATCGTGTTGGGCCTGTTCTGCGCGAGATGTGGCGTGTGATTGCCCCCGATGGTCGGCTGCTGCTGGTTGTGCCAAACCGGCGGGGCGTTTGGTCCCGCGTTGATTCAACGCCGTTCGGGCACGGCTTGCCGTTCAGCCGGGCGCAGCTTGAGCATGAATTGACTGCTGCCCTGTTCACTCCGCTGGATTGGGGTGAAGCGCTCTATTTCCCGCCAGTGGATAAACGGTTTGCGTTGCGACTATCGTCAGCAATCGAAAAGGCGGGCGCGCACATTTCCGTTGGCGTCGCTGGCCTGATTATTGTCGAAGCTCGCAAGGAGATGACGGCGCCAATTGTGGGCGGGTACCGCATGCGCGAAAGTGCCATCAGACGACCGGTCGAAGTTGTTCATGCTGGCGGTTAAGGCTCGCACAAAGCGCCAGCGCGCCTCATCGACTTTTCAGCAGAAAGACAGCCTTCTCGCCAAGTAAGTTCTGCGTCGAGAGCGACCATTTGATCGGCAGGCGGCGGCCGGAGATATTGAATGCAACGGCTTGTTCGACGTGAGCATCGACGACTTCGCATAAGTCTGCAAAGTCTCGGATCGTACACAGGTGCGCGTTAGGCGACAGATACCAGTTGTCCGGCAGATTGGGCGTAATTGGCATCCGGCCACCAAACAACAGCGCAGTTCTGATCTGCCAATGACCGAAATTTGGAAACGAGACGATGGCACGTCGTCCGATCCGCAATAGATTCTGCAGCACGATTTTCGGACTTCGGGTCGCTTGGATCGTCAACGATAGAATTGCGTAGTCAAAAGCCTGGTCAGGGTAGTTGGCCAGATCGCTATCGGCATCGCCTTGAATGACTGAGAGGCCATGCGCAACGCAGGCGTTGACTTTCGTGCGCTCAATCTCAACACCGCGGCCGTCAACGCTTTTGCGCGTTTCCAACAATTTCAGAAGTTGTCCATCGCCACAGCCGACGTCGAGAACGCGGGCACCTGGTTCGACCATTTCCGCGATCAAGTCATGATCGAGACGTTGCTCAACGGCTGGCAGCGCACGTGCGGTCGCGGTTGCGATCATCATACCCCTATCGGCTGTTCGATCGGCAGACCGCGCTTGCTTGCAGCCGAATTCAGAAAACCTCGGATGGTTGCAAAGAAAGTCGGCTCTTCGAGCAAGAACGCGTCATGGCCTTTGTCGCTTTCAATTTCAACAAACGAGACGTTGGCCGCCACCGCGTTCAAAGCCTGGACGATGGCTCGGCTCTCCCGCGTCGGGTAAAGCCAGTCGGATGTAAACGAAACCACGCAAAAGCGCGTCTTCGTGCCACGAAATGCGTTGGCCAAGACGCCGCCATGATCATCGCGAAGATCGAAGTAATCCATCGCACGCGTAATATACAGATAGCTATTGGCATCAAATCGATCGACGAATGTCGAACCTTGGTGGCGCAAGTAGCTCTCCACCTGAAAGTCAGCGTTGAAAGAAAACGTCACTTGCGATCGGTCCTGCAAGCTGCGGCCGAACTTCTGCTGCAGGGCGTCTTCCGAAAGATACGTAATGTGCGCCGCCATGCGCGCAACTGACAGACCATTACGGGGCGTCTTGTCGGCCGCATAATAGTCGCCACGACACCAATCTGGATCGGCCATCACGGCTTGCCGGCCAACTTCGTGAAAGGCAATGTTTTGCGATGTATGCCACGCCGCTGTTGCGATCGGCACTGCCGTATAAACCCGCTCTTTGTAGCGCGCCGCCCATTCAAGTACCTGCATTCCGCCCATGGAACCGCCGACGACCGAGAACAATTGTTCGATACCGAGATGATCGATCAAACGCGCTTGGGCTTCAACCATGTCGCCAATGGTAATGACCGGAAAAGCCAGGCCATACGGCAAATCTGTGGTCGGATTAATCGACGCTGGCCCCGTCGAGCCCATGCATCCGCCGATGATGTTTGAGCAGATGACGAAAAAGCGGTTGGTATCGACTGGCTTGCCCGGCCCAACCATCGTCTGCCACCACCCCGGCTTACCCGTCAGCGGATTGGTGTCGGCGACATGTTGGTCGCCCGTCAACGCGTGACAAACCAAGATCGCATTTGACTTATCCGCATTCAAAACGCCGTGGGTTTTATAGGCGATGGTAAAAGGCGCGAGGGTTAGCTGGCAGGCAAGTCTCAGCGGCCGCGTCGCGTCAAATTGAACGACCTCGCTCGAGGGGCTATGGACCTCACTCAACCGTCGCTGTGGCGCGGCACTTTTTTCGCTCGGCGCGGCGCTCATGCCTATGGCCTAGTTTTCATCGTTGCAGGCTTCCAGCTTTTGCTAGGCCCGCGTCCACTAAAGTCAACTTTAATCTTTGATTTCAAGCCCGCGAGCCCGTATCACTGCGGGCAAACGAAGCCCAAAGAGGCCACCGCTGCAACGCAGTGAACGTGGCTCTCGCAGGTTCAAGGCCGATTGTCTGATGACCACACCAAACCCTCGTCCGGGTATACTGCAAATCGACGCTTACGTGCCAGGCGAAAGCCGGGTGCCGAGCGGATTCAAGCCGGCAAAGTTATCGTCGAACGAAACGCCGCTGGGGGCAAGTCCACAGGCAATTGCCGCGTATCAGGCTGCGGCCTCAGATCTCGAACGCTACCCAGATGGCCAGGCGACGCTACTGCGCGCAGCGATTGGTCGGCGTTACGGCCTCGACCCGGCGCGCATTGTGTGCGGTTCGGGGTCCGATGAATTGCTGGCGCTGATCGCTCGCGGATACCTTGGTGTCGGTGATGAAGCGATTTACACCGAACACGGTTTTTTGGTTTATCGGATCGCGATCCTGACGAATGGTGCGACGCCGATCATTGCGCCTGAAAACAATCTGCACGCCGATGTCGATGCAATCCTCGCGCGTGTGACGGCGAGAACGCGTGTCGTCTTTATTGCCAACCCGAACAATCCGACCGGAACCTACATTCCGATTGGTGAAGTCCGCCGGCTGCGAGCCGGGCTGCGTGACGATATCTTGCTGGTTTTGGATGCGGCCTACGCTGAATACGTTAGCCGCAATGATTACGAAGCCGGGATTGAGCTGGTCGCAACGACGTCGAACACGGTCATGACGCGCACCTTCTCAAAGATCCACGGGTTAGCCGCTCTGCGCATTGGGTGGGCCTATTGCCCTGCGCCAGTCGCAGATGTCCTCAATCGCATTCGCGGGCCGTTCAATTTGTCGACAGCAGCAATTTCCTGCGGCGCGGTCGCGATGGATGATGGCGATCACATGCAAGCGGCAAAATCGCATAACGATCGCTGGTTGCCTGAGGTGACGAATAAATTGCAAGCGCTCGGGCTTGACGTGACGCCCAGTGTTGCAAACTTCGTGCTGTTTCACTTTCCTCATGGTGGAAAAAAAACGGCTATCGCCGCCGATGAATTCCTCAAAAGTCAGGGTGTGATCCTGCGGCGGGTGACAGCGTACGGTTTTCCGAATGCGTTGCGCATGACGATTGGGTCTGAGGTCGATAACACGCGGGCGCTAACCGCGCTCGAAACGTATATGATGAGCCCATCACCATGAGCGAGCGGGCCGGTGCGTCGCCGCCTGACGTGATGTTCCGCAAGCTGGCGTTGATTGGTGTTGGCTTAATCGGCTCATCGATCAGCCACGCCGCCCGGCGCGCTGGCCTTGTCGAAACCATCGTCGGCTGCTCGACCAGCGCTGAAACGCGCGCTCGATCCGTGGCGCTTGGACTTGTCGCGGTTGCCTACGAAAATCCAGCAGAAGCCGTTGCTGGCGCGGACCTTGTGATCCTTTGCACGCCGGTTGGGGCCTACGGCAAAATCGCCGAACAGATCGGCCCACATCTCGCAACTGGGTGCATTGTGACCGATGTCGGTTCGGTCAAAGCGTCGGTGGTGCGCGACGTTGGCCCGCACATTCCGGACGGCGTCCATTTTATCGCCGGCCATCCCATCGCCGGCACCGAGCAGTCGGGGCCTGATGCGGGCTTTGCTGAATTGTTCGATGGCCGCTGGTGCATTTTAACGCCCGAAGGCGATGCGGATCGGCTGGCGGTCGCGCAACTTGAAAGTTTTTGGACGCGCCTTGGGTCGCAGGTCGAACTCATGACGCCTGAGCACCACGATTTGGTGCTGGCCATCACATCGCATGTGCCCCACCTCATCGCCTACAACATCGTCAACACGGCAGCCCACTTAGAGCGCGTGACCGACAGCGAAGTCATCAAGTTTTCTGCCGGTGGCTTTCGCGATTTCACGCGTATCGCCGCCTCCGACCCGATCATGTGGCGCGATGTATTCTTGAATAATCGCGAGGCTGTGTTGGAAATGCTCGGCCGGTTTTCTGAAGATCTCGTCACGCTCCAGCGCGCGATCCGCTTTGGCGATGGCGAAACGCTTGAGCGGTTATTTGCTGAAAGCCGAGAAATTCGCCGAGGCATCATTCAAGCCGGGCAAGACACACCAGCCCCGGATTTTGGCCGCAGAGCACCGCCAAAGGATGATTAGCTGGCGCAGTATTTAGTTCGACAAGGCCGCGAACTGGGCTGATTTCAAATCAACTTCGACAGCTTGAGCATCGTCCGTTGAGGTCGCGAGCAGGTGCACGTGAACCTCGTCGGCGCCAAGTGTGGCTGCCCGTTGGCGAATTTCCGCCAGGTTCAGCGTCGCCGTATCGTTGGTTAGGCGGCCAATGGCAACGATCGCGCGCTTTGTCTTGCTCTCGCGCCGCACGAGCACGTAGTTGGCCGCATCGAGCGGCGGGCAATCAAACAAGCTGTAGACGGTGTGAACATAGCGTTTGCCGGACGCGCCGGTCCAGAAATGAAACCGGGCAGAGGATTCAGCAGTCACCTCGTAGGAGATCATCTTGTCGGCGCTTAGACCAAACTGGCGGCTGGCGCGCACGTCGGATAAATGAATAATTTCAGCACTCATGACGCAACACCCCTAACGAAGCCAAGCGGGCCCAAAATCGTCGGTCAATCTGGGTTTCAGTCGACCGTTGTTATGAGCCCAGTCGTAACCCCGCAGGCGTGAAGGTTCTGGAAGTTTTGAGCCGGAAATTTGACGGGGCGCGCGGCCTTTCACGCGCGTGGTGAACAAACTGTTGAGAAGTGTGCGGTTGCCGGTTGTTGGCAGAACGAGCGTTAGGGGACGTCAAGACGTTTGAAGTGTTAACGGCCATTAGGTTTTTTGACGAGGCGCTCAACCACGGTGGAACCATGCGGCTAGCTGGCAGCTGCTCCTAGCCTTCGGTGAGTTTCGTGCGGCCCGGAGCACTATCCGCAGTGCGAATAATCGCAGCTGGAACAGGTCCAGCAGCCCTCGACACGTCGCAAGCCGCGCATCCCACATTTGGGGCATACGCGTGCCATCGGACCTGTCGTGGCAGGTGATGGATCCACCGACTGCGACTGTGGCGTATGGCTTGCGTTTGCGGTCTGAGCACTACGCGCCCTAGCGATGTTACGTTCGCTGTAACTCGCCTCACTGTGCCCGTGCTCGCCATGCTTGGGATCGCTGACGGCCGCGCTGTCGGCCTGCAGGAAGCCCGTGCGGCGCATATGCTGGTCAATGACATCGCCGATCGCAGCCAGCAAACTTGGCACATACCGGCCAGCCATCCATTGGCCACCCTCCGGGTCGAACACCGCTTTGAGTTCTTCTGCAACAAACGCGACATCGCCGCCACGGCGAAAGATGGCGCTGATCATCCGCGTCAACGCGACGGTCCACGCGTAGTGGTCGAGATTCTTGGTGTTGATGAAGATTTCGAATGGCCGCCGCCGCCCATCGCGCTCGATGTCGTTGATCGTCACGTAAAGCGCATGAGCGCTGGCTGGCCATCTGATCTTATACGTTGAGCCATCGAGCGCTTCATCGCGTGCCAGCGGCTGTGTCATGTAGACGATGTCGCCCACGCGTGCCGTTGGCACAACGCTATTCGGAACCGCCATATCGATCGGCTTTGCTGTCGCCGCATGCGCCGCGACGTCCGCTGCTGCATTCACGGGCTGGGGTGTACGCACCAAAACTGCACCTGTGATGGCGTTCGGCCGATACGTGGTGCAGCCCTTCAGGCCGCGGTCGTAAGCCGATCGATAGATGCCGCCAAACGCTTCAAAGCTGATCGTCTCGGGGCAATTGATTGTCTTTGAAATCGCACTGTCGACATAGGGCTGCAACGCGGCCTGCATGCCGAGATGTTGCTCCGGCGACAGGTCATCTGTCGTAACAAACGCATCCGGCAATCGCTGTGGCGGGTTAGTGCCATTGCGCTTTGCGAATGCTTTGTGAGCGTAATCCTCAACCGTCTCGTCGCGGTGTGTGCCGTCTCGGTCCAGCAATCGGCGACGATACACAAAATCGAACACCGGCTCGATGCCGCTCGAAACGTTGCCGGCCAACAACGAGATTGTACCGGTCGGAGCGATCGACGTCAGACACCCATTGCGGATGCCGGCCCGCTCGACGGCAGCCTTCACGTCTGCATCAAGGCGTTGCACATTCGGTCGCGCGATAAACGCGTCGGCATCGAACAACGGGAACGCACCCTTTTCCGCAGCCAGGTCGGCACTGGCGCGATAAGCGGCGTTTTGTATAACCGCGACCCATGACGCGGCCATCTGCTGCGCGACCTCGCTGCCATAGCGCAGACCACAAAAAATCAACGCGTCGGCAAGTCCTGTGATGCCGAGACCAATGCGTCGTTTGGCAAGCGCTTCTTTGCGTTGGGCTGGTAACGGATAACGCGACACATCGATCATATTGTCGAGCAGCCGGACTGCGATTGCCACGCGCTGGCGAAGCTTAGCGTTATCGATGGCGGCGTCCGGCGTGAACGGATTTTCGACCAACCGGGCCAAGTTGATGGAGCCAAGCAGGCACGCGCCATACGGTGGCAGCGGTTGCTCGCCGCATGGATTGGTCGCGGCGATCGTTTCGCAATACGACAGGTTGTTGGCTGCGTTGATGCGATCGATGAAAATCACACCGGGTTCGGCGTAGGTGTAGGTCGCGCGCATGATCTGTTCCCACAGACCGCGCGCGGAAATGGTTTTGTAGATCGTCCCGTCAAACTTCAGATCCCACGACGCGTCTCGTTTGACGGCATCCATCAGCGCGTCGGTGACGAGAACCGACAGGTTGAAATTGCGCAGCCGTGTTGGATCAGCCTTTGCCGCGATGAAGGCTTCGATATCGGGATGGTCACAGCGTAGCGTCGCCATCATCGCACCACGCCGCTGACCGGCTGACATGATGGTTCGGCACATGGCGTCCCAGACGTCCATAAAGCTGACAGGTCCCGACGCGTCTGCGCCGATGCTGCGCACGGGCGCACCCTTGGGCCGCAGCGTTGAGAAATCGTGGCCAATGCCGCCACCAGCCTGCATCGTCAGCGCCGCCTCTTTGACGCTGTCGAAGATTGCGGTGAGGTCGTCATCGATCCGGCCAAGAACGAAACAATTGAACAGCGTGACGTCGCGGCCGGTGCCAGCACCCGCCAAAATCCGGCCTGCAGGTAAGAAGCCAAAGTCGGTCATGGCGCCGTGAAAGGTTTTTGCCCACGCGTCGCGCCGTTTCTTGCCGCCCTGTTCAACCGATGCCGCCGCCGTTGCGACTCGCCAGAACGTGTCGTCAACCGTCACGTCGGCTACAATCTCAGCCGATCCGCCAAACCGATACTTCGCTCGCCAAATGTGTGCAGCGATGCCATCGAGGTTTGATGAAAGCTCAGTGCTCATGCCTGACGAAACTCCGCAACGCGTCGATATTGCTAAAATAGCCGCTGCGACCGTAAAAGTCAACAATATGTTCTTTTAATGTTCTCATTTTGTATCGTCGTAAGAACGGCCGGGGTAGTGCGGTGGCAACGGCGGCGGGGTCGATGAGTTTGCAGCTTCCACGACCAACGCGCGGCTCGCGTCTTCGATCGTCAGTTCGACATGGTGGCGAAACGCGGCCCGCGCCATCCCCGGCGCGATCGGCGGTTGGAAGGCGACGATGATCGTGCCGGGATAGCGCATCAAACTGCGACGCGGCCAATACAGGCCCGAATTCAAAGCCAACGGCACGGCTGGCACGTTCAGCGCTTCATAGAGCGCGACGTAGCCCGGTTTGTAGTCGGCAGGTGCGAGTGGCTGCGTTCTCGTCCC
>JANMII010000134.1:0-3759 GCA_031375665.1 Hyphomicrobium sp.
CATGCCGTACATTTCGGCGTCGATCATCATGCAGTTGATGAGCTCGATTAATCCGAAGCTCGCCGCGCTTAAAAAAGAGGGTGAGGCCGGCCGCAAGCAAATCAATCAATACACGCGGTATTTGACCGTTGTGCTCGCAACGCTGCAAGCCTACGGCATTGCCGTCGGTCTAGAGGGTTCCCGCAATGCGGCTGGCAGCGTGGTTATAGATCCCGGCATGTTCTTCCGCGCGACCACCGTCATTACGCTGGTGGGCGGCACAATGTTCTTGATGTGGCTTGGCGAACAAATCACGCAGCGCGGTGTCGGCAACGGGACGTCGTTGATCATTTTCGCTGGCATTGTCGCTGGCCTGCCGGGCGCTCTCGTGCAGCTTTTCGAATTGTCACGGACGGGATCGATTTCGCCCGGCGTCCTGGTGTTTTTCTTAGCGCTCGCATTGTCGGTGATCGCTGCGATCGTGTTCTTTGAGCGGGCGCAGCGCCGACTACTGGTGCAGTATCCAAAGCGCCAAGTCGGCAACAAGATGTTCCAGGGTGATGCCTCGCATTTGCCGCTGAAGCTGAATTCATCGGGCGTCATTCCGCCGATCTTCGCTTCATCGCTGTTGTTGCTGCCGATCACGGTCGCGCAGTTCTCAGCCGGGCAAGGGCCGGAGTGGCTGAATACTGCGGTTGCAGCGCTTGGTACGGGCCAGCCGTTGCACATGCTGGTCTACGCCATGCTGATCATGTTCTTCGCGTTCTTCTACACAGCTGTCGTCTTGGACCCGAAAGAGACGGCCGATAATTTGCGGAAGTTCGGTGGCTTCCTGCCGGGTATTCGTCCGGGTGAAAAGACCGCCGAATACATCGATTATGTGCTGACACGCATTACGGTGGTTGGTGCGATCTATCTGGCGGTCGTATGCGTGCTCCCTGAAATGCTGACCGCCTACGCTGGTATCCCTTTATACTTCGGCGGAACGTCGCTGCTGATCGCGGTTAGCGTGACGATGGATACCGTCGCGCAGGTCCAGAGCCATCTGATCGCGCAGCAGTACGAAGGGCTGATCAAGAAATCGAAGCTTCGCGGATCGAACAAGGCACCGCGATGAACGTCATTCTTCTGGGACCGCCGGGCGCTGGTAAAGGTACACAATCGCAGTTGATCGCCAGCAAGGTTGGTATTCCGCAATTGTCGACCGGCGAAATGCTACGGGCTGCTGTGACGAGCGAAACGCCGGTCGGGCTAAAGGCGAAACAGATTATGGCGAATGGCGGCTTGGTGCCGGACGATATCGTCGTGGGGATTATTGCCGAACGGATCGCGCAGCCGGACTGCGGGCGTGGATTTATTCTCGATGGTTTTCCGCGCACATTGCCGCAGGCTTCAGCGCTCGACGCATTGTTGAAATCGCATGGCAAGCACCTCGATACCGTCATAGAGCTGAAAGTCGACGATGCGGCACTCGCTGACCGGATCGAAACTCGGGCGCGTGAAACGGTCGCCTCGGGTGGTCAGGTTCGCGCCGACGATAACGCGGAAGCCCTGAAAACACGCCTGATGGCCTACTATCGGGAGACGTCGCCCCTGATTGGTTACTATTACGCTCACGGCCTGCTGAAGTCCGTTGACGGCATGGCACCGATCGATGTCGTGACCGGCCAGATTGATGGGTTGCTGGCCCATCACAGGGTCAGTTAATGCCACAGGCGCGAAAGATTGACGGAGGAGTATAGCCGCGTTACAACACCGCACTTTTTCCAGCGATGGTTCTTTGCGATCCGGACTTGGGGCTCGGCCCTAGTGCCGAGATCGCTCCGCTTTTTGTAGCCCTGGTACAGGGGACTTGGAGCGACAAGAGTGTTCGCATCGGGGTGTGTTTTAAGCGCGGCAACGCGTGAGGCAAATGCACGATAAAATTGAGACACGAAACGGCCTGACCGGCGAAAACTGAGAAATGACGACGAAGACGGTTTCGAGGTTCGGCAAAACTGATTGACGATCCGTGACGGATCTTACGCACGACAAACGTAAACACACCATTGGCGGCCGGAAGACGGGCCAACATTACGGCAGGAGACGAACGTGGCCCGCATCGCAGGCGTAAACATTCCAACGGCAAAGCGCACCGTTATTGCGCTCCAGTACATCCACGGCATCGGTCCGAAATTCGCGCAGCAGATCTGCACGAAAGTTGGCATCCCAGCCGACCGTCGCGTCAATCAGCTGACCGATGCTGAGGTGCTGCAGATCCGCGAAGCCATCGATCGCGATTACACGGTGGAAGGCGATTTGCGTCGTGAAGTGCAAACCAACATCAAGCGCCTGATGGACCTTGGCTGCTACCGTGGTTTGCGCCACCGCAAGGGACTGCCCGTTCGTGGCCAGCGCACGCATACAAATGCGCGCACCCGCAAGGGTAAAGCCGTTGCGATCGCTGGCAAGAAGAAAGCGACGAAGTAATTTAGCGGCGCAGGCGGGTCACACGTCGACCACCGCCTTCGCGCTTAGAGCTGCCAGCCAAGCTGGCGCGTGATTGGATTGAGATCCTCGCATCGGGGATCGTGGAGCACGAGACATATGGCCAAAGAAGCAGCTGCAGCCGGTCGCGCCGGTAAAGTCAAAAAACGCGAAAAGAAAAATATCACGTCGGGCGTGGCTCACGTCAACGCATCGTTCAACAATACGATGATCACCATCACGGACGCACAGGGCAACACGATCGCGTGGTCGTCGTCGGGCACCAAGGGTTTCAAGGGCTCGCGCAAGTCGACGCCTTACGCTGCTCAGGTTGCTGCCGAAGATGCTGGCAAGAAGGCCATGGACCACGGCATGAAGGTGCTCGAAGTCGAGGTCACTGGACCAGGCTCGGGTCGTGAATCAGCGCTGCGCGCCCTGCAGTCGGTTGGTTTTCAAATCACCTCGATCCGCGATGTGACACCGATCCCTCACAACGGCTGCCGCCCGCGCAAGCGCCGCCGCGTCTAATAAAATCGAGCCGTCATGCTGAGTGGATCCCCCGTCAGCTTGCGCGGTCAATTGACATTGAAGTCCTGTGGCTGGTGCAGCGGGTTGCCCCCTCCCGCGCCCAAACTGAGACGAGGCCCCCGTGCAACACGTGCTCCAAAAGAACTGGCAAGACCTGATCAAGCCGTCGAAGCTTGATATTCAACCCGGCCGCGATCGCTCGCGTGTCGCAACTGTCGTCGCTGAACCGCTGGAGCGCGGCTTTGGCATGACGCTCGGCAACGCGCTGCGCCGGGTGCTGCTGTCATCTCTGCAAGGTGCCGCCATCAAATCGGTGCAGATCGACGGCGTGCTGCATGAGTTTTCGTCAGTTCCGGGCGTCCGCGAAGACGTCACCAACATCATTTTGAACATCAAGGAAATCGCGCTGCGCATCCATTCGGAAGGCGTCAAGCGCATGGTTCTGAAGAAAGAAGGCGCAGGTCCTGTCAAGGCCGGCGACATCGAAGGCTCGTCCGACGTCGAAGTGCTGAACCCAGAGCACGTCATTTGCCATCTCGACCACGGCGCATCGATCCGCATGGAATTCATGGCCGACATGGGGAAAGGCTATGTGCCGTCCGAGCGCAATCGCCCCGAGGATGCGGCCATCGGTCTGATCCCGGTCGACAGTTTGTATTCGCCGGTCAAGAAGGTGTCGTACAAGGTCGAGAATACCCGCGAAGGCCAGATCCTCGATTACGATAAGCTGACGATGACGGTTGAAACCGACGGTTCGGTTCGAGCCGAAGATGCGGTCGCGCTTGC
>JANMII010000160.1:0-2816 GCA_031375665.1 Hyphomicrobium sp.
CCGAAAAATCGCAGCATGCGCTCGGTGTGATCGCGCGTGGCTTCCGTCTCGATGACCGTGGTTTCGCCAGCAGCATGCAGCCCCGCGATTAGGATGGCGCTTTTGACCTGCGCCGATGGCACTGGCAGCGTGTACACAATCGGCACCAGATCATCGCTGCCGCGCAACGTCAGCGGCAGCGTTTCGCGGCCCTCTTCGACAATTTGCAAACCCATCTGCCGCAACGGCCCGAGCACGCGGCGCATCGGCCGCTTCGACAACGATGCGTCTCCCGTAATGGTCACGGTCATGGCGTGACCGGCGACGACGCCCATCATCAACCGCGTGCCAGTGCCGGAGTTGCCGAAATCCAGCGGCGCGTCGGGTTGGCGCAATCCGCCCGGACCGCGACCTTTCACCGACCAGACATCGCCGGATTTTTCCGCAGGCGCGCCCAGCGCACTGACCGCCTTCGCGGAGTTGATGACGTCTTCGGCTTCCAGCAGCCCGCGAATTCGCGTTATGCCGGTCGCCAACGCCCCGAAAATCAACGCCCTGTGCGAGATCGATTTGTCGCCCGGCACGCGGACATGGCCGGTCAGGCCGCGCGCACGGCGTGCTGCAAGCGGTTTGGCTGCATGAGAGTGTGGATCATCAGATGGCAAGGCGGCGGGTCCGTTGGTGGGCGGGGGGTTGGATGCTGGCAACTAAAACTCGGTGCTCGGCGCGCCCGGCCGAGCGTCGATGTTTAGTGGCGGGCCAAAAATGTCGCCGCGATAGAGGACTTGCGCCGAGCCGCCTGTCAACGCTGTCGCGGCCACGCTTGCGGCAAGATCGACCGCGCGGGTCCGGCGAGCTGCGTCCGAACTGGGAGCGATCTGGCAGCGATTTGCAAGCATGCCGCATTTGACGCACGCATCGAGGTCGCCGCATCGCAGCGCTGCCCGCAAGTCTGACGCCCCACCGCCTTTCCCCAGCCTGTCAGCAGCCTTTGACTTGCCGGATCAATGCTGCCATGCCCCAGCCATAGAGCGGGACGACCGATCTGCGATCGCGCGGATCAGCCGGAATTGGTTTTGACACCCGTCTGGGCCTATGGCAGACGATCCGCTTCCTTTTCCTTATCGACACCTATTCACGATTGACCGAGGCCACAAAGCATGGCGACGAAACTAGCGCGCGGTATGAAGCGCACCTGTCAGAGCTGCGAAGAGCGCTTTTACGATCTCGAAAAGACGCCGATCCTGTGCCCGCACTGCAATGCAAAGTACGTGATCGCGTCGTCTCCGGCCGCACTTGCAGCGCTGCAAGCTGAAGAAAAAGCCGCGCTGCGCAAGCCGAAGAAGATCATCGTTGCGGACGACGAGGCGACCGAGTTGCCAGCCGTCGAGGGCGAAGAGGCGCTGGCCGACGTCGAGACCGATGACACACCGGCCGCTGACGACGAGACGTTCCTTGAAGAAGAGGAAGAAGAAGGTGCGGGCGTTGCCAGCATCATCGGCGGTCCGGCCGAAGGCGAAGAAGAAGTCTGAACGCGGCATAGACTGCGTGCTATAAACGACCTTGATGTTTACGCCTGAACGACTTATCAGGCGTCCCTCCAGCGCAATCTTCCAGATGGTTGCGCGGTGATATGGTTTGGGGCTTTAGCTCAGCTGGGAGAGCGCTTGCATGGCATGCAAGAGGTCAGCGGTTCGATCCCGCTAAGCTCCACCAAAATTTTTTTGCGGTCATGCTCGAACCCAGGTCGTCCCTCCAAAAGCACATTACGTAAACGAAAGCGGTCGTCTATGACGACGGTGCTCGACACACGACACGGTTGACGTCCTCGCTCCCCTGCTGACGTTGGCTGCGAAAGTGGTATAGCGTGCCCCAAAACATGCCAACCAAGGCGATCGCTTGGGACATGACCCAGGCCATAGCCGCACGCGTTGACGCCTCAGGGGAACGCTCAAAGTATGACGGATATTCGCAACCATCTCACGTGGCTTGCCGTGGCGCTGCTCGGCGCTGGATCGCTCGGCGTTGTGGCGCTATCGCGCGGCGAGACCATCAACGCCATGTGGTTGGTGTCGGCGTCGGTGTGCGTCTACCTGCTGGCCTACCGCTACTACAGCGCCTTCATCGCCAACAAAGTGCTGCGGCTGGATGCCAACCGGGTGACGCCGGCGGTGCGCTTCAACGACGGCCTCGACTACTGCCCGACCGATCGCAATGTTCTATTCGGCCACCACTTCGCGGCCATCGCGGGCGCTGGCCCGTTGGTCGGCCCGGTGCTGGCAGCCCAGATGGGATATCTGCCCGGCCTGTTGTGGCTGCTGGTCGGCGTGGTGCTGGCTGGCGCGGTGCAAGATTTCATCATCCTGTGGGCATCAACGCGGCGCGACGGGCGCTCGCTTGGCGACATGATCCGGGCTGAACTCGGCAACGTGGCTGGCACAATCGCGATGATCGGCGTGCTGCTGATCATGGTCATTTTGCTGGCTGTGCTGGCGCTCGTCGTCGTCAAGGCGTTGAAGCAGAGCCCGTGGGGCACGTTCACGGTGGCAGCGACGATCCCCATCGCGGTGTTGATGGGCGTTTATGGTCGCATTTTGCGCCCCGGTCGCATCGGTGAAATGTCGGTGATCGGCTTTACGCTGCTGATGGCGTCGATCGTCTACGGTGAGCATGTTGCAGCCGACCCGGTGCTCGGTCCGATGTTCACGTTCAGCGGCGAACAATTGTCGCTGATGCTGATTGCGTACGGCTTTATCGCGTCGGTGCTGCCGGTGTGGATCTTGCTGGCGCCGCGCGATTATCTATCGACGTTCTTGAAGATCGGCACCATCGTTGGC
>JANMII010000165.1:0-1867 GCA_031375665.1 Hyphomicrobium sp.
TTATCTGCGCGCGATGGCGCTTGGCGATCCGATTTTCTTTTATCACTCGAACGAAGGGCTGGAGGCGGTCGGCATCATGGAAGTCGTCGGCCTCGCGCATATCGACGCGACCGATCCCAAAGGCGTGTTCTACGCTGTCGACGTCGCGCCGGTGCGGCCGCTCGCCAAGCCCGTGACGCTCGCGGCAATGAAAGCCGAACCCGCGCTGGCGGACATGCAAATGTTCAAACAATTCCGCCTGTCGGTCGTCCCGCTCGAAAAGCGGCACTGGGATGTGATCTTGCGCATGTCGGATAGTTCATAATCAGTGTAGGCCATCGGTAATCCTCCCCTGTCACTAAACTGGACTAGGCTGATCTTTGGCAGCTTGCGACAAGTTTTCGGTCGTTTGTCGCGAATGAATGTCGTTTGAAAGCGGTAGTCCGTTCATCTCACTTTGGTTCAAAATGGATTGCTTGCGCTCGTACTTGATTTGTAGCGGACAGAACGATCCTGAAATTGACCGGCGAGAAAGTCGCTGGCTGTCGCCAGTCCTGTAGTCTAGCATTTAGCATGGTCGAAATTCCTGGTATGAGAGCCTTCCAGTTTAGCAGCGAACTGGACCGGATCGAGGCAGCCTTTAAGGCGGCTATAGCGGCGATAGATAAAGCGCACTGCGATGCCGAAGCCGCCTACGATCGATACATAGATAGTGGTGATGACGACGACGAATATGATGAGAACGGGGCACTGATCGCCAGCACACGACACCAGCTGCAATGGGAGGCGATGCAGAAGTCGCTGGCGCGGAGTGTCATTCGGGAAGCCTTCGTGTCCAGCATCTTCCACTTCTGGGAGTATACGGCTCGTGATTGGACGAGTGATCAAGATGTCGACTTTCGTGGGCTGAGGCGCAAGGTCCGCAAGTTGGGCTACCCGGTCGACAGCGAGGGATTGGCGCTGCTTAACGACTTGAACAACTTGCTGAAGCACAACAATGCTAAGACCGGTACAAAGCTATTTCAGCGAGAACCGAAGCTGTTTAGGATGAGTCTCGAGCCAAAGGGAGCACACTGGCGCAGCGCTTTGCGGATCACGAACGAAGACGTACTCCGCTTCATCGATGTGGTTCGCAATTCCGGCCCTACCAATCCCTGACTCTGCAGGCGGCGGGCTTCGGTGGACGGTATTCAGCAGGACTTGCAGACCTTTGATGCACGAAGTCAGCCGCGCGGCAGCTGCAACAGTCGCTGCGTAAACGGCGGCTTTGGGCGCTCAGTCACCTGAAACCCGACAGTCCGCTCTCCCCAACAAAACAGACAATGTTCTACTTACGAGTAGCCGATGCTACCGTGCTCGCGGTGGCCCGCCGCGTCCGCCGCCGCCCGGGCTACCGCCGCCGGATCCGCCTCTGGGCCCGCGCTTCGTTTCGACGACAGGCGGCTTGCCCGGTCCGCGTGGACTCCTCGGAGACGGTGGTCCCCGGCGCGGACCATCGGGGCGCGGGCCGCTGGGCACCGGCCGCTGCGGCGCACCTTTGGCGACGTTGTATCCTTCTTTCAGCAACCGGTTGAATGTCGCACGCGTACTTGCGTTGAGCGCGGCCTGCACTTCCTTGGGGAGGTCGGCCAGCGTCGTGTTGGGATGAACGGCACCAAGATCACGCGCGAGCACATTGGCGAGGCCCCCCGATGCCGCTTTCCAGGCAATAACGGCGTCGAGCACGGCCGCGACCAGCGCGTCCTGCATGATATCGGTGGCTGACTTTTCCATGGGCGTGCCAAAGCCACGGTTGATCACAAACGTCAACCGAAGTGTTCGGCCCACGCGTCCGGCTTGAATCCGACAAGCAATGTCCCCGCCCCTTCGACCACCGGACGTTTGATCA
>JANMII010000169.1:0-10322 GCA_031375665.1 Hyphomicrobium sp.
CAACCCGCGAGGGCATCGTATTTTGTGCTGCGCCGAGGGTCGCAGTTTTTGGCACGGCTGGGGCGGGCGATGCGTTCAACACGACATTCGCTGTCGGCCGAGCTCAGGGTCAAACGATCGACGATTGTCTCGTTGCTGCGAGTATCAATGCAGCGTCTGTCATTGGACATGCCGATACGATTTCTGGCCTTCTGACATGGCAGCAGTTGCAAGAGGCAAAGCGGCAGGCGGTAAAAAACCTAGTCGTTCACACGTGGCGCTACGAGGAGCATTAGAGCTTACCCCAATACGAAATGAAGCTCTTCCAGGCGAACCTGGAAGAGCCACACCATTACGACTTGTAGTAAACGTAGGCTGGCATCGCGGTGAGGCTTTCCTTCGTGCCGTCAACGACGACCTTCCAGCTACTGCCGTCGCGCGTTAGCTTTAGCGCCGTCATAGGAACGGCGACGTTACGTTCGCCCATTCCAAGGAAGCCACCGACGCCGAGGATTGCCGTCACGCTCTTGTCGCCGCCGATAACGAGGTCATTGATTTCGCCAATGTTCTCGTTCGCTTGGTTGTAGACCGTGGTGCCGATCAATTTCGACGCCCGATGATCCGTTTCCTTTTGCATCATTCCAGCTTCAGCTTTTTCGGCAGCCGTCGCGGTTGGGGCAGAAGTGGCTGGCGCCGCAGTCTGTGCGATCGCGAGTGGAGCGCCCGCAATCAACGCCACTGCAACTACTGACATTAGTTTTTTCGACATTTGCGTTCTCCGATATCGCGGCTAGTTCCGCTGCGGGAGAAAGCCTGGAACGGGGTAAAAAGTTCCATCAATTTACCGCACCTCGAAACGGGGGCGGACGAGACTAGCGATTCGACGCTGCTACGGAAGTGCGACCGACCTTCACTGTTGGGTGCGTGTCTGTTTGGTCGTCGCTGCTCGATTCACCTTTGTGTTCACCCGCGAGAACAACGTAAACCGCTGGCAATATCATGAGCGTCACGAGCGTTCCGATCGCCATGCCGCTGACAAGCATGATGCCGATACTGTTGCGCGCTTCCGCGCCAGCACCTGTCACAAACACCAGCGGCAGGTGGCCAAAAACCGTCGCAGCGGTGGTCATCAAGATCGGTCGTAAGCGCTGCATTGACGCCTCGCGGGCTGCTGCAATTTTCGACAGGCCTTCGGCTTGCAACTGGTTGGCAAATGCGACGATCAAGATGCCGTTCTTCGCAATCAGTCCAACCAACGTAATGAGGCCGATTTGGCTGTAGATGTTTATGGTTGTCAGCCCCAGAAACGTGAACACGAGCGCAGCGCTCAGCGCCAACGGAACCGATCCCAGCAGCACCACCAGGGGATCTCTAAAGCTGCCAAACTGCGCAGCTAACACGAGATAGATCAGCACGATCGCGAAGCCGAGGGTGCCGGCGAGTGTCGTGCCCTCTTGCCGAATTTGGCGCGATTCTCCGGCGTAATCGATCGTGTACTCGCCGGGCAAAATGGTGCGCGCGGCGGCCTCCAATGTTGCCAGTGCTT
Source organism: Hyphomicrobium sp. (assembly GCA_031375665.1). GTDB lineage: Bacteria > Pseudomonadota > Alphaproteobacteria > Rhizobiales > Hyphomicrobiaceae > Hyphomicrobium_B. The sequence goes on from JANMII010000169.1 coordinate 1,526, forward strand.
CGGATTTTGTCACGCCGGGATTGACCCCGCCAAAGACACGGAAGCTGTCAGTTTGCTGAAAGCGGGCGAGGGTGCGGGGTGCTGTGAAGGTTTCCAGACTGGCCAATGATGAGATGGCAATCTGTTTGCCGTCGCGCGTTGTGATCTTGTAGTCCAACAAATTGGACGCTGCGGAGCGGGCGTCAAATCCGACTTGCGGTATGACCTTGTAAGCCCTGCCCTCGAGCGTAAACCGATTGACGTAATTCCCCGACACCAAGACGCCGAGTTGGCGGCCAACATCGGCCAGATCAAGACCCAGGTCCGCGACCCGTTCGCGATTGACCACCACGCGCACTTGCGGCAGATCGATTTTCAAATCGGTGTCGGCAAACATAAACTTGCCGCTGCCAAAGGCGGCACCAACCAGTTGGCCTGCATACTGTGCCATCTGTTCCGGCGTGCCAGGGCCTTTCATGACGAGTTCGACGTCGAAATTTCCGGCTCCCGGCAGGGCTGGCGGCAGCACAGGAAAAATCTGCAGTTCCTTGATCTTTGATACAGCCCCGAAGATTTCGGGCTGGATTTCGTGGACTGATCGCTGCCGGTCATGCCAATTTTTGAGCAGGTAGCCGCCAAAACCTGTCGACGGAAACATGATCTCGAACATGCTTTCGAATTCCGGCAGTGATTGCCCGACCTTGAAGACTTGGTCCATGTGCGACGTCGTGTAGGCGAGTGAGGCGTCGGGCGCAGAGTTGACGATGAGTAAAACAAAACCTTCGTCCTCGACGGGCGCAAGTTCCTTGGCCGAGAACATGTAGAGCGGCACTGAGAGTAAGCAGATGAAGGCGCCAAAGGTCAGGATCTGGCCTCTGAATTTCAGCACTTGATCGAGCATGCGACCGTAGCCAGCCGACACCCTGTCTAAAGCTGCGCCGACAAAGCGGGCATAGCGACTTTCATGACCGCCTTCTGGCGCCGTGTACGCGCTCATGATTGGCGACAGTGTGAGGGCAACGACCCCCGATACGATGACCGCTGTTGCCAACGTAAAAGCAAATTCTTTGAACAGCACGCCTGTCAGTCCGGACAAAAAGCCAATGGGCGCATAAACGGTTGCAAGCGTGACCGTCATGGCAACGATTGGGCCAAATAGCTGGCGCGTGCTGACAAGCGCTGCCTCGATGCGACCCATCCCCTCGCGCATGTGACGCGATACATTTTCAACGACCACGATCGCATCGTCGACCACGAGCCCGACCGACAATACGATGGCAAGCAAGGTCAATAAATTTAACGAGAAGCCCATGACCGACATCGCAGCCATGGCTCCGATTAGAGAAATCGGAATGGTGACGAGCGGCACAAGCGCGCTTTTGGCGGAGCCAAGGAATAAAAACACAATCAATCCGACAATGGCGACGGTCTCTGTGAACGTCGTTGCGATTTCCTTGAGTGAGTTCTCCATATAGACAGTGCCATCGTAGGCAAGTGCGATCTCGGTCCCAACAGGCAGGGTCGGCTTGATGACGTCGAGTTCTGCTCGCAGCGCGTATGCGACACTGATCTCGTTCGTGCCTGGCAATGGCCAGACGGCCAAATAGACCGCATCTTTTGCATTATGTCGGACGTTTGAAGTTTCTTCCTCGGCGCCCAGTTCAACGCGGCCAATATCGCCAATGCGGACCATGCGGTTGGTATCTTCACGAACAATCAGCTGCTCGAATTCTTCCACGCTCCGCAAATCGGTGTTCACGAGCAGATCGACCTGCACTTGGCGGCCCTTGGTCCGGCCGACCGCTGCAAGGAAATTATTACGCGTTAGAGCAGCTTGGACATCGATTGCGCTGAGGCTAAAGGCTGCCAGCCGTTCCGCATCGAGCCAGATCCGCATGGCTTGAGGGCGTGCCCCTTCGAGCCCGACGCGTTGAACATTTGCCAGTGTGCTCAGGCGCGGCTGAATATTTCGAGATAAATAGTCGGTGACCTGCGACGGCGTTAATGTCTCAGAGGTGACGCTGACGTAGAAGGTTGCGTAAGGCCGGTCCGCGCGCTGCACTTCGACGACGGGCGATTCCACTTCTGCTGGAAGTTCGCTGCGGATTTGATCTAGTCGATTACCGACTTCGGCGAGCGCGACCGTGCTTGGATGATTTAACTTCAGGCGAACGGTGACAGTGCTCAATCCTGGAACGCTGGTCGACTCTACATAATCGACGCCGGTAATCGATGAAACTGCGCGCTCGATCGGCGTGGTGACAAACCCCCGAATGCCATCAGCCGAGGCGCCGATGTAGACAGTCGTGATGACAACTGAAGAGCTTTCGATGCGCGGATATTGCTGCACGGGCAGTTGCGTCGCCGCACGCAAGCCGATGATCACGAGCGCAAGATTGAGCACAATTGCGATGACAGGACGACGGACAAAAACATCGATGGCGCGCATTCCGTGCTGTTCACTCACCTAATTGACGCTGGGTGTTCCATTCGATGCCTGTGGCGGGTCGGTTTGTACGCGCATCCCATCACGCAGCTTAAAAGAGCCCGACGACGCGATCAGGTCGCCAACGGCTAGCCCGGTCTCAATCGCGATATCGTCGTTTTGCACCGGTCCGGTTTTTATGATCCGTTGACGCGCACGCTGCACGCCCTGGTCGTCATCAATGACAAACACATGCTGTCCATTGGGAGATCGCCGCACTGCGGTCAATGGCACCATAACCATAGCCTGCGGCTCGGACGTGATGACTGTCACATCAACGAAAGTCCCGGGCCGCAAGATGCTGCCAAGGCCCCGAGAGACGGCGCGAAATTTCACAGCGCGGTTGGCATTGTCGATGCTGTCGTCTTCGGCAACGATTTGAGCCTTTGCACTGCCGCTGGGCAAAACCACTCCGGTGAGTGTCACCACCGTGCCAATTCGAATGAAAGCTGCGGTGTCTTGAGGAAGGGAAAAGTCGACAAAAACGTCATCATCGAGCCCCTGTAGTCGCCCAACCAGGGTGCCGACATCGAGATAAGCGCCGGGCTGCAGATCCGTGATCCCGATGCGCGCGCGGAACGGCGCAACGATACGCTTTTTTTCAATCGCGACTTCTAGGCTCCGCCCGCGCGATGTGGCGGCTGCAAGTTCCGATCGGAATTTGTCGACCTCTTGGGCTGAAAAAGCCGGGCTGCCTCGAAGGCTCTCGCGGCGCTCAAGGGTCTGCTTTGCCAACTGCGCTTCGGCTTCGGTCGCTGCAAGGGAGGCTCGTTCTTGGCGCACGTCAAGTTGGACGAGAAGCTGGCCTTGATCGACGATCGCTCCCGAAGTGAACCCCATTTCGGAAATCGTTCCGGCCGTCTCGTTTCGAATATCGATTTGGCGAATTGATGCGACCGTTCCGATCGCGCGCGCTGATGCCGACCATTGCCCTTGTCTGGCCCGTACGGTCGAGACGGCTTCGACCGGTTCAGGCGATGATAAAGCAGCGGCGCTTGCGGCCTTGAACTCGTTGAGCTTGAACAACCCGAGCCCACCCGCGATAGCCGTGATCGCAAGACCAACAACGAGCCACGCTCCGATCGTCTTCAGCATAGCGTCTCCAAACAGTCCGTTTTTTAGCAATGCTATCAGTCAAGGTTATGCTCGGCCGTCTTTTACACCGCCTACGCGATGCTTTACTGTGTCTCTACAATTAAAGCCGCAACTTTAGCACGTGCGGATGTTGGCGTTTTGATTGTCTTGGAGCCTGGAGGCGTCGGCCATGACTACGAAAATGTTCGTCAATCTGCCGGTCAAGGATCTCGAAACGTCTATCACATTTTATAGAACGTTAGGTTTTGCCTTCAACCCACAGTTTACTGACGATACGGCAGCTTGCATGATCGTCTCGGAGCAAAACTACATCATGCTGCTGACGTACGATAAGTTCAGGCAATTTACGTCAAAGCCGATCGCGGATGCGCACGTACTCGCCACCGTTCATATTGCGATCGCGTTGGAAAGCGTGAACGCGGTCGATGACATGGTGGTCCTAGCGATTGACGCAGGCGGCATTGAGCCTCGCCCGAAGGTCAATCACGGCTTTATGGTTCAGCGAACATTTGAAGATCCGGACGGCCACACATGGGAACCCTTTTGGATGGACCCGGCCGCTTTCCAGCAAGGCGCGGCGTGAGACGTTGCTTTTAGTTGGCGGCCTAAGGGATGGACCGCGAACAGTTCCTGTTCCGCCCGTTAAGCCAGCCGCCATTTGAGACGGTTGCCCTGACGTCGTCGAAGGTCGTCACAATTTGCGTCTCTAAGAGACTGTGATGCGATCACGTCGCGGCCAACGCATGGACCTGGCGCGCTATTTCATCCACAGACAGAAGCACAAAATATTTTTTGGTTTAAAATAAGTTAGCTGACTGAGCTATGCAATTTCAAACCAAAGCATGCACTTTAGATCGTGCCTAAATTTTTGCCATTCGACCAAAATTCGATCACCCGTCTAATTTGCAAAATTATGCATTCGGGCCAGAGCGGCATGCGGAATCCAACCAGCTGATGGCGTGCGACGCTGCGGAGAGATGGACCGGTCTGAGTTACAGGTTGTCGCCGTACGAAATAGTAGTTTGGCAAGGCACAGCTCTGAACTCCGATGACATTCACCCCATCCGATCACCTCGCTCGCCTATCGCGTCTGGTCAGCGGAGCAATTTCGCCGCCGCCGGGGCGAAGTCGAATTGCGCTCGCGCTTGCCATGGGGCTCACTTGCCATGCAATCTTCGGGCTGGCTGGCCTGGCGATGGTATCTGCCATGTTCTTTGGCATGAGCGAGTGCTTCGGAACTGTTCCGTGGCCGTTGGCGGCGTTCGTCAACGGGGCTCTGATTGCACAATTTCCGCTAGCTCACTCATTTCTCCTTACACGTATAGGTAATAAATGGCTTGCGCGGTTGGTTCCCGGCCAACATGGGCGGACGCTAACAACAACCACCTACGCCACTATCGCTTCTTTGCAGCTGCTCGCATTGTTTACCCTATGGACGCCATCGGGCATCGTCTGGTGGCGGGCTGAAGGGATAGCGCTTGTTGTCGTGTGCATCGCGTATGCGGCCTCTTGGGCCGTCCTCGCAAAAGCCAGCTTTGATGCTGGAGCCGAAGTCCAATCGGGCGCGTTGGGCTGGTTGTCACTTCTTCAAAACATCCGTCCGGTGTTCCCCGACATGCCAACCACCGGGCTGTTTCGGCTCATCCGCCAGCCCATTTATGCGGGGTTCACGCTGACGTTATGGACGGTGCCAGTGTGGACGCCTGATCAGCTGATATTAGCGCTCAGTTTCACCGCCTATTGCTTAATGGCGCCGCTGCTCAAGGAGCGGCGTTTTGCGGATCTTTATGGCGAGAGATTTGCCGCCTATCGCGCGCGAGTGCCCTATTTCGTGCCCCGCGTGGTGAGAGCCAAACCTGACATCCGTCCACAAGAGACGCGCCCATGAAGTTAGCAGCCCTGCTTGGACCCATTGGTGGCTGGGCGATGCGGCTTTAGAGATTTCCGAGTTAGCACCCTGTACTGCGGTGGGGCCGGACCGCAACAGTTGCCCAACGCGCACCGACTGGAATCTCATCGGACTTGTCCTGACGTGGCGGAGTAGCTTATCTGAATGGCAGCGATCAAACGCTTGCGGACAGGTTATGAAACAATTGCGCATGACGTGTTTGGTTTTGGGCGTCTGTGCTGGTCTGATTTCGGGCCCGGCGCAGGCGCAGTTCGTCAACGACTCTGTCGCCGAACATGATGCCCAGATGAAGGAAGCGGAACGCGCCGAGCGCGAAGCGCGTCGTGCATCCTACGCGCCGGTCGTCTATCCAAAATATATGGATGGCGGAGAGCAGCCGAACATCACACCTGCCAAGCCGCCGGTCGTATATTTCGACCGCAGCGAGGAGGTCGGCTCTATCATAATTGATACGCAATCGCGGAAGCTGTACTTCGTGCTTCCAAACCAGCAAGCCTATGAGTATCCGATTTCTGTCGGCCGGGAGGGGTTCACCTGGACCGGCACGCAAAAAATCAGCCGCATAGCATCATGGCCGTCGTGGACGCCGCCGCCCGAAATGCATCAGCGCTTGCCCGGCTTGCCGGTTACGGTTTCGGGAGGGCTGAAGAACCCGCAAGGCGCGCGTGCTCTTTATCTCGGCAATACCATTTATCGTATCCACGGCACCAACAATGACCGCACTGTGGGGCGGGCAAATTCGTCGGGTTGCTTCCGCTTGACGAACGAGCACGTCGTGCACCTAGCCTCGATTGCAAAAGTCGGGACGAAGGTGAGCGTGCTGCATGCTTACTCCGGTGGGGTAAGCGAAAACATGCCGCTGACATCGCTGTTCGACTTCTTCAGCTCCGATCCGGCGCCTGCCAAGCCCGCCAAGGTCAAAAAACCGACGGTCAAGAAGAAGCCAGCGGTGAGCGCTACGGCAACGCCGCCTCCGTCGCCACCAGTAGTTTCAGCGGCCACGACTGCAGCGCCCGCGCCGAAAGCCGCAGCGGAGTAGTCGCTAAGCCAATTCGCGTGCCGACGCCATTGATAAGACGTGTCGCCAAAGGGTCCGCTCAGGGTCAGATGCACAGTTGCGTTGGAAGCCAATGGTAGCCCCCTTGGCCTCCATAACCCGCCATACCGTTCTTTAATTGCGGCTCCGATTTCTAGATTCTGCAGCGAAAACGGGCCTGGACTTCAAACGCAAAGGACGCATTCGTGGTGTGACAGGCGCCGGTTAGCTGGGCGCCAAGTCTATCAGGGCTCGCCTCGCGAAGTGCGGGGCTTTGGGTGGTGCGAGCGTCAACTCCGATGCCGCGAACCATTGGAGCCCAAAGCCATGCCTACAATTTCACCTGTAATTTCGTCGAACCTAAAGCGCACGCTAAGTGCAGCGGGTTCAGCTGTTCAAATACCGGCGCAATCTCAAGAGCCAACTTCTCGCCCGTCAGGTCAGGGACTGCCAAAAGATGAGCCACAGCGCACGTGCGCTCGGCGTGGCGGTCAAGTCCGACGGCGCGACGGGGGACACAATTAAGTTATCGATTACTGCGGAGCTGCGTCGAGCTGGTCAGGGCAAGCGCCTTGTCATCGGCGAGCCGAACGTAAGCACGAGCGACGTGCGCTTGATAGACTTCCTCAAAGAAGCGTTTGCTGCCCGGCAGAAGCTCCTGGCTAACACGAGTGAGACGCTGAACGAGATCACGTCGAGCACGACGAAGAGCAAAGGACGAATGACGGCGCTTACGCGCGTGTCCTATCTTGCGCCCGACATAGTCAACGACATTCTCGCCGGACGTCAGCCCACTGCACTCAGTGTGAAGCGGCTGGGTCGCACTTTGCAACGTCTGCCCCTCGATTGGGTCCGTCAACGCGCCTTCCTGGGTATGAATTGACGAGATCGGTCCCCACAATTCGCGAAGAGTTCCGGATCCGCCCGCCCGGGGAGCCGCCATTTGAGACGGTTGCCCTGACGTCGTCGAAGATCGTCGCAATTTGCGTCTCTAAGAGACTGTGACGCGATCACGTTGCGGCCAACGCGCGGAACTTGCCGGCAATTTTGTCAGCACACAGAAACACAAAATATCGTTTTATTTCAATAAGTAAGATGGCTGTGCTGGCAGTCTGCCGCGAACGCGTCTCAGTGGTGCCGCGCCAATTAACAGGGATTTTTCGCCGTTTTCCGAATTTTCGTCTGCAAACCGCACCCAGGAAATGGCCATTTCTCGGTGCGTTTCGGTTAGAATTCCCGTCGGAAAGAACAGGGACTTTTTTCCGCGTCATCAGGGCTGCCATGACGACGTATTAGGGGCACCGTCGCTAAGTCAGCTGTCGCGGGAATTGGCTTGCTGACGATGGCTATATCCGACTAGGTCCCCCCTCCCGCGGCCGACCGCCGGATGGCAGTCTTTACAAACCGGCCGATCCCGCCGTCGGCAGTGGGCCGCCCATAACCCAAGAACGAAACTGCGCATGTCCAAGTCTTCGCGTCCGCGATGGCGGCACGCATGCGTTTTGTTTAACCGGCAATATGAAGGCTTCCAACAGTACCGCATGTTGGCATCAAACTTCGTATTCAGCTGATCTGACAATGCCCGGCGCAGTCATCAGCGTGCCGGCCATCTTTCATCATGCGGGGGGGGGCTGCCGCTCGCGCTCACTGCATGGTATTTTGGATTTAAGGCCAAAGCTCACTGCGCGTTTTCAGCCCCCAATAACCCGATAACGAAATCGTCAACCAAAGGCGCCCTCAAGGCTGCATGCGCGAGCGCATGGCCTGGGAGCGTCGGATTTTGTTTAAGGAGACGACGCGATGACGACACTAAAAATCGAGCACCTGCCGGTGGCAGGTATCAAGCCCTATGAGCGCAATGCTCGAACTCATAGTCCGAAGCAGGTGACGCAGATCGCGGCCAGCATCACAGCGTTCGGGTTCAACAACCCGGTCCTGATCGATCGTGATGGCGTCATCATCGCCGGCCATGGGCGGGTAGAAGCGGCCAAGAAACTCGGGCTCGACACCGTGCCGTGCCTACGCCTCGAACATCTGACCGATGCGCAAAAACGCGCTTACATCTTGGCCGACAACAAGCTTGCCGAAAAGGCCGGCTGGGATCGCGAGATCCTGGCCATTGAACTGCAGCACCTGTCCAGTCTCGACCTCGACTTCGATGTCACCATCACCGGTTTCGAGATGGCCGAGATCGACGTGCTGCTCAGTGAACCTGAAGCTGATCCAGCCGATGCCGTGCCGGCCATTGTACCAGGCCCGGCGGTGACGCAGCCGGGCGACATCTGGCAGATCG
>JANMII010000211.1:0-4646 GCA_031375665.1 Hyphomicrobium sp.
CAGCAAGCCCTAACGCCTCGTCTATGGGCTGAAGCGTCAGCTGCTCGCGCTTGGTCTTGCCGCTGTTCACTGCCAGCGGCTCGTCGACCGCCTCTTCAATCAAAAACTTCCAGGTCTCGTTCACAGGAAAGTCTGCAAATCTCGGCAAGGATGGCCGACGATAGAGCAAATTTCGCCCGGCCGAGTTTCAATTAGGCTTTTATACTAAGCGCTGACGCGATTGCTGCGGGTCCAACCGATGATTTGGTTTTTCCGTTCATCGCTAAAGGCAAACCATTTGCAATCTCAGGAATCGCCGATCGGTCCAAATACCAAGGCCGCGAGTTTGGGCTACCGCACTGCTCAGCACACGGACTTCAAAAAGCAGGCTCAACGCTGGCGGCTTCGACCAGGATAAAGCCACATCGGCTGATGGGCGTATCGCGCAAGTGCGAATTTAGCTCGAGCGCAGTGCTCTACGGTAGCGGTTGATCATTGGCACACGACAGAAGAAGGCCCTGCGCACCCAACAGCCCCAACGACAGGCAAATCAAGGTCGCATTTTTCCAACACCGAGGAAGACGGATAGAAAGCAGCTAGATAAAGCGAGCGAGCGCGATCGCCGTGCGCGTGATTGGCGCTCCCTAGGGGAGTCGAACCCCTCTTTCAAGAATGAAAATCTCGCGTCCTAACCGATAGACGAAGGGAGCAGCCTCGCATCATCTGCGCACGGGTCGTATAACCAGTTTTGAGACGGTTTGGCAAGCGCAGCCCATGACCTCGGTGATGCGACAGGATGGGCCGGTAAAACCGCCGCTTGATCAACCCGTATAAGCCGAAATCGAGCCGAGCTAGCGGATCGTTTTGCGTGGGTCGGCAGCGTCGTCGATCAGCAATTCAATTCTGTCGCGCCCGCCCCAGGTGTCGCGCCGGAGTTGTCCGGCAATGTGAAGCGGAAGTCCGCCGGCGGCCAACAACAGGTCGCCCAACGGCTGGCCAACGGCGCGAAACGCAATGGCATCGATGCGAGCGCCATCTCCACTCTCAAGCATAACGCGAACATGGCTTTCTCCAACGACCTTGGCGAATTTCACCCGATGCGCTGGCAGGACAAATCGCGGCTGAACATTGCCCTGTCCGTACGGCCCGGCGCGATCAATGAGGTCCATGAGTTCGCCCGTCGCGCCGGCTGCTACCAGCGCCGCGTCAATCTCAAGTGTGGGTGCAGCGCGCGCGGCCAATGATGCGGCTGACAATTCAACGGCGAAATAGCGTTCGAGCCTCTCTAAGCAGTCGCGCTTTACGGTCAGACCAGCAGCCATTGCATGGCCACCACCTTTGACCAGCATTCCTTCACTGACCGCGCCGCGCACAACCGTGCCAAGATCAACGCCGGCCACAGACCGCAACGATCCGGTCCCTTCTCCGCCCATTGTTTCACCACCTGAGCCATCAGCATTTTTTTCCCAGGCGATCACACACGCTGGACGATTGAAGCGTTCGACCAATCGACTGGCGACCAGGCCGACAATGCCTTTGTGCCAGGTTTGGGATCCGACTACGACAATCGCGCACTCAGGATTTTCGGTAACTTGCTGATCGGCAACTGCCATCGCCTCTTCAAGCATCACTGTTTCAATTTGCTTGCGCTCTTTGTTCAAACGATCGAGCACTTCGGCGATCTTCTGAGCCTCGGTCGCGTCATCCGTCGATAGCAGCTTCGCGCCAAGTGCTGCGTCGCCGATCCGCCCGCCGGCATTGATGCGCGGGCCGTAAATGAAGCCCAAATGATACGGTGTCGGCGCCTGCGTTAGAGCCGCAACATCGGCTAACGCGGTCAAGCCTGGATTTTGGCGGGCCCGCATCACTGCCAAGCCTTTTTTGACGTACGCGCGATTGAGCCCGACGAGCGGCACCACATCGGCAACGGTTGCGAGCGCGACAATATCAAGAAGTGCCAGCAGATCGAGCGGCGGCAGAGCGCCATAGAAACTGCGTCCGCGCAGTTCGCGCGTTACCGCGACCAGAACCAAGAACACGACGCCGGCTGCACACAGAGCACCGAGCCCGGAGACATCATCCTGTCGGTTTGGATTTACGACCGCATGCACGTCTGGCAACCGCACATCGGCTTGATGGTGGTCGATCACAACCACATCTGTCGCGAGCCGTTTAGCAGTGGCGAGCGGTTCAAAGCTGGTTGTGCCGCAATCAACAGTGATGATCAGCTTGGCGCCTTCAGCCACCAGCGTTTCGATCGCATTTGCGTTCGGCCCGTAGCCTTCGAATATCCGGTCGGGGATGTAAATTCGCGATGGCGTTTGGTGGTGGTCAAGAAACCGCGCCAGCAGCGCTGACGACGATGCACCATCGACATCGTAGTCACCGAAGATCGCAACCGGCTGTCGCGCAACGATGGCGTCTGCGATCCGCTTGGCGGCTTTGTCCATGTCGCGCAACGAACTTGGATCCGGCATCAGCGCCTTAAGCGACGGCTCAAGAAAAACCGGCACATCGTCGAGCGCAACATTGCGGGCGGCGAGCACACGGCCGATCAGGTCTGGTAGACCGTGACGCTGGCTGATGGCGGTTGCCAGCGGTTGGCGATCGACGGTGAGCCGTTCACGCCAGGCAAAGCCGCGAGCCGATTGCGCAACGCCGAGATAAGCGCTGTGCGTTGCATCGAGTTCAGACGCATGTCGCAGTTCGCGCTTGGTTTTTGGCACGGCGGCCATACCGATGTCTCCCTAACGCACGGAGGCGTTCGCGGTCGTCGTGTCCGCTGCAAACCTCTTAAGTCCCGAGTTGTAGGTCGATTCGAGGATTGGCCGTGGCAACGAGACCGCGTCTGTCCACCCTTTTGGCGACGGTTGACATCCAGATGACTGCGAGGGACATTTGCACGTGGCAAGTGATCGCCAGGTCGGCTTGCAGCCCCCCCGCCCCAACTGGCCACATCACGTGCCGGTGGTATCATTGCCCCCCGCTCCGCCGGTGCCCCACTTTCCCGTTTCGGCGGCTGAGTGAACGAGTCCCCGTCAGTTGGCGCGCCTTTCTGGAGCTAGATATTTGCCCCATGTCTTATCGTACGGGTGCACCGTGGTGGTTGCACCGTTGACCGATTGCAACGGGTGACCAGCGTTAGCCCATGCGAAGATCGAGCCTGCGTAATTGGTCGCATTTGTGCGACCCGCCGCCTGCAAGCGACGGATCAAGATTGCTGAGCGATAGCCGACCGAACAATAGACAATCACTGGGCGAGTCGCGTCGATCGCGGCCAGCAGATCAGACTCCGATGTACGCGGCGGCACATTGATCGCGCCAGCTAAGTGCCCAGCAGCAAATTCAGCGGGTTCGCGGGCGTCGATAATTTGTGGTGCGGGTTCAGCATTCGGCGCCAGCATCTTCAGGACGGCATCGGTTTCGACGTGAGGCACATCTGAGAATTTTTGCTTCACCGTGTTGATCACGGCCGTCAGGTCTGTCTCAGGTGTTTGGGTTCGTGCACCCGGCGACGAGAACGTCGCGAATGTGACCGAAAGGCTCAGAACCGCCAATACTCGTGGAAATCGGCGATCAAGGGTCATGATGATACCTCGCATGTGTTCGATTTTGATTCTATCACGAGGACGCCAGGAACGGCTAAGGCCGCTGCGCTAATGGTCGAGCGTGTAAGGCTGCCGCGTCTGCGCCCTGGACCAGATCCAGACACATGGCTGAGCAATTTGCGCCCAAGTGATGGATGCTCGGAACTTCCTGTCTGTCAGTCGCGTTAAGTTGACCGAGGGGCTCGTGGTATCATTTTCGATTGATGAAACCGTGAACGCGCACGTGACACACCGAGCCCGTTCTCACCCTTCCTGCTGTGCGTACCGGTTTATAGCGTGACTATAATATGCTGCACTTGCAACGCCGGTGATGGCGTCTGAATTGCAGTGGCGCGAACACCTTGCCAACAGGGGATAAGTCTAATGACATTTCTAAAAGCGCTCCGCACATCGTTCGTCGGACTGGCAACAATTCTAGCAGTGCCAACAGTCGGCCACGCCGATAGTGGAACGGTGTCTTTGACCATCTATAAAGCCGGATGGATCATTGGCGGATCGGGCGGTAGTGGCACCCTTAATTTTCAGGGCCGCAGTTACGCGCTTTCAACGGGCGGTCTCGACTACGGCTTAGTTTTTGGCGGCTCAAAAACTGAGTTGCGCGGACGCGTCAAAAACATAGAGAGACCTTCAGACGTTGCCGGCGTCTACGCTGCGGCAGGAGCTGGGCTCGCTTTGGGCACAGGCACGCGCGCGATCGTTTTGACCAATCAAAAAGGCGCGGTCCTGGAGTTGACCGGAAAACAAGTCGGCCTTCTGGCCAACGTCGATTTGAGCGGTCTTGCGATTTCGCTCAAATAGAAGCGGATACCGTGCCTCTAGGAAAACAACACGCACTCTAAGCTCGCGAACCATGGCGCGAATTCTCGAACCTCACCATGCACCGTCGAAGGGCTTCGCTCGATCAACCGATAAAGCGAGCGCCAACCGCGCGGAAGTTTGTCTTGATGCGCCGCACGGTTCCGGTCTTGGAGCGCATGACGATGGTTTCCGTTTCGGCGAAGTCACCGCGGAAACGCACACCATCGAGCAGAGATCCGTCGGTCACGCCGGTTGCTGAAA
>JANMII010000251.1:0-1569 GCA_031375665.1 Hyphomicrobium sp.
CGTGCGCGACCCACAGCGCGGTGGCGGCCGCCGCTTCGCACGTCAGTGCGTTCAACGCGATGCGTGCGTTGCCCGCTTGCGAAAGCCGGACAGCATTTTGCCATCCGCAGCCATCCACGTAAGGATTATCGGCAATCGGCGCGGCGGCGATCGCCGGCGATGCGATTGTCGCCGCACACAACGGCCGATTGCGCGCGATGGCAGCAAGGCGGACGTCAACGAACCATGCGTCGGGCTGCGTGAGGTCGAGCGGTTTGATGGCGACAAGCCGGTTGGGCAACATCCCGGCCCAGGCCAGAGTAACCGTGCAGACGGCTAACAGCAACGCCAGCGGCCCGCGTCGTCTTTGACGGCGCGGGCGGGATCGCGGCTTTGCGTCAATGTGATTTGGCACGAAGGTTCCCGCTGCTGCCGAGCAAGTGACATCGTCTCCCACACGAGCTTTATCAATCCCTGATCGATTGGCTCAATCCGTTTCAATTCGCCGCTCTTTTGCATTCACCAGCGGATCTCAAACGAAAAACGCCCCGTTGCCGGGGCGTTTTATCAACGTGGGGAAAGCGCCCGGACTGGGGCGGTTTGAATTATCTCGAAAGCCGCAATTTGGTGAGTGTGCCAGCGAACTTTCGGAATGCTGCTTTCAAATCTTCTTCGCTTTCGGCGGCAGCGAAGTAGTCATCGCCCGGCGTCGCGCACGCTTGCAAATTTGCAAGCGCCTTCGCATCACTGCCAAGCCCAAATCCGACCGAAAACACGATGACCTCTTTTGCCTTGATCGCGGTGCACAGTGCTACGGCTTGCTTGGCCGACGTGTCACCGTGGAACGCCGTGTTGAATGCGCCGTCGGTCATCAGTACGACCGCTTTCATAAGCTTCTTTTCAGTGACCTTGGTGTAGCTCTCTGGTTTGCTGTCGCCGCCCCAAACGCCACCCCAGTTGTCTGAGATGAGGTTCCATGCCCACTGCACGCCAAGGTGACCACTAGTATACCCATTGGCGGTGTAGGCGTTCACCTCGGCAATCAGGTCCGACTTGCTCTGCGTCAATGGCTTAACGATGGGTGGTGGGCAGCCGAAGTAGTCGCCCACTGTGTCCAACGGATCGATATCTTTCGGGCTGTCTTTTTTGACATGGTACTTACCGACATTGTCGTCGAACTTTTTTCCAACCTGCTCGGCCACGCAGCCATCCGTGGATTTACCCGTTGTCAGCCCAGTCGCATAAGGGCCTAGCTTCACGCCGGAAGAATAGGGCGCTAAGGCAACCTTGACCCAGTGTTCGGAACCGTCCTGTTCAGGCATGATGGTATCGGCGAAGTCCTGGAAAGCGACTTTCAACGAAGCGAGCTTCGATTTGCCGCCAATCGGTGTGTTCATAGAACCCGTCAGATCGAGCGCCATGCCGACTTCGATGTTGCTCTGCTTGAATACAGCCTCTGACATCACCGGCACGTCGACGGTGTCGAAGCCGCCAAGGCGCGTCAGGGTCATGGCAATTTGAGCTTTAGCCCAAATTTCGACAGCACCGGTCGCGCGGTTGATTTTGACTGTCGGCTCGCCAAGCGTTGAT
>JANMII010000258.1:0-15007 GCA_031375665.1 Hyphomicrobium sp.
GGGTGACATGCAGATCATGGCTGAAACTGCAAATGAGCTTCACGGTGGCCTAGATGTTCTTTGCGCCAACGCTGGTATCTTCCCGCAGATCACAATCGAGAACATGAGCCCCGAGGACTGGGATCATGTCATGGAGACCAATCTCAAAGGCACGTTCCTGCCGGTCAAAGCCTGCTTGCCGTATCTTAAAAAATCGGATGGCGGGCGCATCGTATTGACATCATCCATCACCGGACCGGCGACAGGATTTCCCGGTTGGGCACACTACGGAGCGACCAAGGCCGGTCAGCTGGGCTTTATGCGCACAGCGTGTCTCGAGTTTGCAAAGTTCGGAATCACCGTCAATGCGGTCCTGCCAGGCAACATCTTGACCGAGGGCTTAATTGCGCTTGGCGCTGAATACCAAAACGCAATGGCTGCCTCGATCCCGCTTAAAAAACTCGGAACAGTTGAGGACATCGGATACGCCGCGCTGTTCTTGGCGTCTAAGGAAGCGGGCTATATTACCGGTCAAACCATCATCGTTGATGGTGGTCAGATCCTACCCGAAAGTATGGACGCCCTCGGCTAAACAGGATCGCTATCCTAAGTCAAAACGCCTTGCCTGAGTTGGCGCGGAGACGATCCAGTCCAGCGCCGCACTGCCCGGCTGAATGCCGACAGCTCAGAATAGCCCACGAGAAAAGCGATCTCAGACAAAGGCAATTGGCGCTGACCGATGTACATCATCGCCAGTTCCTTGCGGGTTTGCTCGACGAGTTCAGAGTAGCTCAGTCCTTCTTGGCGCAATTCGCGGATCAACATCGCTGTTGGCAGTCGAAGGTCGGCTGCGATGCCAGCCAGTGGCGGAATACCTTCAGCGATCCGCGCCCGCACGACGCTCCGCACACGGTCAGTGACTTTCGCTTGTAAATTCGGCTGCGTGGTCAGCTGCGTTAAACATTGCCGCATCGCGGCCATCAGGCGCGCATCGCGCGCTGGCATCGCGAAACCGAGAATTTCGGCTGGAAACAGCACAGCATTTGAGGGCTGCGAAAAATAAACAGGCGCAGAAAATGCCCTTCGATGCTCGTGCCAAGCTTCGGGCTTGGGGTGCTCAAAATGAACCTCGGTTGGCGCCCAATTGGTGCCGAGGCATTCGCGCATAACGTTGACAAACATTCCCAACGACAATTCAGCGTCTTGCCGTCGATCAACAATTTCAGCCGCATCAATGCGGTATGCGAGCCGCATTAGTCCGTCGCGCCCGCGGGTGAGTGTCATTGTCGATGATTGTTGGTGGAGCGGAAAAAGCTCGACAAGCGTTTCAAGAGCTTGCCCAAGCGTTGCAGCCGAGATGGCTGCGTAACCCCAAAGCCCAAGATCGCGCGGCTCGAATTGATTGCCAAACCACAAACCGAAATTATCGTTTCGGGTCAGCCGTGCACTTTGATCGAAGAGCCGACAAAATCCATTCAGACTGAGCTTCAAAGTTGGCGAACCGGCCATGTCAGGGGCGATGCCGCTGTGGCCAAAAATTTGATCGACGTCACCGCCGAAACGCTCAATGCAGGCGACTATGCCGGTGGCGGCAGCGGCAATGACTGACGGATGTTCGTCAGCGCCGTGACGGGCCATAACCGTAGCTGATGGGCTTGTTCCAAATCCGTCGGACATGAGATGCCGCCAATAACTGTCCGCCGAAAAGTAGCAGAGCGAGCCCCGCGGTCAAGGCTCCGCTCATGCTGAACATTGCAGCAAGGGTTCAAATCTTGAGCGTTGGTTAGTCAAAGAGCTTGCGCCATAGCGTTTGATCGGCGGCCAAGGCCCGTGCCGTAAACGTTGGTCGCTGGTCGCTTTGGCCGAATGTAGAGAGATATCGTTCGCACAGCGGAACGGTCTTAACCGTGTAAGCCAAGCCCATCGATTGGGCCAATTCAGTTTCCGAATGCGACCCGATCCACGCCACCAACAACAACCGGCGCAACATCACGAAGGTGGCAATTTCGACTTCGTCGTCGTCACTCAACGTCCCAATCCGCCGATATCCGCGCGCCCACGCTGCAAGCAACTCCGAGACCTCTGGCGCATCTTCAAAAAACGACACGGTGGTGGCGCAATCGTAGAGAAACCAAGAAAATCCGCAGTCGTCGAAGTCGATCACTTTTACGGTTTTGTCGTCACGCAACAAATTCGCCAGCCGCATGTCGCCGTGAATAAGTCCAAACCGATCAGGACCTCTGCCGAAACGATCCAGCCGACTGGCAATCGTTTCGACGGTCTTTTGAAAAACGGCCGCAATTTCTGCCGTCACGCCGATGCCATCTTGCCAACGACCCCAATGTGGCCGCGACCCGAGCGTCGTCTCAAAGTCCCAAGTGTGGCGTTCAAACCATTTCGGCGCCTGCCACGTTTTGACCTGCGCATGCATGCGGGCGGCTGTCTCGCCGAGTGTTTCAAAGCCAGCAACGTCACTTGCCGCCGGTTCAGCCCCGGCTTCCCATTCGAACAAGACGACGTTTCGTGCCCGCGATAAACCAACGGTGCCGACCGTTTGAATGTACTCGCCATCGAAGCCGCGAATTGGTTTTGGAGTTACCACCGCGCCCGCAGCGCGAAGAGCAATGAGCCAAGCGAGTTCCGACGCGATAGCGCGACGTGAGTGATAGCCATCGCGGTGGACCCGCAATGCAAAGCGTTTGTTCGAGCCTAGCTCGTCAACCTGAAAGGTTGCGTTTTCTGATACGTTGACCAGCTTAATTGTGCGCGAAGCTGAGAAATCAAAACGCGCAAGCGATTTTGCGGCAACGGAATGCAGCCGTTGCAGCAACACGTCATGCTCGGATTGCTCCGTCACTGCCACAGCGTCGACATCGCCCCGACCAGACACCAAACAATAATTCTGACTACCCTAAACCTAGCTGTGCGTGACCGCGCAGACTTGACTTCGTGTGAGTTTGATTTGGCATCAAAGCGCGTTGGTCGCAAGTTTACCGCTGAACGCAGAGGCCGAAGCAATGTTCAGGTCGCGTAGCACGTGTATGGGTTAGCCTAGTGAGCGGCAGCGTGCAGGACCCTACCTCGATCGAACTTTGTATCGGTGCTTCGGCGCGATTTAACGCTGAGGATCGCGATCGTTCACACTCCCCTCCTTTAAGCCAAGCCCCTTCGCAGTCGCATCGCGATTAGAACGTTTGCGAAGAAAGAAAGCCAGCGCCGCCCCCGCAATTGCAATCGCCGCGATAAAGGTCATTGAAAAAAGTGGCGCGACGACCGCATCGTCAGTGGCCGCAACCGGCGGCACAGCCTGAGCCACAGCCACACCGGTGCTCGCCATCAGTGCGGCCAACGGCGTCAGGAATTTTGATGTAATTCGCATGTTCATGCTCCAACCCGTTGCAGGTTTGAAGTGAACGTCCCGTTTGACCGAGAGGTTCCGACGCCGACGCACGCCGGCGGTTTGGGGCAATCGAGCTAGAGAGTTGAAATGACCCGCTCAAAAATTACAACTTCAGGCATTGCGGGCCAATTTTTCAGCTTCTTCCGTGTAGATCGAGTACATCGGCTCGTCTTGGAGAATGACGTCTTTGTACTCGCCGTACCCGTTGAACCGTGTTGCCATGGCGCGAGCGTACGCGCCGAGATTGCCGATCTCGATGTAGTCCCCTTCTCGAATGGATTGCGGCAGCATAAACGGCCCCTTCATGCGGTCGATGGAATCACATGTTGGCCCCCAAAATTCGAATGGGACTAACGGTTCATTCACATCAAGCCCTTCACGCAACAAGCGTACGGGAAACAGGAAATCGAGGTGCGCTGCATCGAACAACGCGCCGTAAGCGCCGTCGTTGATGTAGAGGCTATTCTCCTTCCGCAAATCGACCTTAACGATCAAGCTTTCGGCCTCGGCAACGAGTGCGCGGCCTGGCTCGCAAATCAGGCGGCAGTGCTCGGTCACTGGCATTTTGTCCATGGAGGTCTTGATGACATCGATGAAATCAATCAGCCGCGACGGAATGCTGTCGTTATAGCGTGACGGAAAGCCGCCGCCGACGTCGATTGCGTCCACGACTACGCCCGCGTTGACGATGAGTTTCTTGGCTTCATCGAATGCCATCGCATAGGCATCCGGCGTCATCGTCTGCGAGCCGACGTGGAAGGTAATGCCGAGTTCGTCAGCGACCTGCCGGGTCTTCACCAGCAATCGTTCGGCAGCTTTACCGGTGATGCCGAATTTATGTTCGAGCGGCACGCGGCTATTTTTAGCCGGCACCGAAATGCGGACGAACAATTCTAAATCCTTGGCGCCGTTCGTTTCCTCGACGATCTTTTGCAATTCGTCTTCGCTGTCGAGCGAGTAGCATTTGATGTCGTAATCAAAGTACGCC
Organism: Hyphomicrobium sp.; assembly: GCA_031375665.1. Lineage (GTDB taxonomy): Bacteria > Pseudomonadota > Alphaproteobacteria > Rhizobiales > Hyphomicrobiaceae > Hyphomicrobium_B. The sequence goes on from JANMII010000258.1 coordinate 4,368, forward strand.
TTGCGAATAGCATGCCGGGCCTTGACCGGATGCATAAAGTGCAAACGGACGCCGGGAATGGTTGCGGCGTCTTCGAGTTCGACGACCGAGGCAACATCGAACTGGGTGATGCCCGCGCCGTACAGCGCGCCAAGCAAAAACACCGAACTGTTGGCTTTATACGCGTAGGCGACTTCGCCTGGGAAATGATCAATGAACCAACGCGCGGCTCGTCCGGCTGCGTGCGGGCGTGCGGCAAAAACCGGCAAGTCCGGTTTCAACGCGACTACCATATCGAGAGCAGACCGGAACTTTTCCATCGCGATAGAACCTCCCCGCGGAGCCGTGCTCCTGCAAGTAAAAACCATCTGCCTCAAAACCATGAAGCGAGCGCTGCATGTAGGAGCGCACCCCCCACCTGTAAAGCGAATTCACAAGATATTAGCTTGGCCGAACCTCAATAGCGTTGTGCTAGCCCTTGCAGGATGCTCATCGATCACGCTTGATCGCGATAAATACCACTCAAGGCCTGAGTTTGTGACAGGCTGGTGTCCAACTGGGAATCGCTCGCGGCGCAACGTTGACCCAGTGGTTACGATACCTAACGTCGAATTTTGGCAGCGCTGGAACATCTGAGGCCCGATCGTGCGAATTGCATTAGCCAATTTTATCGCTCGAGACCCAGCCTTCGCTCTCGCGTTTGGCGGCGCGCTGATCGGATTTGCATTTGGCAGTTTGGCGAGATCGACAAATTACTGCGTCATGGGCGCTATTTCGGATTGGCAACTATCGTCCGATCTTGGTCGGCTTGGCGCGACGGCCATGGCAGCAGCGGTGGCGATCATCGGCGCGCAATCGCTTGATGCCTTCGGCGTCGTTGATCTGTCTCGATCGACGTATCTTGGGCCAGGCATCCATTGGCTTGGAGCAATCATCGGCGGCATGACGTTTGGGGCTGGCATGGTCTACGCGGGCGGCTGTCCAAGTCGCTCACTTGTGCGCGCTGGCGGCGGCGACATGCGGGCGGCGGTGGTGCTGGTTGTTATGGCAATCGCGGCCTACGCATCAATTAGTGGCGTCCTCGGTGAAGCGCGTGTCTTCGTCGAACGAACGACAGCGATTGATTTGCGAGGATTTGGATTTGAGAACCAGGCGATCGGCACCATGTTTGTTTCGCTTGGACTTACGCATGCGCAAGCAAGCCTGCTGGCGGTGGCTGTCGTGACCTTGCCCTTGCTGTATTTCGCGATAGCGACAGCGAGACTTATCGCACGACCCAGCCTTGTGATGGCAGGGGTCGGGGTCGGCGCGCTTGTAACGGCGGCGTGGGCTCTGACAGGATTGGCCAGCGATGACATGCGTGCGCAGCCACTGGCACCCCAAGCGCTCAGTTTTGTGAAACCCGTTGCTGACGCGATCGATTGGCTACAACGATCGACCGCGCTTGGCTTTCCAAGCTTTGGTGCGGCAAGCGTCTTTGGCGTCATCGCTGGAGCGGGGGCGGTTGCAGTCGTCAAGCGCGACGGGCGATGGGTCGGCTTCACTGACGGCGCCGACTTTAATCGCCATATCGGTGGCGCGCTCGCCATGGGAATTGGGGGCGTTGTCGGTCTCGGCTGCACAATCGGTCAAGGCGCGAGTGGCGTCTCGACACTGGCTCTGCAGTCAATTTTGACAAGCGCGGCCATCGTCGTTGGCGCGGTCTTTGCGCTAAGACGCCTGCAGGCCACGATCTAAAATCCGTCAACCACCGCCGACGACTAAAACCGCTCGGCCATCCCGGAGGACGCGCTCGGGCAGTCGCATTGGCGGAGCATCGTTGGCGCGTTGACGGCCAGTGGAACGTCGCCGCTGCGCTTCCGCGCGCGCTGTTTGGGCTTGCACGACTTTTTGCGGATTTGCACGCAGGTCGGCCTCTGTTTCAATTGTATCGCGAATGAAATTTTCCCAGTTTCCAAGCACGGTAAATTTCTGGCGTTCAAAATCGTGTTCGATGCCGGATGGAGGATCTGGCGCAACAGTGCAGCGAGCAAGCAAGGTCTCGGCAGAGGACGCCTTGAGCCGCAACTGGTAGGGTGCATTCAGTCCCGGGATTGCCACCGCCTTGCGCGCTTCAAGCTGATTATCGGGCTCAAAATCGTTTGGAAACAAAACTGTCGCTTGGCCTTCATCATTGACGCTGACGACGGTCAGAAAACAATCGGTGTCGGTTTCGATTTTGATATCGACGAGATCATCTTTCACAGGTCGCGGCTTATCGAGCCACATACTCAGACCGATTTCGGATTTTTCGTCGCGCAGAAAACCGCCGGTTGGCGTGGGTATGCCGGGTTGATCGATGCCTTTGATGGCTGCAAACAGGTGATTAAGTTCAGTGCGTTGTAAGGCGCCATGTTGCAGACGACGCGCCAACGGTGCAACAGGGCCCTGAACCGTTGTCAGCATCGCCAGAAACGCATCTCGCGCCAGCCCTGTCTCAGCCAGCGCACCGTCAAAGGCTTTCGCACCCCGATAGCGGTTTGCCAGTGCGTTGGTGAGCTCTTCGCCATTGATGCGAAGTGACGGCTCGATACCGGCTGCAAGCATTGCGTTGCGATAACGCTCGTTGTCGCCGCCGACCAACAGCGACATCTCGCTGTCGCTCGAAAATAGCGGCAATGCCGCCGCCTTGATGTCACTGGCGATGCGCGCTGTTGGCGCTTCGGCATAGCCGCGAAAAACATCTTTGACGCCGATGATGCCCTCGACATGACATGAAAAACATCGGGCGCCTGCTGTCGTGCCCGGTTCAACCGATGTGATGTCGTCGCCTGAATACGACGTCTCAACTCCCGGTATCGCACGTTCGATGCGTGTGCCCGCCGCGTCGAACAATGCGGTTGCAAAAAATCCATTCGGCAGTGGAAACATCGCACGCACTTGATCGGGCTTGAATGGCGTGCGGACACTCGGTGTTCGCTTGGGTCCAAGCGGGTAGGCAAACAAATCCTGTTCGTCAGAGCTGGTCGCAAAGTCATAGATCAACCAGAACCCACCGAGTGACCCGGGATGCCGCTCTGACAATCGGTTGCCGCGCGTCACCGCACTTGTCCGCGTGGCCGCGCGCCGGGCGCTGCCGGTTCGAATGTTTTGATCGACGTCAACGCCATTCAGGCGCGCAAGCTCGGTCAACGTCGGCGGCAACCGCAACAAGGCGTAATACAGCGGCGTATCCGACACGGCGGCTGTCAGCCAGTCGCCTGGTACGATTGGTGTGCTCGTGCCCGCCTTAGCGATAATGTCTGGTGGCAGCGGTGGATTGAGCCACTGCGGTGCGCTGCGCAACAGCGTTTCCCAGTCAGCGGCCACCCAACCAAGATCCGCAAGGCGAATGACAAACAACGATTCCCCTGGATCAAGGGGTGTCAACGCAACCGGCTCTGGGGACCACGACACGCCATTTAAGACTTTCGTCAATGCTTGCCGGAACGCCACCATTTCATCTGGCGTGGCACAGGCGTTGTAAAGTTGTGCCAGCGATATGAAGCGCAAGTCGCTTGCGCCGTCGCGCTCAAGCGCTTGCGCTTCAGCGACCAACGCTTCAATCGTCTCAGTCGTCATTGGTGCGCGCGCGTGGCAGGCTTGAACGCCGAGGCCGAGATCGGCGATCCATTCGCGCACGGCCTGAATTTCTTCAGGCCGGGGCTCACGCGTAACCGGCGTTTGCGGATAGACATCGAGCGGCGCGTGGCGCGTTGCCATCACATCGTAAAGTTTTGACGCGTCGGGCAATCCTGGACGAACCAGCACTGGGTCACGCATCAAAGTGTCTACATTGAGAATATTGGTGATGCCACCCGACGGCAACGGCCGCTCAGTCATGCCTGTCTGATGGCAGCGCGCACAATGTGTTTCAAAAACCACGTAAGCTTTCGCGGCCCGCGCTTCCTGTGGTCGTTTCGGGATTTGAAAGCCGACAGCGGCCGGCGATGGCGCAACCGGCGTCGTGAGCACTGGCAGGTCCGCGGGCAGCGCTGGTCCATAAATCAAAGAATTATTGCTGGGCGAGCGACTGTCCACCGCGCCCGGTGTCACGACCGGTGCGGAAACTGGCGCTTGGGCAACGACGACGTTGACTGGCGGCGGCTGCGCCTTTGTGGTGTCGGCTGGCAGAGTAACGAAAAACATGGCCACGACAGCCAGAGCGGCGCATCGCCAAGATTTGCGCGATGCTGACGCGATCGTCCGGTGCATTCATTCCTCAGTGTGGCAAACGTGAATTTTTGGGTTGAGCCTTAGAGAGGCATGCGGCTTAGCGCCCAACCCAACCCCGCCCGCTTAAGTCATATCGACCGATCACGGCGAAGCCTAGACCTCGACCTTAGACCGCATCGCTCTATTGAGATCCGTCGGGGTTGCAAGACCCGCGGCGCTAAAGATCCGAAAAGGCGACCAACGCGCGCCGCGTCTCAGTATTAAAAATTCCATGTTTCAGTCCTGCGTACAGACCTCGGTCAGCCAACCGGCGTTGCATCTCACGCCGAGCGGCTAAGCTGCGCGGTGCAGATGCCACGTCGATCTTTCTGCCGTCTCGGTGGCTGGCCTGGATGGCTTGCAAAAAAAGATCAGCGGCACGGCTGGCGTCGCGGCGCACACCGAGGCCTTGATCGTGCAGGTGTGCGAGTTGCCAAAGCGCTGGAGAATATGATTTCGCTGCAGCCTCGGTGAGCAACCGCACGGCTTGTACCGGGTCGCTTGCGCCGCCATCGCCAGCTAATACGAGAAGCGCTAGATTGAACTTAGCCCGGACAAGACCTTGGTCCGCAGCGCGCGTGTAAAGTCGCCGAGCTTCCGCAGCATTTCGCGAGACGCCTTTTCCCTGACTGTAGAGAAAGGCAAGGTTAGCTGAACCGGCAGGATCGCCAGCGTCAGCCGCCATGCGATAGAGCCGCACGGCGTCGACCAAGCTGGCGACAACGCCCTCGCCGTACTCGAACATCGTGCCCATGGCAGCCATGGCCATTGGATGTTTTGCATCAGCAGCCAGTCCATACCAACGCGCGGCCTGAGAAAGGTCGCGGGCGACGCCGCGTCCCTTGTCGTAGGCGCGACCCAATCGAAACATGGCATCGGGCGATCCCAGACCGGATGCTTCCGCGTACAGCGTCGCTGCGGCTTCTAGATCCGCAGCACTCGCTAAGGACGTGTCGAGCGCCAGGGCTTGCCGGAAGACAATTCCAGACAACGCTGCGTCGACCATCGGCTGGTGTCCGCCGTTGACCGCCAGCAACCACGGCGACATCGCGAGCGCCGTCTCAAGGTTTGCAATTTTGACAGCCGCCAATTCAGCGAAAAGCCCGTTCGGAAATCTTGTCAAATGCGCGGTAAACGCGCGACGATCGTTTGATGATTTTATCGTTTGCCATGCCGTGATCTCGGCGAGACCGGAGCTTGTGGCAATCGCGCCCACGGGCAGGTTCGCTGACGGCCGTGGCGACTCCGGTTGAAAGAAAAATGCTCCAACCAATGACGAATGCTCCCAAGGCGTCTGCCGACCAGCCGTTACCTCGCGCACGGAACGTCGCGCCGCACGGAAGACATCTTCAAGCGTTGTGCCGGCGACCGAAATAGATTGAGCGAGAGCTGCTGTGTACGGACTGTGGTCACCGGATCCGTCGTGCGCGATTTGGCCTGGCGCCGTCGCATAGCCAATGATGGTGCCCGCTGGAGCAACCACTTGCGCAAGGCCGCTACTGAATGTTGTAGCGCCTGTTCGGTCGAACGGATTGTTTCGACACGCGTCGAGTATGACGATGTTCATCCGCGTTGCGGCTCGTTCGAAGGCGGCAAACACTGTTTGCAGGGGAACCGCTTGCTGGACCAAATCGGTCTCGGTGCGGATGCGGTTGCGGACTGGGATCAAATAGTTCTCGCCGCGTGATTGCACACCGTGGCCAGCATAATAAAACAACGCAACCGCATCCGGCGCCATCAGTCGTCGCTCAAAGTTGGCGATGGCTGTGCGGAGTTGATCGCCGTCGCCGTCCATCACGGTCAAGACGTCAAAACCAGCGCCAGCCAGCGCGCGCGACATGACTGCTGCATCATTGCGCGGGTTTTTAAGCGGCGCGTCGGCATAACCAGCGTTGCCGATCACAAGAGCAACGCGGGTTTCGGCAGTCGCCACACCGACGCCGAAGGCCAGGGTCCATATGATCGCCACAGCGGCTAGCCTAGCCGTCTGCGCGCCGTGCTGCCAACACGACACTCCAAATGCGACGGATCCAATCATGGCTCTGGGTCTCAACGGACAGTGGACGAATCACTTCGACCATGGCCCATCACCGTGTGAGAAACTATGGCCGCCAATTGCGTCATCCCCACTTGAATGACGACAACGGAGATAACGCTCAAAGCCGATCAGGCTTTTAGGGCTGATTGAACCAATGCGTCAGTTGCTTTGCGAACGCTGTGCCTCGTTGGTGATTGAACAAAAAACTTTGGCTTCCGCTGCGCCCGAGGTCCACGTAGCGTTTCGACGATGCGTTAGGGCCACGTGAGGGTCCCGTGTGTTGACGTCGACAGCCCGTCTAACAGCACCGTGCAGCCCACGTTAGGATCAAACCTTAGCGGCCGTTTTCTTAGAAAGTTGTTCAAGCCATGCACACCGGTGGAAGCGCGCTGATTTCGCAACTCGTGGCGGAAGGCGTCCGCCATCTTTTCACAGTGCCAGGTGAAAGCTTCGTGTCGGTGCTCGATGCGATGCACGGCCTTTCGACCATTCGACCCATTACCTGCCGTAACGAAGCGGGCGCAGCGATGATGGCCGAGGCGACCGGCAAGCTGACTGGGGAGCCCGGCGTTGCGATTGTCACACGGGGCCCAGGTGCCGCAAATGCTGTTGCTGGCGTCTACATCGCGCAACAGGATGCAACGCCGATGCTGCTGTTCATTGCAACATCGCCGCGCGATATGGCCCAACGCGCGTCGTTTCAGTCGATCGACGTTGCCGCAGTTTTTTCGCAGCTGTCGAAATGGTGCGCTATCGTTCCGAGCGCAGCAGCACTCCCCGACTTCGTCAGCCGAGCCATGCGCATTGCGCGCGCTGACCGGCCAGGGCCTGTAGTGCTGGCACTGCCCGAAGATATCCTACTTGAATTCACGGATGTGCCGTCACGCTCGCGGATCCACGCCCCGCCGGTGGGGCTTTTCTCCCAGCTCGCCGAGCACGTTGCTGTCGCGCTTGCGACCGCGCAACGGCCGATCGTTATCCTTGGCGGCAGCATTTGGTCGGCTGATGCGGCGCGCAACATGCAAGCGTTCGCTGAACGTTTTGACGTGCCGGTCGTGTGCAGCTTCCGGCGTCAATCGCACTTCGACAATGGCAACCTCTGCTACGCTGGCCATGCCGGACTCGGGATGGACGACCGACTACGCGCGGGACTGAAAATCTCTGACTGCATCATCGCAATTGGAACGCGGCTGGGAGACGTGACATCGAACGGTTTCCACCTGTTTGATGGTCGAGATGCCAGCCAGCGCCTGATCGTCGTGTCGCCCGAGCCGCAAACCGCCGATACGCCCTACCCGCATGCAAACCATTTCACCGCTTGCCCGATTGCTGCCGCCAACGAGCTGGCAAACCTGCAGCGCATGGACGCCGCTGCGCAATCAAAAATCTGGCGGCGCGACATGCGCCAAGCCTACGTCATGAGCACCAAGCCGACCGCGACACCTGGGGCTGTTCAAATGGAAGAGGTGATCTGCCATTTGTCGACCGTGCTTCCTGACACTGCAATTATCACGAGTGGCGCTGGCAATTACGCATCGTTTTTGCATCGTTACTTCTCGTACAAAACATACTGCACGCAATTGGCGCCGACCTCGGGCTCGATGGGCTACGGCTTGCCGGCGGCAATTGCTGCAAAGCTGGCCCATCCTGATCGACTGGTCGTAGCGCTGGCTGGCGATGGATGTTTTCAAATGACGGCGCCAGAACTCGCGACCGCGGTGCAGTTCGGCTTGCCGTTGATTATTATCATCGCCAACAACGGTGCGCTTGGCACCATTCGGATGCACCAGGAGATGCGTTATCCCGGGCGGGTCATCGCGACCAGTCTGATCAATCCAGATTTCGTTGCCTTGGCGCGGGCGAGCGGCGCTGCAGCACGCCGTGTTTCAAAGACAACAGAATTCGCCGACGCCATCAACGAGGCCATTGAAATCGCTGGTGAGCATCAGCGTCCTGCTGTCATTGAATTGATGCTCGATATCGACGCGATATCACCGACGACCACGATCAAAAAACTGCGCGCTGTCCGCGTTTGACGTTGACTGAAATTGGGCCGCGTTAATAGACATCAACAAAGTGCTAATTTAACGATCCTTAAGTTATCCATTCGCGGGCATCGAAATAGACTAACAAAACCCTATCGGTTATTAAGTCGTTACTGACAACGACCCGTTACCGAGTTCTCCGCCATGGATCTAGAAGCCGCAAAATCCGCAAACGCCGCAGCCGGACGCTGGGCTCGCGCTGGAATGCTGGCTTGCTTTCTGGTTGCTTGCGCCCTGCTGTTGACATCGCTTGCGCTGGCTAACGGCGTCCTAACTTAACACTCCGAAATCCGCTCTCCCAAGACGGCTGAAACGTGACGAACGACACTTATTGTCGGCCCAAGCTTCCTATCGTTTACTGACTGAAGGGCCTCATACCGCAAGGTGTGGGGCCCACTCCCATTTTGGCTGGCACTGTTGTCGCCGCTGACCGTAGCGCAGACCTACCTGGCACCCGATCCTTTGACGATCACAGCATAGCCACCTCGCCGAAGTTCTTCGACAACGTGGCTCAAGTGGGCGCTGTCGCGGGTCTCGATGACGAGGTGAAGCTCGGTGCCCTTGGCTGGCACATCGGTAAAAACGCGCTGATGATAAACCTCGACAACGTTTGATCCAGCGGTACCAATAACACCTGCAACCCGCGCCAATTGACCAGGCCGATCTGGAATATCGATCGCCAGGCGCGACAACCGTCCGTCGCGGGCGAGTTCCCGGGTGAGCACACTGGCCAGCAGCCGCGTGTCGATGTTGCCACCACATAAAACCAGCCCAACATTTCGACCCCGATAGCGTTGGCGATCGGCCATCATGGCCGCAAGTCCTGCAGCTCCAGCCCCTTCCACAACCGTCTTTTCGATGGTGATCAGCATGGTGATGGCACGTTCCAAATCGGCTTCGCTGACCAGCACAATATCGTCGACCAGAGTTTCGATCATGGCCCGCGCGATGACGCCGGGCTTGGTGACTGCAATGCCTTCCGCCAGCGTATCGCCGCCGACCGGCAACAGTGACCCGCGCACGGCATTGAGCATGGATGGATAGAGTTGCGCTTCAACACCGACGATCTCGATCGAGGGTTTGATCGCCTTGGCCGCGGTGGCCATTCCAGCGATCAATCCACCGCCACCAATCGGAATAACCATCGTGTCGATTTCAGGTTGGGCTGCGAGCATTTCAAGCGCGATGGTGCCCTGACCGGCGATGACAGCTGGATCATCGTAGGGATGGACGAATGTCAGCCCGCGATCGGCGCCATAGGTGCGCGCAAAGATCGATGCCTCTTCGAGGCTTTGGCCTTCAAGGATTACCGTCGCACCATGACTGCGCGTATTCTCAACTTTGATGGTTGGGGTCCAAGCTGGCATCACAATCGTCGCTGGCACACCCAGCCGACGCGCGTGATAGGCGACGCCCTGCGCGTGATTTCCAGCCGACATCGCGATGACGCCGCCACGGCGTTCACCCTCGCTCAACGTTGAAAGCCGGTTCAGCGCTCCGCGCTCTGTGAATGACGCTGTAAATTGCTGATTTTCGAACTTCAACCAAACGGCTGCACCGGTCACCGCACTCAACGTTTGACTATGCGAGAAGGGCGTATCGAGCACGGCGCCTCGCAATCGGTGAGCGGCGTCTTTGACATCTAACAGCGTAACGGTTTCGCTCATTTGTGGTCGCGCAGGGCTGTCAGGCGACATCGAAGTGGTCATGGGCTGGCCGCACTCAGGGCAAAGGAAAGGCGCGCTGTCGATACCATGGGGCTCGGTTAGCGTCACATGCTATCGCTTTCGCTCGCGATCGACCCGGCTGATTGCGTGGCCCGTGAGCTCGCACCTGACTGAGCGCGTCAGTGGCCCCGTAATTGGGCCCGTGACTTGGAACGCAACATTGCTCGACATTTCGCTCGAAGCTGGCTCGAAACAGGCGGGCGCTTTTTAGAACCACTCCGGCCGCGGCCGACCGTCGATCGCAGCGACCGGTGTTGTGATTGCACGCACGCCAGTCCCGCGATAAGCGATGCGCGCGTCAGAAGCGGCAGCGATTACCAGGCAGGGACAAAACATGGCACACGCGGCATGGATCGGATTGGGTGTCATGGGGTCACCGATGGCGGGGCATTTGGTTGTCCGCGGTAAGCACAGCGTCTGCGTTTATAACCGCTCCCCAGCCAAGGCAATCGATTGGCTCAAGCGCTACGGCGGCACCAGCGCGGCGACCCCCGCTGCTGCTGCGGCGGGTGCCCAGTTTGTATTTTCATGCGTTGGCAATGACGATGATTTGAGAGCCGTTACTGTCGGTCCAACCGGTGCGTTTGCTTCGATGTCGCCTGGATCGATTTTCATCGA
>JANMII010000261.1:0-26379 GCA_031375665.1 Hyphomicrobium sp.
GACGAGAGATGGATCGAGCTTCGGCAAAAAGCCATTCACGTTGAAGACCAAGCCCGCCAGCGTAATTCGGTCGGCGATCGAAACGGCTTCAAAAATTCGATCTGATCCCGATGGATGGTCAGCGCGCGTGAGCACGGCGTCGCCGCCCGCAGCCGCGACGACATCGGTGATCTCAACGCTATCGGTCGCAACGATGACGCGGCCACACTGGGCAGCCATGGCTTGACGCCAGACGCGGACGACCATCGGCGTACCGCAGATGTCAGCCAAGGGCTTGCCGGGAAGTCGCGTGGCCTGCATGCGAGCCGGTATGACTATAAGAATTTCCGACGTGATCTTTGACGAGACGGCGGGACCACCTGTCGGCAACCTATCTGGTCCAGCGGCTGTAGTCGCATATGACGACTGTTTAGGTGGCGAATGGCTTGCTGACGCATAAGTTTGCGGATCGGGTGGTAAGACTGAGGGCGGCGGCAGCTTGTTTTGGCCGGTCACGACGGTAACGCTCGCTCAGTTTGAAGCTTTCAAGGGCGTCGGTGACAAACAGTCTCAGCACGAGCAACGCAAACTGCCCCGCTCCTGGCTTGCCAGCCCTAGCCGACGTTATATACGTCGGACGCAGTTCGTCATCCTGCTTCTCGCGGCCTCAAGTGCCGCACGCTTAGAGCTTTACGCTCTTTGGATACCGATTCGGAGACTGACACGGAATGGATAGCTTTGAATGGACGAAGGTCGCTGGCGCGGTGCTATCGGCCCTGCTGCTGATCGTTGGTGGCAAGACGGCCATCGAGATGGCGCATCACAGCAAACCAACGGTGGTTGGCTACACGTTGCCCGGCGGCGAACCTGCGGCCGCCCCGGCGGCAGCAGCGGACGCTGGCACGGCTGCGGCGACTGGTGGCGCGAAAGCCGACGCCACGACCAAAGACGCTGCGGCAGATGCTGCAGCAAAAGATGCGGCTCCGGTTGGTGATACGGCAGCGGATACAGCCGCCGCTCCCGCCGACGGCAGCGACGTTATTGCACTGCTGACAAAAGCCAGCGCCGATAACGGCAAAGCGGTGTTTGGCAAGTGTAAGTCGTGCCACGTCGTTGAAAAAGGCAAGGCCTCGGGCGTCGGACCATCGCTATGGGGCGTTGTCAACCGCCCGAAAGGCTCGCTTGACGGCTTTAAATATTCCGAGGCGATGAAGGCCAAAGGCGGCGAATGGACATTCGAAAGCCTAAGCGGATTTCTGCGCAATCCGAAGGGCTATGTGGCCGGCACCAAGATGGTGTTTGCTGGCATCAAGGACCCCGCCGAAGAGGCCGACTTGATCGCCTATCTGGCATCACTTGGCGACACGCCGGTGCCGCTGCCTAAATGACAGCAAGTTAACTCGCGTAACGATATGAATTTTGCGACCCTGCCGCGCGCCCGGCAGGGTCTTTTTTTGTGTGATCGAGAGGGAAAGTTATCCCCGCTCTTGTCCTGCATGATACCGTTGAAATTGGCCGCTTTTGGTGTGTTCGAAGCAGTCAGACGACACGTAAACAATGACGATATCAGACGCGAAGTCGGTGCATGACTTAACCACGAGGCGACCGTGACGATGGCATGGAATGACGTTACAGCAGCACCCGTTGCGACCGGCCTATCGGGCCTGTGGTGTCGCGTTTGCACCACGGTTGCAGCAACATGCTTAACACTGGCGCTGGTAGCCGCGAACGCTCCGGCCAGCCATGCCGCCGACGGCGTCTGCCACCACGCACTATCACTCATTGGATCGCCGAAGCAGGCGGCTGACTTCAAGCACTTTGATTGGGTTAATCCCGACGCGCCAAAAGGCGGCACCATCCGGCAGTATGTCGATGGCACGTTCGATACGCTCAACCCGTTCTCCGAAAAGGGGGTCAAAGCCGCAGGCCTTGGACTGCTGTTCGATGGCTTAATGGCAAGCAGTCCCGATGAACCGTCAACGGCGTATGGCTTGATCGCGGAGTGCGTCACGTACCCAGACGATTTTTCATCCGCTACGTTCAAACTGCGGCCAGAAGCGCGGTTCCATGACGGCAAGCCGATCACGCCGGACGACGTGATTTATTCGTTGACCGAATTAAAGCGCATCAATCCGTTTTATGCATTTTACTACAAGAACGTCACGAAAGCCGAGAAGACTGGCGACCACGAAGTGACGTTCACGTTCGATGCAAAGGGCAATCGTGAATTGCCGATGATCGTCGGTGAGTTGTCGATTCTACCGAAACACTACTGGGACGGCGACGGCAAAAGCGGCAAGCGCGATCTTGATGTCACGACGGTCGACCCGCCGCTCGGCAACGGCGCGTATAAAGTCAAAATGGTCGAGACCAGCCGCAAAATCGTCTACGAGCGTGTCGCCGATTACTGGGCCAAAGATTTGCCCGTGATGCGCGGTCAGTACAATTTCGATTTGCTCGATTTTACATACTATCGCGACCGAACACCGGCGTTTGAAGATTTCAAAACCGGCAAGCTCGATATGTGGGTCGAGAGCCAAGCTGGCGCGTGGGCTACACAATATGATTTCGATGCGCTGAAGAACGGCTTTGTCAAAAAGGAGGCAATCGCCATCGAGCGGGTGGCCGCCATGCAGGCGTTTGCGTTCAACTTGCGCCGCAAGCAGTTTCAAGATCCGCGCGTGCGCCAGGCTTTTAATCTGCTGTTCAATTTCGAAGAGTCGAACAAGAAGCTATTTTACGACCTGTATGTGCGCGTTGGCAGTTTCTTCGATAACTCGGAGTTGAAATCAAAAGGGTTGCCGCAAGGGCGGGAGCTCGAGATCCTCAACGAGATCAAGGACCAAATTCCAGCGGAGGTCTTTACCACCGAGTGGAAAAACCCGGTCAACATTGCGCCTGGTGATTTCCGCGAGCACCAGCGCGCCGCGATGAAATTGTTCAATGCGGCAGGCTGGACGCTTGGTCCGGATCGCAAATTGAAGAACGCGGCTGGAGAACAGTTCGTCGTCGAATTCCTGATCGACAGTGACGTGTTTCAGCGCATCATTCTGCCCTACATCAAGGACCTTGAAGTGTTTGGAATCGCGGCGACCGTTCGCGCCGTCGACAGCGCCCAATACAAGCAACGCGAGGACAAGCGAGATTTCGACATCATCGTTGATAATTTCGCGCAGTCGCTCTCGCCGGGTAATGAGCAGCGACAGTTCTGGGGATCGGAGTCGGCTGACAAAAACGCGAGCCGCAACACGATCGGCATCAAAAATCCGGCTATCGACACGTTGATCGATAAAATCGTGTTTGCCAAGGACCGTGCTGAATTGGTGGCGGCAACGCACGCCCTGGATCGCGTGCTGCTGTGGAACCACTATGTTGTGCCGCATTGGCATTATCCATTCGAGCGAATGGCATATTGGGACATCTTCGGGCGGCCGGCGAAAACGCCATCGCAGACGGCAGCTCCGATGCAAGTTTGGTGGTATGACGCGGATAAAGCCAAGGCAACGGACGCTGGTCGCCGCTAGCTGAATCAACGCATCACAATCACAGCGGTCGAGACCGCGACGAGCCGACCTAAAGCACGAGAGACCGAAAGAGCGACGTATGATGATGCAACGCCGACCTTACATCGCAGCGTTTCTCGGGTCGCTTGCCGCGGTGTTTGCATTGACCACGCCAGGGCTTGCTGACGCCCGCCACGGGTTGTCGATTTTCGGTGAGTTAAAGTATCCAGCCGACTTCAAGCATTTCGACTATGTCAATCCCAACGCGCCAAAGGGCGGGCGTATGGTAACAATGGGCACCGGCGGCGCGTCGACGTTCGATAGCTTCAATGCCTACATCCAGAAGGGTGACGCCGCGCAAGGGCTCGAATATCTGTTCGATAGCCTGATGGCGCGGGCCAACGACGAGCCCGACGCTGCCTACGGATTGTTGGCTTTATCCGCTGACGTCGCGGCCGATGGCATGTCGGTTACCTTCAACCTGAGACCCGAAGCGAAGTTTTCGGACGGCACGCCGGTTACGGCTGACGATGTGGCCGCCAGCTTCACAATGCTGAAAGAAAAAGGCCATCCGTCGATCTCGCTGACGCTGCGCGATGTGACGGCGGCCGAGGTGATCGCGCCACAAACGGTGCGTTATACGTTCAGCGGAAGTTTAACGCGCGATCTGCCGTTGATCGTTGCAACATTGCCGGTGTTCTCGAAAGCTTTTTACGCAACCCAAGCCTTTGACGAAACGTCGCTCAAACCGCCGCTCGGGTCGGGGCCGTACAAAATCAAGGATTTCGCGCCAGGCACGCACGTGACTTACACGCGCCGCGACGACTACTGGGCGAGAAATCTTGCCGTCAATGTTGGCCGCTTCAACTTCGACGAACTGCGGTACGATTATTATCGCGATCGCAACATCGAACTCGAAAGCTTGAAATCCGGCCAGTTCGATTATCGCGAAGAATTCACCAGCGTGAATTGGGCCACCGCCTACGACATCGATGCTGTGCGCCAAGGTCGATTGGTCAAGGACACGTTGCCCGATGACCGGCCATCGGGCGCGCAAGGTTTTTTCATCAACACACGTCGGGACAAGTTTAAGGACGTTCGCGTCCGCCAAGCGCTGGATTTGGCGTTCGATTTCGAATGGTCGAACAAGAAATTGTTCTACGGCCTATACCAGCGGACTTCGAGCTTCTTTGAAAACTCGGATATGAAGGCGACAGGCAAGCCGAGTGCGGAAGAGTTGGCCTTGCTGGAGCCCTTCAAAGATAAACTACCGCCGGCTGTCTTCGACGAGCCCTACACACCACCGGTGACGGACGCGAGCGGCAACAATCGCGACAATCTGAAAAAGGCGCGCGATCTGATCCAAGCAGCGGGATGGGCGCCGGGCGCCGACCGCCTGCTGCGCAACAGCCGAAACGAAACGCTCGATGTCGAGATTTTGCTGTTTGAGCCAGCGTTTGAACGCATCGCGGGGCCGTACACCGAAAACCTGAAAAAAATCGGCGTCAATGCTTCGATCCGCCGTGTTGACCCAGCGCAATACGAGCGGCGCATGAAATCATTCGATTTCGACGTCTCAACACAGCGCTATTCGTTGCGGCTAACCCCCGGTGTGGAGCTACGCGCCTACTGGGGATCGGACGCGGCTAAACTCGACGGCAGTTTTAATCTCGCTGGCATCACCGATCCGGTGATCGATGCGATGATCGACAAAATCATGGCCGCGAAATCGCGTGCTGAGTTGGTCACGGCGACGCGGGCGGTCGATCGGATTTTGCGGGTAGGTCATTATTGGGTGCCGCACTACTATAAGGCGTCGCACACAGTTGCGTTCTGGAACAAGTTTTCGCGCCCGACGACAAAGCCGAAATACGATCCAGGTGTGATCGACACTTGGTGGATCGACAAAGACAAGGCGGCGGCGCTTGCAGCCAACATGCCGCAAAAGCCAGATCCAACAGCTACCCCCGCTGCTGCGGCAGCACCCGCTGTTGGTGCAGCAAGCGAACCGAAACCCCCAGCACAGGCTAGCCCCTAATGGCCGCCTACCTCTTAAAACGCATTTTGCTGATCTTCCCGACGATTTTCGGCATCATGCTGTTTTCGTTCGTCATCATTCAGTTCGCGCCCGGCGGTCCAGTGGAGCGCATGATCGCTGAATTGATGGGGCACTCGTCGTCAATCTCTGGCCGCATGAGTGGCGCTGGCGGCGATGGCGTCTCAGGCTCAGCCGGCGGCGCGCAACTCGGCGGTGGTGCAGCAGATGCCGTTGCCTCGAAATATCGCGGCGCGCAGGGCCTCGATCCGAAATTTATCAAAGATCTCGAAAAGCAATTCGGCTTTGATAAGCCCGCCCACGAACGCTTTTTTCTGATGATGAAAAATTATCTGACATTCGATTTTGGCAAGAGCTACTTCCGCGACGTATCCGTCATCGACCTGATCAAGGAAAAACTGCCAGTTTCGATTTCGCTGGGTCTCTGGATGACGCTGCTGACTTACATGATCTCAATCCCGCTCGGGATTCGCAAAGCGGTCAACGACGGCACACCGTTCGACAGTTGGACCAGCGGCTTTCTGGTTATTGGGTATGCGATCCCGGGGTTCTTATTCGCAGTGCTGCTGCTGATCTTGTTCGCTGGATCGTCGTTCGTGCAGTGGTTTCCGTCGCGCGGCTTGTATTCAGATAACTGGAGCGAACTCAGTTTCTTCGGGAAGATCATCGATTACATCTGGCATTTGACGTTACCGCTGATCGCAATGGCGGTCGGGTCATTTACGGCAATGACCTTCCTAACCAAGAATTCGTTCTTGGATGAGATCCGCAAACAATATGTCGTTGCTGCTCGCGCGAAAGGTCTGAGCGAAAACCAAGTGCTTTACGGCCATGTGTTTCGCAACGCCATGTTGTTGATCATCGCTGGATTTCCGGCAGCCTTCATCGGCGCGTTTTTCTCCGGCGCGCTGTTGATCGAAACCATTTTCTCGCTCGATGGCCTTGGCCTTCTATCATTTGAAAGTATTGAAAAACGCGATTATCCGGTTGTGTTCGCCTCGCTGTTCATCTTCTCGCTAGTCGGGCTGGTGGTCGGCATCATATCTGATTTCGTCTACACGCTCGTCGACCCGCGGATCGACTTTGAGACGCGAGAGGTATGACGATGGACCAGAAGCTCGACACGGCACCGCCAGCAGCCATGAAACTGAATAGCGCGGTCAAAGCTACCGGTCCGACACCTGGCTGGGTGGAGCGCGGTTTGGCGCGAACCGGTTACACATTGTCGCCGGTTAACAAGCGGCGGCTCGAGCGATTTAAATCGCACAAACTCGGATACCGCTCATTTCTGATTTTTATGGCGCTGTTTCTGGTGACGCTGTTTGCGGAATTTATCGCCAACGATCGTCCGCTGATCGCGTATTACAAGGGTGAACTGCTGTCGCCGGTACTGGTCGATTACCCCGAAGAAAAGTTTGGCGGGTTTTTGGCCGACACCGATTATCGCGCACCGGTTATCCAGGACGAAATTAACGCCAACGGTTGGATGATCTGGCCGCTGATCCGCTATTCCTACGACACGATCAACAAAGACTACCCCGGCCGCCAGGGCAGCAACAACGTGTGCCTCGGCTACCCAGCACCGCCGCCGTGGTCATCGTCGTTGCCCTATTGCGACGCGCCCGCAGATCAACTTGCGCGCTATCAAGCGCTTGGCAACATGAACTGGCTCGGCCTCGACAATCAGGGTCGTGATGTGCTGGCGCGCGTGATTTACGGATTTCGCGTTTCAGTTTTATTCGGCCTGCTGTTGACTGTGATCTCGTCAATCATCGGCGTGCTAGCCGGTGCGGTGCAAGGTTACTTCGGCGGGCGCACAGATTTGTTCCTGCAGCGCGTGCTTGAAATCTGGAATTCCATCCCTGAACTTTTTGTGCTGCTGATCATCTCGTCCCTGTTCATTCCAGGTTTCTGGACGCTGCTCGGCATCCTGCTGATTTTCAGCTGGACCTCGCTGGTCGGTGTGGTGCGAGCTGAGTTTTTGCGCGGCCGAAACCTGGAGTACGTGCGCGCCGCACGCGCACTTGGACTGTCCGACTGGCAAATTATGTTCAAGCATCTGCTGCCCAACGCGATGGTAGCGACGCTGACGTTCCTGCCGTTCAAATTGTCGGGCGGAATCGCGGCTTTGACGGCACTCGACTTCCTTGGCCTTGGCATGCCGCCCGGATCGCCCTCGCTTGGCGAACTCCTGCTTCAGGGCAAGAAACATCTCGAAGCACCGTGGCTCGGCATCTCGGGGTTCGTCGCGGTGTCGATCATTTTGTCGCTTGCAATCTTCATGGGTGAAGCGGTGCGCGATGCCCTCGATCCGCGCAAAACCTTCAAGCAGGCCAAGTGACCATGACTAAACCAATGCTCGTCGACGTTCGCAATCTGTCGGTCGCCTTTGGTGAGGGTGACCAGGCTGTGCGCGTGGTCGATCGCGTCTCCTTCAACATCGCCAAGGGCGAAACTGTAGCGCTGGTTGGAGAATCGGGCTCCGGCAAAACGGTGTCGGCGCAATCGATCCTGCGCTTGTTGCCCAGTGCCGCGTCGCATCCGACCGGCGAAATCCTGTTTGAGGGCAACGATCTATTGAAGGCCGACGAGCCGGCGATGCGAGCGGTGCGCGGACGGCGTATTTCAATTATTTTTCAAGAGCCGATGACGACGCTAAACCCGCTGCACACGATCGAAAAGCAGGTCGGCGAAATCATCAAATTGCATCAGCAATTGTCGGATGAGGCGACACGCATACGCGTGATCGAACTGCTGGCAAAGGTCGGCATCCGAGAAGCTGAAAAGCGGCTCGGGTCATACCCCCACCAATTGTCCGGCGGGCAACGCCAGCGCGTGATGATCGCCATTGCGTTGGCCAACGCGCCTGATCTTCTGATTGCCGACGAGCCCACAACCGCGCTTGATGTGACCATTCAGGCCCAGATCCTCGAATTGCTGGCCAAGCTGCAAAGCGAAATGGGCATGGCGATGCTGCTCATCACGCACGATCTTGGCATCGTGCGGCGCATGGCCGACCGCGTTTACGTGATGCGTAACGGCGAGATCGTCGAGACCGGCGCGGCCGAGGATGTGTTCACGAACCCAACGCATACCTATACGCGCCACCTGATCGATGCCGAACCGAAAGGCGCGCCGCCGATTGCCGATCTCAACGCGCCTGTGGTTTTGGAGACCGACGATCTCAAAGTCTGGTTTCCGATC
Organism: Hyphomicrobium sp.; assembly: GCA_031375665.1. Classification (GTDB taxonomy): domain Bacteria; phylum Pseudomonadota; class Alphaproteobacteria; order Rhizobiales; family Hyphomicrobiaceae; genus Hyphomicrobium_B. The sequence goes on from JANMII010000261.1 coordinate 8,743, forward strand.
AAGCGGGGACTGCTGCAGCGCACCGTCGATCACGTCAAAGCGGTTGATGGGTTGTCGATGAAGCTGCGGGCTGGCGAGACGCTTGGCGTGGTCGGCGAATCTGGTTCCGGCAAAACGACGCTTGGGCTCGCGCTGTTGCGGCTGGTGTCGTCGGTTGGGCCGATTGCCTACGTCGGCCAGCGCATCGACAAACTGACGAACAGCGAAATGCGTCCGCTCAGAAAAGACATGCAGGTGGTGTTTCAGGATCCATACGGCTCGCTGTCGCCGCGATTGACGGTTGGCCAGATCATCGAGGAAGGATTGCTCATCCAGCATCCCGATATGGGTGACGACGCGAGACGAACCAAAGTCGGCACCGCGCTGCGGGAGGTCGGTCTCGACCCCAATGCCCAGGACCGCTATCCGCATGAGTTTTCCGGTGGCCAGCGCCAGCGCATCGCGATTGCCCGCGCGATGGTGCTCGAGCCAAAATTCGTGATGCTCGACGAACCAACGAGTGCGCTCGATCAAAGTGTGCAAGCCCAGATCGTCGATCTACTTCGGGAACTGCAAAACAGGCGTGGCCTCGCGTATCTTTTTATCAGCCACGATCTGAAGGTCGTGCGCGCGCTGTGTCACTACGTCATTGTCATGCAAAACGGCAAAGTCGTTGAAGAGGGGCTGGCCAAAGACATCTTTGAGAACCCAAAGCAGGACTATACAAAAGCTCTGCTGGCGGCGGCTTTCGAATTGTCGGTCGTGCATCGCGGCTTAATGGCGACGTAACGCTGCACAGCCTTTGCCGTGAGCGCCAGTTGATATGATGCAGCGCTGACGTGATATTGAGCTGATGAAATCGCCCCCCAACCACACATCGCCTGCGCTGCCCGACGACGTTTTTCGCGAACGGCTTGCCGAGACGATTGCGGCACTGGAAGCTTGGGCCGCGGCCAACCGCGGTTGTGCCGATATCGAAATGTCGAGCGGGACCGACTATTGGCGACTGCGTGCGCTTCCGCACATGATCGGCGCCTGCCCGTTTGAGATCCTGTTTCGAACCAATCAAACCTTTAGTCTCAATCTGGCGAGCGAGGTCTATGAGGACCGCCGCATCGACCGGTTTGATTTTTTTGTGATGTTCGTTCGTGCGGTGGCGCGGGGCGATGTCGACCGGATTGAAACACTGAGCGCGCAGACGGGTGCGCGCGAAATGATCGAGATGCGCGTCAGCCTGGAAGATGGTTGGGCGTGGATCGGCGAACGTCGCGTTAGCGCGCGCACTCAGCGCAAGTTGGATGGCACGGAAACGCGCAAGGTGCGGCGCTTTTTAAGCTATCGCCGCTCGTGAGACGCGGCCCTAAGTGCTCGCCGCAACCAATCGCTTGACGGACGTAATGCCACCGCCGGTCTTCGCGATTCTGTTCGCTGCTTCCGGCAACGGTTCAACCGCCACCATCATGTGATGCGCATTGGCGTGAACCATCATCACACTGTCGAGCATGATGCCAACGTGGCCCGACCAAAACACCAGATCGCCGCGCTCTAAGCCGTCGAAGTCGTCGGCGACCTCGACGGCTTGGCCGAGTTCGACCGATTGCATGTCGCTGTCGCGCGGGGCGGCTAAGCCTGCTGCCTGAAAAGCTGTTTGCACGAGCCCTGAACAATCGATGCCGATGCGGGTGCGTCCGCCCCATAAATACGGCGTGGTGACGAAGCGTTCGGCGATCTCGACGAAATCGCGCGCGGGTCGGTCGAGCGGTGCCACGTGGCGCGCTATAACAAATCCACCCTGTTCGAGCTGGACGAAGCGATCATCACCGCCAACCACCGACACGACGGAATTGAGCGCGAGATGCATAATCGGTGGCGCTTTGATGTCGGGTACGGGATAGAGAAACGTGCCGAGCGCCTGGATCCGATGAGTTGGATCAACGAGATCACGCGTTATGGCATCGCTTGGCACATAACCGACGTAGCTATCGCGCGCCAACTGGACCCAGGCCCAACCGTCAGCTTCGTCGTAGACGGTCAGGGTTTCGCCAAACAGCGTTTCAGTTTCAAGGCCAAGGCTCGGATCGGGAGCACGTCGTACCGGTGCCGATCCGCGAATGATTTGCGCATCTTCTCCGGCAGAAAAGCGGGTGGCCGCAACGCGCCCTTTGAGATGGGCTGCCGCTAGATCATCCCGGAAGGCATGGCGGCGGCTGTCCATCGGCAGGTCGGCTACAGCGGCATCCTCTCGGGTTGTTTCATCGACGGCTTCATCATCATCGATCACGACGTCAACTCCCGGCGCAGATGTTCCATCACCGCTCGCGCAGTTTGCGGCTCACCGCCCTTCGGCCCGAGCGGTCGAGCGGCTGGCCGCCAGCCATACAAATCAAAATGGGAAAAACGGCGGGCCTTGACCACAAATCGACGGAGAAAAAGCGCCGCTGTTATGGCGCCGGCAAACGGGCTCTCCCAGACGTTGTTGGTATCGGCGATCTCGCTGTCCAAATGGCGCTTGTATCCCGGCCAGAGCGGAAGGCGCCAGAGCGGGTCGCCAATCGAAGCAGCCAGCGGTGGCAGGCTCGCACCGAGGGCTTCATCGTCGGTGAAAAAAGCTGGCAGATCGGGTCCAAGCGCGGAACGCGCCGCACCCGTGAGGGTCGCGAACACGTAAATGCTGTCAGGCGCGTCTTCATCGGCAAGCGTCAACGCATCGGCCAGCACGAGGCGGCCTTCCGCGTCGGTATTGCCGATCTCGACGGTCGTGCCAGCGCGACTGTGGAGAATATCGCCGGGCCGAAAAGCGTCTCCTGCGATGGCGTTTTCCGCAACCGCCAGCAGCAAACGCAATCGACATGGCAGCTTTTGGCCCATGATCATGTGCGCAAGCGCCAACGCCGTCGCAGCACCGCCCATATCCTTTTTCATCAGCAGCATTGCGCTGGATGGCTTGATATCGAGGCCGCCAGTGTCGAACGTGATGCCTTTGCCGACGAGCGTGATGCGACGGCTATCGGCTGTGGCCCCCGGTGGGCTCCAAGACAAATCGATAAGACGCGGCGCGCGTGGGCTCGCGCGACCGACCGCGTGGATCATTGGAAAATTTTGCGCCAGCAGGTCGTCGCCCTTAATGACAGAAATCGTCGCGCCGTGGCGCTCCGCCAATGTTCGAGCAGTGGCCTCGATCTCATCGGGGCCCATGTCGGAGGCTGGCGTATTGATCATGTCGCGACCGAGCCAGACGGCTTCGACCGTGTTGATGACGCGGCTGGCGTCAACTGTCGGCGCTAATCTCAATTTGGCGGAGGTCACCAAACCATCTTGCGGCGCGTTTGTTTTGGTCGAGGACTGGGTTTTGTAGCGCTTGAAAGCGTAACGACCGAGACCCCAGGCGATGGCAGCAAGCTCACCGTGGTCTGGCGGATGTGCAAAAGCATATGTTGCAGGCGGCAATGATGACGCCAGCGCACCGACCAGCAAATCCGACGGGCCACTTGGATCGCCGGCGTGACCATCGCCAGTCCCTAACACGACGACTTTCACGCGGCCGTCAGCGCTTGGCAGCAGCACCTGCTTGCGAGCTTGGCCGGTGAACTTATGAAGGGCGAGCCACGCGGTGTCACTAGCGCTGAGACCGATCGTGTCTGCGCCCGCAATCGACGTTGCATCTTTTGACTGCAGCGAAATCGGCACGTCAGTTGGTTCGGGAAGTGCGGTGTCAAAACACGCGTCGGCTGTAAAAGCCGTTGTCTCAAACTTCGTCACGATTGGGTTGTCCATCACTCTGCACGTTGATGCCTCGGTTGCATACGCGACCGAGCGTTCGGTTCAAACCTTAAAGGTTTATTGACCGCTGTCTCAGAGACTGACACTGGCACAGATTCGCCCGGTTGTGTGCACACCGGGACCAATGGAGACGACCAATGATCAGCGCGGCCCGGCCGGCAAGACGCTTGAATTTGACGCGCAGTCTAGCGGCACTGACCTCTGCCCTTATGGTTGGCGCCTGCTCGCAGACTGCCGAACTGCTTCCCTCCGCCAACTTCCTGTCGGACACCGAGCAAGTCGCGGACAGTGATGTCGGCGTCGCAGGCGAATCTGATCTGCAAAAAGCAACGATCTACTGGGGTCGGCAGTATGCCAAGCGGCCAAGCGATGTGAACAACGGCTTGAACTATGCCCGCAACTTGAAGGCCATGGGTGAAAAACAAAAAGCCCTGACGGTCCTGCAGGAAACGTCGTCGATCCATAATGGCAATACCGAATTGGCCGGAGAGTATGGCCGACTGGCGCTTGAACTCGATCAGGTCAACGTGGCTGAAAAACTGTTGGCCATTGCCGACAATCCGACCAAGCCGGACTGGCGCATCGTCTCGGCCCGCGGAACCGTGTTGGCCAAGCAGGGCAAATACAAAGAGTCAGTCGCTTTCTATGAGCGCGCTTTGCAGCTTTCCAACAATCAATCGTCGGTGCTGAACAACCTCGCCATGGCCCATGCCATGAACGGTGAGCCAGCGAAAGCCGAAGCGCTGTTGCGACAAGCAACGGCGGAGACGGGCGCTGCGCCGAAGGTCAGCCAGAACCTCGCTTTGGTGTTGGGATTGCAAGGCCGTTATGACGAGGCCAAAACATATGCCGTGACCGCGTCGGGCGCCGAAGCCGTCAAATCTGATACCGATTTGCTGCGCACTTTGGTCAAAGCACCCGCGCAGCCGATGTCTCCAGCAGCGATACCAGCGTTCGCGACCCACACATCGCCGACGTCATCCAGAGCAGCCGTTGCCAAGGTCACGGCAACAGCGCAGCCCGAAACTCTGCCACCGATCATTCAGCCACAGCCCATGGCATTGCGGCCGCCGCTTGTTGACACGGTCTCTTCGCGCTCAACCACACCGCTGATTGCCAAAACCGCTGACACCAGCGGCGTTGGATTGCGGGGATCCTCGCGATAGACGCCGGTTTTTAGCGTTTCGCCGCTCAACACAACGCAAACGATCTGGAACGCGCAAGCTCAGGGCTTGCGCGCTTTTCGTTGTGCCGCGCAGTGCCGGAACGATGCAGCGATGCAGCGAGCGAGTGACAAAGAAAAACCCCGGCTGCAAGCAGCCGGGGCTTTACGCGACACGAAAAAGTGATCGCTGTCAGCCGCTAAAGTCGCGCGCCGACAAGGATGGCACGACCATCACGGAACGTTGGTGTTCATGTACGTGATCCCGGCTGGTCCCAGAATAACGATGAACAGAACGGGCAGAAAGAACACGATCATTGGGACGGTTAGCTTCGGTGGCAAGGCAGCAGCTTTGCGTTCAGCTTCCGACTGACGAATGTCGCGATTTTCTTTGGCCATGGTGCGCAAGGCTTGACCGACCGGCGTACCGTAACGCTCAGCCTGTACGAGTGCTGTTGCGACACCCTTGACGCCTGGCAGTCCGGTGCGTTTTGCGAGGTTTTCGTAAGCCTGACGACGCTCTTGGAGGTAGGACAGTTCTGCTGTCGTCAGCGTCATCTCTTCGGCGAGTTCGACGGACGATCCAGCGATTTCCTTACCGACCTTGGCGAACGCCGCCTCGATGGACATGCCTGACTGGACGCAGATCAACAACATGTCGAGGGCATCCGGGAAGGCTTGCTTGATTGAGACCTGACGTTTTTGAGCGCGGTTCGAGATGAAGATGTTGGGCAGATAAAACCCAAGGAAGCCGACGCCGATTGCAATCATGAAATTGACCGATGGTGGATAGCCAGTTTCCTTCATGAAGAACACGTAGATCAACGCCATGATGAAGGAGACAATCGGGGCAACGGCACGAAAAAACAGGAAGCTGACGACGTGTGATTGGGTGCGCAGACCAGCGCGCTTCAGATTTTCGCGCAGCTCTTCGTTGTCGAAACGCTTGCGCAGATCGAACTGCTCGACCAAGCGCAGCATGAACCCCTTCGGTGTCGACCGCAGCTTCGTGCCACCTTGCCGGTCCTTCGATGCCATTTCGGCCAGACGTGCCGAGCGCATCTTGTCCCGCTCTGTCGCCATTTCCTTCATGCGGCGGTTCATCTGATCGCGCTGAAGCATCGGCATGGCAACGGACAAAACGGTCGCGAACACGCAGATCGATCCTAGGATCGTCGCGACCATCGCCGGGTTCATCACTGTGTCGATAAAGTCTTGCATTGCTGGAACCGCTGGTCAGATCGATGGAAGTAAAAATTCGGCGACAACGCAAACTCAGAATCGGGCGCTCTTAGAACTTGAAGTTGATCATCTTGCGCATGATCAAAATGCCGGTCAGCATCCACAATGCGCCGCCCGCGATCATGAAGTTGCCGTTTGGCGTTGTAAAAAGTGGCATGATGTAGTCGGGCGAGGACAAGTAAACCATCGTCATGACGCCGGGCGGCAGTGACGCCAACACCATCGCGGACGCTTTGGCTTCAGCGGACAAGGCTTTGACCTTCATCGACAGCATGAAGCGATCACGAAGCACGTTCGACAAGTTACCAAGGGCTTCCGAAAGATTACCGCCAGCTTGTTGTTGAATCGAAATCACGATTGCCAGAAACCGAATTTCAGGCAGCGGAATGCGATCACTGAGGCGCTCAAGACAATCGCCAAGTGTCACGCCCATACGCTGCTGATCGATGACTTCGCGAAACTCGGAGGCGAGCGGCTCGGGGGATTCGCGTGCGACCACTTGCAGGCACTCATTCAGCGGCAAACCCGACTTGACGCCCCGAACAATGACGTCGATCGCGTTGGCCAATTCGGCGAGAAATTTATTCTGGCGCCGGGTCGTTATTTTGCTCAACACCAGCCGTGGCAGTCCGGCGCCAGCAACAAATGCAACAATGACTGCGAACTGAATCGGCAGCCCGCCGAGGAAAAACGCGACAGCGCCGCAAACGGCGGCTGATGCGGCCGAATACATGTAAAAATCCCGCGGCGTGATATCGAGGCCGGCGCGCTGCAGCCGCAGACGCATCGTGATCTTCTCTTTGGCCTGCTGGCGCTTATCGATTTCTTTCAAGCTGTCAGCGACGGACTTCTTGCGGCCCTGCTGCGCTTCAGCAACCACGCCGCCTTTGCGGACGCGTGTCTCGGTCACGCTGCTAACCCGTTTATCCTTCAGCTTATCGCCGGAGATGTAGGGAAAGATCAGCGCATAAACGAGGCCGGACATTGCGATTGCGACCAAAGCCGCCAGAACATAGGGACTGGAAATAAGTTCAGCCATTAGCTTTCACCCAGCGGATTACCATTGTCGTCTGCAACTTCTGATTCAGCCAAGGCGCGGGCTAACCGCTCTGTCTCGCCGTAGTATTCAGCGCGATCCCAAAATCGCGGGCGCGCAATACCTGTTGAGCGGTGACGACCAACGATTTTGCCGTTCGCGTCTTCACCGGTGATTTCAAATACGATGATGTTTTGAAGCGTCACCGTTTCCTCTTCCATGCCGAGGACTTCGGTGATGTGGGTGATTTTTCGTGAGCCATCGCGCAATCGCGACGCCTGCACGATGACGTCGACCGAACCGCAAATCATTTCGCGAATTGTTTTGATCGGCAGGGCGAAGCCACCTTGCATAATCATCGATTCTAGGCGGCTCAGGGCCTCACGCGGGCTGTTGGCGTGCAGCGTTCCCATTGAGCCATCGTGGCCGGTGTTCATGGCCTGAAGCAAGTCGAACGCCTCGGGGCCACGGACTTCGCCGACGATGATACGCTCTGGCCGCATTCGCAGGCAGTTCTTAATCAGATCCTTCATCTTGATTTCGCCTTCACCTTCCAGGTTCGGCGGACGTGTTTCAAGACGCACAACGTGGGGCTGCTGAAGCTGCAATTCAGCGGAATCTTCGCACGTGATGATGCGCTCATCCATGTCGATCGAGCCGGTCAGACAGTTCAGCAACGTCGTCTTTCCCGAACCTGTACCGCCTGAGATGATGGTGTTGCAGCGAACCCGGCCGATGACTTCGAGAATGATTTTGGCTTGCGGCGTGATCGAACCGAACTTAACGAGCTGCTCTAGCCGTAGGCGATCTTTCTTAAACTTACGAATTGTCAGTGCCGGGCCGTCGATCGCGAGTGGCGGGGCGATGACGTTGACGCGCGATCCGTCAGGCAAACGAGCATCGCAAATCGGGCTCGATTCATCGACGCGACGGCCGACCTGGCTGACGATCCGCTGGCAGATGTTCATCAGCTGCTGGTTATCGGCGAACCGAACGCCGGTCTTGATGACCTTGCCGTTGACTTCGATGAAGGTTGTGCCAGCGCCATTGACCATGATGTCGGCGATATCGTCGCGTGCCAACAGGGGTTCGAGCGGACCATAACCGAGCACGTCGTTACAAATGTCTTCGAGCAGTTCTTCCTGCTCGGCGATCGACATCACGACATTTTTGATCTGAATGATTTCGCTGACGATGTCGCGGATTTCTTCACGCGCAGCAGGACCATCGAGTTTCGAAAGCTGCGTCAAATCGATAGTGTCGATGAGCGCGTTAAACACCGTCGTTTTTACGTCGTAATACTCTTCGGAATGCTTGCGCTGTTGTTCGACGACTTCAACGCGCGGCGCAGCTGCAGCAGGTGCCGACGCTGCTGCTGAGCGTTGCTGGGCCACTTTCATTTCCGCTTGCGCCACCGGCGCTTGCGCACCGCCCGTCTGCGGAGCGATGCGCTTGGGAGCGGATTGTTCGTTTGAACGCCGACCGAACATGCGGATGTATCCTTAACGCTTGAGCTTGAATTTTTCGAGGAGCGGAGCCAGTGCCGACATAGCGGATGCCGGTGCCTTCTCAGGCTTCATGTCTTTGCGGCGCGTCATCTTCATTGCGATTTCGCGGAACTTTTCCGGCGACTTGGCCTTGGGGTTGAATTCTTCAATCATCAGACCGTTGTTCGACGCTTGGCTGAAGCTTTCGCAATCGTAGTCGATGACGGCCATAGCCTTGAGGTCGAGCGCTTGCTCGAACTCTTTCTGGCTGATTTCCTGGCGCTTTGGCACGTTGGCCATGTTGAGCACGAGATGCGGCTTGCCATCGTTTTTGCGCGACGCCTTAAGCAGATCGATAATATTTTTTGCATTGCGCAGATTGGCGAGATCAGGCACGGCCGTGATGATCACTTCGTCAGCCTGCATCAGAACGCGCTTGGTCCAAGGCGCCCAGCCGTGAGGCAAATCGACGGCGACGAACGGCACGTTCTGGCGCACCACGTCGATGACGATGTCACAGGAATCCGGTGAGATGTCGTAGTCGCGTTCCAACACGACTGGAGCTGCAAAGATCGACAACCGTTCCGAACACTTTGTCAGCAAGCGATCGAGCAACTGATCATCCAGGCGCTCAGGCGCTTGCAGGGCTTCGGCGATGCCCTGCACGGGATCCTGATTGAAGTCGAGGCCGGTGGTGCCGAACGCCAAATCAAGGTCGGCGATGGTCACGTCTGATTTTAAGACTTCCGACAGTGTCCACGCCACGTTGTGGCAAATTGTCGACGAGCCGACGCCGCCTTTGGCGCCGATGAATGCGAACACGTGACCAACCGGATCGGTGTCGGGATTGTTGTAGAGGTTTGAGATGCTTTCCATCAGCGCAACCGGCTCGATGGGTGTGACCAGATATTCGCTGACGCCGCGCTTTAAGAGCTCGCGATAGAGCAAAACGTCATTGTGCCGACCGATCACGATGACGCGTGTGCCGGGGTCGCAGCTTTCAGCCAACTTATCGAGTTCGGGAAGCAGGGCTGCGCCACGCAACGCGCTGTCGACGATGATCAAATTTGGTGTTGGGCTATCGACATAATGAGCGATGGCTGCCCCGATGCCGCCCATATGAACCGAAACGTGCGCCTTCGATAAGCGGCGATCTTCAGCCGCGTATTGGAGCACTTCGGCAACGCGTGCGTCATCACAAAAGCCTTGGATCGAAATTCGTGGAATCGGACGGGCGCGCTCAGCGGTTGCCGCATCGCCTTCAGACATGGACATTTCCATGTCCCGGTCGTCGATTGAGTATGCTGTGTTGGCCATGACCGTCCTCAAAGAAAATTATTTTTCAACCTTGGCGCGTTCATCTTCAGTTTTGTCCGAAGCCGTCACTTCACCCTTGGTCCACTTGTCCATCACGACGTCGCGACGTTCGCCGTAGCGCGGGCCAGATGCGCGCGGTCCGAGAAGATCAGCCGGATTGGCCACCATCGCCGCAAGATTGTGCTGGCTCGTGCAGCCATAATTCGGATGGCCGATATTCTTGCGGTTGGAGGCAAGATTTTCAGACCAATCGAGACCGCACGTTGGGCCTTCGGCGACATAGCTCATGTAGGAGATCCGAACCGGTGCCGACGCGTTGCCATCAGATGAATAGGCTTCAACAGCGATTGCGGATTCGTTAAAGCCGCTGTCCAAAAGCAGGTCGCGGACTTCGTCGACGGCTGACATGGCCGCCATTTCATTGGCTGAACCGCTGGGTGCTGACAGGACCAAACGGTTGTTGCTCTTATTGTTTGCTCTGAACCGGCTGGTGAAGTTCATCACCTCTGCGCGTTGTGCGGGTGATAGGCCGTGCGAACCGCCACTGATGCGCAGATTGAGGTGAGCGGGTTGCTGCGACACCAGGATGGGGTGGCGCTGTTCTGGATCAATGAGGGACCAGCCTGCGACGGTGGCGCCTTCATCGCCGTGCTTGCATCCAGCCAACATGAGCGGCAGAAGCGAAAGCACAACAACTTTGCGGAGCAAGCGGCGATGGCCAGGTTCGCGGGGGCAAAAAAACTTGAGCGTCATGATACGTCTCCGGAACCTTGAGTTATTCAACGATGAAGCCGTAGTCGCCCTTCAGATCGCCAGCGGGCACCGCTTCGTTCTTGCCGTAGATGCGATTGAGGTGGCCGAGGAAGTTGGCTTTCATATCGGTGGCGGGCGCCAAACCATCGCCGGGTGTCACCAGGTCCTGACGCGACACCGGTTTTACGAGATAAGGCGTGACGATCACGACCAACTCGGTTTCCGATTTTATGAAGTCGCGGCTGCGAAAGAGCGTGCCGAGGATCGGGATATCTTTGGCGCCCGGCAGGCCATCGATGTTTTGGCGCGTATCGTCAGAAATCAGACCGGCGAGTGCCAGCGAGCCGCCCGACGGCAACTCGACCGTCGATTTAGCCTCACGCTTCTTGAGGGCCGGGATCGCGAAACCGCCGAGGGTCGTGCCACCGACATTCGTCAGCTCGCTGACGATTGTTTCAATCTTAAGGCTGATCCGCCCTTCCGACAAAACGATCGGCGTGAAAGCCAGCGAAACACCGAATTCTTTGAACGCAATCCCTGGCCCATCAAGTCCACCAAGGACCGGTACTGGGTACTCTCCGCCAGCAAGAAACTTGGCGGGTTCGCCCGATACGGCAGTCAAGGTTGGTTCCGCGAGGGTGCGGATCAGGCCTTGGCGTTCTAATGCACGAATAGCGTGGCTGATGCGACTGTTGCCGAATTGATTACTACCCGTGAAGCCAGAATTTCCAAACGTGGTATCGCTTGGGCCGCCATTCACGTTGCAAAGGCTGCCAACGGTGCAACCGAGGGCCGGATTAGTCGGGTCCCCCTCCGTCGATATTCCTGGGATTGGAAGGGTACCAAGCCCAGCAGCGGCGGTCAGCGGTAAAGCATTACTGGTCAGCAAAGCAGTCGTGAAATTTCCGGCGTTGATGATGCCGCCGAGATTGACGCCCATCTGCTTCAACAACGTGCGCTGAACTTCGGCTACGGTGACCTTCAGCATCACCTGCTCTTCGGCATCCACCGCGAGCATGTTGATGACGACCTCATCTTCAGACTTCGCAAATTTCGAGATGGACGCACCTTCGGCGCTCGTCGGGTCTTTGATTTCGTAGGTGACAGTCGCGAATTGCTTGGCGATGGACGACGCACGCGTCGAATCGCTTGGGTTTCTAACGCTGCCGGTCAAAACAACCGTCTGGTTCAACATTTCGACTTTGATGTTTGCGCCGACGATCAGACGGTTCAACAGGCTCTCAAGGCCAGCTGTCTCGCGCTCAACGTAGAGTTCCATGGTGGCAAACTGCTCGCCTGCACCGTCGAAGAAGAAAGCGTTGGCTTCGCCGATTTTGCGCGCCAACAAGAACACCCGGTTGGAGCTCAAGACGACGGCGTCGACGGCGGACGGGTTCGACACCATGACGTCGCGAACATCGCGCGGAAATTCGACCAGTATGGATTTTCCTAAACCGATCTTGAGGTTTTTTCGGATCGGCATTTCACCGTCGTCGGTGATGCGCAAGAACGACTGGTGGGCATTGTTGCTCGAAACACCCCTGCCATCGACATCACTCAGTCCACCGCGAATGCCGTCACGAAGTGTTCCGCCTGCATTAGCGAGCGGTGTTGAGACCAATTGCGACAGGAGCGCTGTGCACGTAACGAGCGCTGCGATGACACTGCGACCCGGTGTTGGAACTGTATTCAACATGGTTTTCTGCCTTATGACGACGAAGTGGGTCTCAGGTCTCAATTCACGCCGTAGGCACGTGACTTGGCGCCGTAACGCAGAACTCTCACAGCGCTACTGCGCTGCTTATTGAAATCGAGATTGCCGGAAGCAGCCGGGTCGCTCGACATGTCGGCGACTGACCGCAGCGACAACGTGATTTCACCCATCGAATTGGCGAGAGCCATCATTTCAGTTTGACGTGGTGTCAGTTCCAACGTCGCTGTGCTGGCGCCGCTATCGGCTGACTTCTTGCCTTCCTTAGTTTCGATTTGCTGGCCGATCGCAATGACGCGGACATTTCGAAACAACGTGTCGGCAACTATGTCTTCGCCACCCGACTTGGAACGGACGCGGCGGATCAGAATGACATCGACGTGGTCGTTCGGCAGGATCAAGCTGCCGGCTGCCGTCTCGGCTTTGATTTTTGTCGAGATCGCGCGCATGCCCTGCGGCAGGATGGCTGCAAGCACGCCGCCCTGTCCGGCCTTGATGAGTTTAGCGCGCGAGATCGGTTCGCCAGCAAGCAACGATGAGCGAGCGACTGAGCCTGAGATATCGCGCTTAGCTGCCTCACCACCATTTTCTTTAGTGATGTACTGCGCGTTGATTGCGTTCTTTGGCCACGCGATGAAGCGGAAGCTGCTTTCGTTGACGATCTGTCCAACGGCGATGTCAGCGGAGGCCACCAGCACTTCAACGCTGTTGACGGTCTTTTCAACCAGGACAGGCGCTGGCGGCGGCTTCACAAAAGATGTCGCGACATAGAAAGCCAACAATGCAGTTACGGACGCAACCGATATGGCAATAAGTTGAACTCGTTTCATCGCGCACGCGGTCCTTTCAAACCAAGGCCTCTGAATGACCTTGAAGTGAGGATGGCGAAGAAACGTCAATGTGAGGTTAATCGTCGTCTCAGTTTTGTACGAAACTGAAACATGCTTTGACTAAGACGCAACGCCAAAATACAAAACGAGCGCATCTTGCGATGCGCCCGGTGCACGATGTGCATGTTTATAAATCTCGGCACGCGGCGTAACAGTCAGATCAGCCCATCAGCGCTTTGAAGACTGCCGTGTGGGGATAAATCACGAGGCCGGCTGCAGCGATCGCTAAGCCATATGGGATGCCGGTGCCCTCGGCGTGAAGACGTGTCGCCCAACCTGGGAGCTGCATCGCACCGGCTGGAATTAGTTTGCGGTACAGTAAGATCACGATCGAAAGGACGCCGCCAAACGCGGTGACGTATACGAGGAACGGCAGCACATGGTCGGGCCCGACCCACAATGCGCCAGCGGCCAGAAGTTTGGCGTCACCACCGCCGAGCAGGCGGAGCGAGAACATTACGAACGTGAAGACCAAAACCGCCGCACCGACAGCGGTGTGCATCCCCATCGCTTCAAGGGAAAGGCCGGAGATCGCGGCAATAGCAAAGAAGGCCGTGATCAAGACAAGCGAGACCTTATTCGGGATCCGCATTGTAAAAAGATCATTGGCGGCGGCAAACGCCATCGCCATCGGAAAAATCAACAGCAGCGATTGTTGAATCATAGCAATCTCCTGGGCTTTAACCGGTGGCGTCCGAATGAGAGAGTGCCAACGACGACGAATGAGACGGCGGTTCGTCCAAGCGTCAGCCTGCATCCGGGCCGTTTCGCCAAACGCAACACGACGTTCGCCACTATAAGCTTGGCGGAAAAACGGTTAACGTCTGCTTAACATTGCGATCAGGACGAACGGCGGCCGCTGCTTACGAAAGGCAACAAATCAACCCAGGATGTTATCGAACTGAGTTGCGATATTTGAGAAAATGCCGGTCAACGAGCCAGTGACCTGGGTCAAGGCAGTCACGATCGCAATGCTAACGATCCCAGCGATCAGGGCGTACTCAATGGCTGTTGCGCCGTCGTCATTGCCCAAGAATTGTTTGAATGACGTTATCATTGGCTGTCCTGTCATGGCGTGCGTTGACACTTAAAGCGACGAGCCGTGACGCTCACGCTGATCTCGCCTGAGACGTTAGCGGAGAAGTCTTAACACGGCATGGTCGTGGCGAATGAAACGTCGGTGCGGCGCGCGTATTTTTAAGAAGATGCGGATCGGCGTGAACGGTTTCTAAAAATGGCGGACGGTGCGTTGAGCCTTCCGCCAACGTCTTGGTGATACGTGCTGTCTTAGAAAACGAAAACGCTCGAGGCCGAGGCCTCGAGCGTTTCGATCAAACTGTCGTCATTCCCATCGAAGTGTCGGCGCGTGCCGACAAGCGACTTAGAGCGCGCCAGCTGAGTCAAGTTCGGTGGCAACGGTCGAGAACGTGGTGTTGAGGCTCGACTTAACATCGCCGAGGACGGTGATGATGCCGACGCTGAGGATGGCAGCGATCAGGCCGTATTCGATAGCCGTTGCGCCCGACTCGTCGTTCATGAAGTTTGCAATTTTCGACATAGGTACTCTCCCAAGTTTCACTGACTAAGATCTTCCGATCAGGTTCCTCGGGGGAGCACGTCCACACCGTTGAACTGACGATGAAGCTACCCGCCAGATGTTAATCCCGAGTAAAAAGCGGTCATTGTCGAATAAATATGTCCTGCGAATAGGTTTATATAATATTTTTGTTTGCAGGAGTTCAGTATAAATCGATTTGTTCACAGTCAAAAGTGAGTATTGATTTTTATTTGTCTACTTAAATGAGCAGAAATCAACATTTTATACGTTAATAGCCGGTTATTTTACAGTATAAAGGCATCTGACCGGTGTTTAGTTAGCTTCGGACCTGGCTCAGTTGATCATGCCGAACGCATTCAATTGCCAGAAATGCTGATGACCGCTGCAAGGCCGTGCCTGCTTGCGGCGACTTCTGCTTCAAACCGGCCCAACACATCTTTCACGCACCCGCCGATGACCAGACAACGAACGGCTGCGCGTCGTCGCTTTCGGCCGCAAGACGCGGACAATCCCGACCTGCAACGGGTGTTTGCAGTTCTTTCACCTTTTTGCCGACAAAGTGGGGCCTCTCGGTTCGTCGCTTATCATTGGGATCCCCATCATGCGCTTTCTGGCCCTCGTTTCCGCCAACACTGCAGTTGGCTTATCTAACGCCACCGGGGCGATTGTCATTTCATTGGCGTGCTTGGTTGGATTGTCGTCGGGCTCGACAGCCCACGCTGGCGATTTGATTGTTCGCTATGACCAATCGCAGCTGCTGCGCCTGCCAAGGCCGGCCTCTGAAATCATCATCGGCAACCCGTCGATCGCGGACGTGGCGTTGCAGGGTGGCAATCTGGTGGTGGTCACCGGCAAAACATTTGGCATTACCAACATCATCGCGCTCGATGCCGATCGCAACGTCATTCAAGATCAGCGCGTGTTGGTCGAGCGCGACGATCTCAAGGTTGTCAATCTGCACAAGGGCAGCACGCGCTTTACATACTCGTGCACGCCAAACTGCGAACCAAACCTAACGATTGGTGATGACAAAGCCTTCTTTGAACAGGTGGCTGGCCACAACACCGCGAAGACGAAATTCTCGGAAGGCGCTGCAGATGCAGCATCAGGCGGTGCGGCGGGTCAGTAAGATGGGGTCAATATGACGGGGCCAGGACGACGGACCCGTCAACAGCGAGCCATACGGCATACGGCTGACCTTGCTTGACGATCGCGATTGAGTCCCATGCGCGTCTGACAGTGCATCGGCGAAGGGCAGAAGGCATTGCGGCGGAGTTCCGATCGCCGTCTGGTTGGGCACAAAGGCAGCCGTTAAATTCATCGATTTCGCGCGCGTTCGCCTTGGGGTTGAGCTGGCCGCTGCCCCGGCGGCCCCATCATCGTCAGTGCAGTCACAGCAATCTGATAGAGTGCCGAGTGCGGATATTGATTGGCGAATGAAATGTGAACGTGGGCGGCCGATATTATCGCGATTGATAAACCAATCACTAACCACAGATATCGACGAGCTAATTGGGTTATCGATCTTTAAGCAGTCTGTCGCTAGTTTCTCGGCCAAACCACGTGTGTTCGGTGAGAAGGCGTTCGGCAATGACGACGGAAGCGACTGCTCGCAATCAAGATCAGGCTACAAAACCTGATGCGTTGCGCTCGAATTTTCAACGCAAGCTTGCGACTTTCAAAATTTTCAAACGTAACGACGATGGAACCTTTGCAGTTGAATTTGCCTTTGTGGCATTTCCGTTTCTGGTCCTTGTGTTCGGTTTGATCGCTATCGCATTTTACTTTTTCATGATGACGTCGGTCGAAAAAGGCATGGACCAGATGAGCCGCCAGATCCGCACGGGTCAAGCCGCTGAAACTGAAATGACGGTGCAGCAATTTCGCGACGGGATTTGCGCCAAAGCCGGATATTGGATTGACTGCAACAAACTCGAAGTCTTCGTCAAAACCTACCCAGATTGGGCCGCTGTGAAGCCAAACCCCTGTGTCGATGCTTCTGGTGTTGTTGCGAACAATTCTCCAGCCAATGCCAAGATCGCTGAATACGCGGGTGGCGCTGACGACATCGTTATTGTGACGGCTTGCTACGAATGGGAATTCACCCAGTCCCTGCCATTCCAAGATGTGAAGATGCCCGACGGAACGACGTTGCCGTTTCTTAAATTCGGCAACATGGAAAATCACTCGCATATGATGCAGGCAACCACTGCCTTTAGAAGTGAGCCATTCGAAAAGAACTGATCGAATTCCCGACATCGACTACGCGCGCCAGCGCGACACCACGAGCACGCGACGGCGTTTCACAGGACAAAACACATGACGACCCCACCACGGCGCCAGACCTTCGCCATCGTTCGCCGCTTCTTCGTCAACACAGCTGGCGTCGCGATGATCGAATTCGCCTTTATTGCGCCACTGCTCGTCGTGATGGCATTCGGTACGTTTGAAGTGGCGCGCAGCATTCTGGTGCATAAGCGATTTCAGCGCGCCACCGCCATGGTTGGCGATTTGGTTGCCAGAGAGGAAGTCCTCGGCACCAGTAAGGCCTTGTCCGACGCGCAACTTGCAGGGATCGTGGAGGCTGCCGAACAGGCCATGTGGCCGTATGACACCGCTCCCTTAAAAATGGCCATCACCCAAATCAACGCTGACGGTGCCGGCGTAACCAAAGTCGCGTGGTCATATTCACATAATGGTAAAGACGATTACTTCTGCGGGG
>JANMII010000274.1:0-3780 GCA_031375665.1 Hyphomicrobium sp.
GACTGCGTTGTCATTCAAGAAAACACCACCCGTGAAGGCGCGACGGTCACCGTCAGCGACAGCGCTACGGTCGGCCTCAACATTCGCCCGCGCGGCCAGGATTTTGTCGAAGGGGCGAACATCCTTGCCAGCGGGCACCCAATCACCGCCCGCGATATTCTGCTCGCGGCCTCCGCCGGTCACGCTACGCTACCAGTCTATAAGCGTCCTGGCATCGCGATTTTGGCGACCGGAGACGAACTCGTCGAGCCAGGCGAACCACTCGGCGACGGCGAAATCATCGCGTCGAATTCCTATGCCATCGCCGCCATGGTCGAAGCAGCGGGCGCGGTCGCGCGCTTGATCGGAATTGCCGACGACACGATGGAAAGCCTGAGCGGAAAACTGCGTGACTCGGAAAGCGCCGACATTCTGGTTATTTCCGGCGGCGCATCTGTCGGCGACCACGATCTGGTTCGACCGGCACTCGAAGCCGCGGGAGTTACGCTCGCGGTTCATAAGGTTGCCATGCGACCCGGCAAGCCGATGTTTTTTGGCACCCGGATTGTCGATGGCAAAACCCAGCGCATCGTTGGCTTGCCCGGCAATCCGGTGTCGGCGATCATCGTTGCCCGCGTCTTTCTGATCCCACTGATCGCCAAGATGCTCGGCCATTGCGATACGATGCCGACACTTGCAGCCAAGCTCGCAACGCCGCTTGCAGCCAACGGACCGCGCCAGCATTTCATGCGCGCCATTCTCGACACGACAACGCTGCCCGCCCGCGTGTCGCCGCTTGAGAGCCAAGACAGCTCGATGACCAGTATTCTAGCGCGCGCCAACGCACTAATCGTTGTGCCGCCCGATGCGCCAGCGATGCCCGCTGGCACCGACGTTGCCGTTATTCGCTTGGATTTCTGAGCGAACCGCCTAGCGCAATTGCGCTGCCATCTTCGCAATCGTCTGCTGATAGACCGTCGCCCGGTTCCAATCATTCAGCACGCCATAATTGGCTGATCCCGGCGCATACGACTGACCCGCTTTCCAACCGTGACCACGCAGAAAATTCGCCGTCGAAGCCAGGAGATCTGGCACGTTGGCGCGCAAATTTCGTCGCCCATCGCCGTTGAAGTCAACTGCGTATTTCACATACGGCGTCGGCAAAAATTGCGTCTGGCCAATTTCTCCAGCCCATCCGCCGCGCATTTGTGCCGCTGAAATATCGCCGCGTTGGATGATGCGCAGGGCGTCGAACAACTGGCCGGTGAAAAACTCAGACCGCCGGCAATCGTAGGCCAGCGTCGCCAGTGACCGGGTTATCGAATACTTGCTGCCCATGTTGGCGCCGTAATTCGTCTCCAGGCCCCAAATTGCGATCAGGATTTCGCGCGGCACGCCAAAGCGCGCTTCCACGCGATCGAACGTGCCTGCGTGCTGCGCCATCAGCGCGCGACCTTTGGAGATCATGCCGGGACTGACGCGTCGCGCGTAGAAGGCTGCAAAACTCAGCTTGAAAGAATGCTGCGAGCGATCCAGCCGGATGATCGTTGGATCGTAGGTCACACCATTGAGGCCGGACGCGATGGCGTTGGCTGAAATGCCTTTTGCGGCCGCCTGCGCTTTGAATTGTTCGAGCCACGCGCCAAATCCGCCCGCACCGTTGCCGCACGCCGCGTTTGCCGCTGGCGCACCTGCGCTAAATGTCAGCATCACAAGGAGAGCCACGGTTGCTCGGCGACCAGCACCGCTTAAGCAGCGACAGCGAATGGCCGGGGCCATCACAGGGGTAATCATCACAGGAAACTCCAAGAACGTGTGTGGGGTGTGGTGCGGTTGGGCGGGGGCTAACGTGGCCACAGGTGTCCGCATGTGGACGGACGCGTATGACAACGCCGCATCACCGACATCGGCCTATTGCCGCAACAGCACCATTAACTGCCGGGCGGCTTTTTAGAACCGCCCAAGAGGCCAACCGTTGCGCTTCGCTCTGCCAACTTTCGCTAAATGTGATGGCGAAATCACCATCCGTGGACGCGCCCGCAATGAGCGGGGTAATTAAGCTGGTGAGCCCGGTTGGGATCGAACCAACGACCACCAGATTAAAAGTCCGATGCTCTACCGCTGAGCTACGGGCCCCCAGGGGTGACGAGTTAGCTGGGATTTCGAGCCCTTGCAAGCGCTGTCGACATGGCCACCGCGCCGCAAAAGGTCACGCGGCCTAAATCACCGTCATTTCGACCTTTTTCGGCGTCGCGATCGTCCACAAGCAGCGTGGAGCGAGAGGAATCCAGACCGCCGACGTGACCGACGTTGACAACGCGCGGAGGTAACTTCGCCGACATGCCGCAGTCCCGTTACAGACGGCCTCGCAAAACGTCGGAGACGTTCTTGAGACAACGTCGGAGACGCTCTGAGACAACGTCGGAGACGTTTGATTGCAACGTCGCAGACGTGCTGCTCCCATGTCGCGATTGCATATCGGCTCAGCGCCGCATGTTGGCTCACGCCCGTCGCGCAATGCGCAAACTGCGCTATCAGAGGCGATGCCGTGGAACTCACGACAACTCTCTGCACATCCGTCCGCGGTCACGGTTTCCCCCGCCCCTTTCATCATCACCAATTCCTGTCAACCTCGATCCCCAACACCCCCTCCTATTCCCATGTCGTCGCCGCCCCCATCACCCTCGCGCTTTTCAGCCCTGCCCGATCGCCTTCAGGCAATCGTGTTGATGTGCCTCGCCGTGACGCTTTTTTCGTGTCTCGACGCCATCGCCAAATGGCTCGTTACTTTCGATCACATGCCAACCGCACAGGTCGTGTGGCTGCGCTTTATCGGGCAGATGCTGTTGATGGCCGTGCTGCTTGGCCCAGCCCGCATGCCGCAGTTGTTGCAAACGCGCAAACTGTCGTGGCAAGCGGCCCGCTCCGGCTTGATGGTTGCGACCACGGCCTGCAACTTCATCGCCGTTAAATATCTCCGGCTCGACCAAACCGTCGCGATCGCATTCTTAGCGCCGCTCGTCGTCGCCGTGCTCGCTGGCCCGTTGCTTGGCGAATATATCGGCTGGCGGCGCGCAGCCGCCGTCGTCGCCGGTTTCGTTGGCATTCTCATCGTCGTGCGGCCCGGCTTCGCCGACGTCCATCCGGCAATCTTCGTGTCGTTTGTCGCGATGCTTTGCTACGCGCTGTTCATGCTGCTGACGCGGCGCTTGTCGTCCATCGACCCACCGTTGGTGACGCTATTTTATGCCTTGATCGCGGGTGCTATCGGCGGCGCGTTCGCGGCCATTCCGGTTTGGGTGTGGCCAACGGACGGTTGGCAATGGGTGCGGCTTGCGAGCCTAGGCGCGTTTGGCGGTCTTGGCCATTACCTGCTCATTCTGGCGTATCGTTTAGCGCCAGCGTCGAGTGTCTCGCCGTTTTTGTATTTTCAATTGTTGAGCATGGTCGGGCTTGGCTACGCGCTGTTTGGCGACGTCCCCGATCGCTGGACGATTGCTGGCTCGCTGATCGTCATCGCGTCGGGAATTTATCTCGTGCACCGCGAACGGGCTGCCCGCTTGAGTTAAGTCAGCCAGCCGCAAGCGCGGCCGGTCTTACGATTTGCGCTTTCGTCACGGCCGCCCAATCGTCAAACCGATGTTCGCTAATCGCCGTCCGCATCTCGTCCATCAGGTGTTGATAAAACGCCGTGTTGATCCACGACAAGATCATCGCGCCCAACGCTTCACCCGATTTGATCAGATGATGCACATACGCGCGCGAATAATCCCGCGCCGCCGGACAGCGACTGAGCGCATC
>JANMII010000275.1:0-13518 GCA_031375665.1 Hyphomicrobium sp.
CGGCGCTCATGCCGGTGCCGGTGTCGGAGACTTCGATCAGCACATATTCGCCAGCATGGAAACCTGCGGTATCGGCCAATTTTTGGCTGTCGCGCTCCGAGATGTTGCGGGTTTGAATGGTCAGGCGGCCGCCATCCGGCATCGCGTCGCGCGCATTGACCGACAGATTGAGAATGACGTTGTAGATCTGGCTTTGGTCAGCGCGGACCGCCCAAAGATCGCGATCTGCTTGCGTTTTGATGACAACCTTTTCGCCAACAGACGTCTTCAGCGTTGGCAGCATTTCGCTGACCAATTCGCCGACATCCAAAACTGAGACTTGCTGCGTCTGCTTGCGCGAGAACCCAAGCAGATTGGCAACCAAACCCGCCGCGCGATTGGCCGCCGATTGGATGTTGCGAATATCTTTATAGGCTGGATCGCTCGGGCGATGGGTCTGCAACAGCAAATCGGAAAACCCGATGATGGCCGTCAGCACGTTATTGAAATCGTGCGCGATGCCGCCAGCCAGTTTGCCGACCGCTTCCATTTTCTGCGCCTGCGCAAAGCGCGCTTCGAGTGCCTTCTGTTCCGTCGCGTCGATGACGTAAAGCGCAGCGGCTTCCTGCCCTGCAACTGCTGCAAGCGGCGCGAGATAAACCCGGCGCGTATGCTGCTTTTGGTCGCCAGCCGTAATCTCGATCGGCGCGACATTGCCGCGACCGCTCAAGACTTCAGCCAAGCCATTGGCAATTTGTCGGCGCTCGTCAGCCTCAGCTGTCCGGCACAACGCATCGACTGCCAGCGCGTCGCCCGCCGGCCGGCCATCGAGCACCATGCGCATGAACGCCATGTTGCAGCTTGCGATCCGGCCTTCGCTATCAAGCGTCGCAATACCAAACGGCGCGGATTGAAAGAACGGTGTCGATCGCCCGTCAGCCGCGCGCCCAAACGACGGGTGGGCAGCGGACGCCCGGTTGATCGCGGTAAGCGTGAAGCCTGTCCCGGCTGGCTCGACGTAAAGCGTCAACGGAACAATGCGACCATCGGTGCGCGTCAAATCGAGATCGACCGAGCGATGCTCGCTGTCGGTATCGAGCGACAACATGGCCAACTGCCGACTGCCATCCATACCCGCGATATCCGACAACCGTGCATTGCGACCCCGCAGCGCGCCCTTGTCGTAACCGAGCCACGATTCAAACGACGCGTTGACGTGCCTGATCGCGCCATCGGCTGCCACCGAAATAAAACCAGCTGGCATTGTGTCGAACGCTGACAGCGCGGCCTCAAGTGCCGTCACCTTGGCCGCGTCGCGCTGCTTTTCGATGGACACATCACAGACCTGCCATTGAATGAGCAGACCTTGATCGCCAGGTGCCGTTGCGTCGTAATTCGGCGACGAGAACGGCCTGACCGAGATGCGCAACCAAATCGCCTCGGATGTCGGCGCCGCCGACTTAACGCGGATCAACTCGTGATGGCGCTCGCCACGCTCGGCCGATCGCGTCAAGCGGTACAGCGCTTGGGCTGCATCGGGATCGCCGGAAAATGTTGCTTCAATCGCAGCCAAGGGCCCGCCTTCGGCACGACCAAACATTCGATCTGAGGCTGAATTCCAATACATTGCCGCGCCATCGCGCCGCGCGATGATGATGGCGTCGTCGAGCCGGTCGGCTGCGGCTTTGAGCAGGTCGTCCTGGGGTGTCCGCGCGCCAATGCGGACGTGTCCGGCCGCCACGCCAAACAGCATGAAAATGCCGAGCATTGCCAGCACGGCGATAATGGTCAACAGCAGTGGATCGCCCGAACCACTCGACAGCAGCCCAAAGACGGCAGCGCCCGCCGTGGCGACAACAAAAATTGTGGAGAAGTAGCCGCCAAATCCATCAGCATTTGGCAATGGATCCAGAGGCGGCGCCTCGATCTTCAATGCCTCGCGGTCCCTCATGGGATCGGAAGTTAGCTGATTCTCAACGGCGTGGACGTCGGCGGACTGGAACATCAAGTGGAAACTCACACGCAACGGACAGGATGTGCCGCTTTGGGGCGGCGTTCTACTCAGCCTCAACACTTCAATCATTAGGGTTAAAATGCCGTCAATTCGGGTTTAAGAAGTTTGAACCTGAGCCGCACAGTGACACGCAAGCTGTGGTCGCGTGGCACGGGTTGAATAAAGGGGACGGCATGTTTGAAGTCTTGTCTTGGTTGGCGATCCTGATCGCCATCGCGGCGATTATCGGCGGCGGCGTCCTTTATGCGCGCGGCGCATTCGCTGGCGGCGGGTCACCATTTTTTCGCCCGAAGATCGCGCCTCGCATCGATGTCGTCGAGCACACGGCCATCGATGCCAAACGGCGTCTCGTTCTCATTCGGCGCGACGCGATCGAACATCTGATCATGACCGGCGGCCCGGTCGATGTGGTCATCGAAACCGGCATATCACCGCCTCAACGCCCCTCCGTCGAGATGGCCGAAACCGACACCGCTCAATCGTCAATGTTCACTACTGCGCCGGTTGGGTTTGGTGCGCGTGCTGAACGGCCGCCACGCATGGCGATGTTTACTGGCCGCCGCGCTCCGCCCGTCAGCGTTGCGGAAACCGATGACATCGCCACAACCGACGATCGCGCCGATCTCGCGACCCTCAAAGCAGACCGAATCTAAAGCGAAATCAATTGACGGCGTCGACGTCACCGAAATCGGCCAGATCGAGTTGGTCGAGGTTGAGCGGCCGGGTCACGATTGCAACGCCAGACAGCTTGAGAGGGGCCACTGCGACGGTGTGCGTGTCGGCGATGCTTGCTCGCAGACCGAGGGCCCCGTTCGTCACGCCGAACTCAATCGAAGTCATCGACACACAGGCGAGTGCTGCAATGGCGAAATGACCGGCTCGGCCAAAGCGCGCCACGGGATCTTGTCTGTGCTGTTTCGATTGGACATCCGACACGAGCGCCACTCCACAAACCCAAGGATCGGGGCTTCGTGCGCCCGATAGATCTTGGATTAAGAGTGACGGCAAAAAATGAATGAAACGTGAAGCGTTGTTCCAGGGCAAGACGCAGAAGCGCTGGTCATACCATTGTGCGCCAAGCGCTTCGGCTGGGTCGGCGATAAAGCTCGCTAAACAAATAGCCTATTCTTCGCGATAGACTTTTTCGCGCCGCTCGTGGCGCTCCTGCGCTTCAACCGACAGCGTCGCAATCGGTCGTGCATCGAGCCGTTTCAAGCCAATTGGCTCGCCGGTATCTTCACAATAGCCGTAACTGCCGTCCTCAATCCGAGTCAGCGCGGCATCAATTTTCGCGATCAGCTTGCGCTGCCGGTCACGGGTTCGCAATTCTGTCGCGCGATCGGTTTCCGACGTCGCCCGATCGGCAAGATCGGCGTGCTGCGCTGAATCCTCGTGCAGAATAGCAAGCGTCTCGCGCGTCTGCCGCAGGATGTCGTCTTTCCACTCCAACAGGCGCTTGCGGAAGTAGGCGCGATGCATCTCACTCATGAACGGCTCCGCCTCCGTCGGACGGTAGCCCGCGGGCAGAACGATGTCGGCGATTTTGGCACGCGCTGCCATTTTCTTATTTGGCCCCTCTGTCTTCTTCGCAGGCGCTGACTTCGCGGCAGCGATGCTCGACGCATGCGCCGCTTCAGCACTACGGCCTTTGAACGCGCCACCACTGGCAGTGGATGCCTTGGCTTGCGAAGGCTTTGTCTGCTTGCCCGCGCCAACTTTCGATGCCGAAGACGTTGGCATAGCCTTAACAGCGAGCTTTGTCGAAGTTTGCGGCATCGATTGGCGTACGTTTGTTTTTTTCGCTGATTTTACGTCGCGACCAGCCTTCGCGCTCGGCTGACTGCGTGACCCAACGATCGGTGATTTTTTCTGTGGCGCTACAGCGGTGGCCCGTTTGACCGCGGCATTCGGCGCGGCCCCTGCTTTGGCGTGTAGCGGCTTCGGGCGCGGCGATAGCGCCTTCGCGGCAGGCTTGGCCGCTAACTTGCCGGTGCCCGCTTTGACCTTGCCAGCTTTGGCAACGATCTTTTTGCCCATCGTCCGCCTCCCATGAGGCTTGGCTTGAGTGAGACGGCGCCGTGCGTGGCGCTGATGCCAGGTCGACGACCGTGCTTGAGCGGCAATCGGACCCTAGCCGCCAGCTGACGACTCATCCTCGCATCCTCCGGCGCGACGATTTCTAAGAGCGGAGCCCCAGAAGTCAAGCCGGACGACGTCCCGGTTGGGTCCTCAGTCATCAAACATATGTTGTTTTTGGTCAATGAGTTAACCCTGAACCCGATATGCGGTTGCCGATCACATGTGCGAAATCAGAGCCAGCTGTCCGACACCAACCGCCGTCATAATCCAGACAGCCCAGCGCCCATCGGTCACCTTGCCGGCCGTGTGCGACGGCCATAGTGCAGTGCGCAAGCATAAAGGAGAGTATGCGTGAAGCTGTTCGAAGGCTCGACGTCATATGTTGCGACCAGCGATCTCAAGGTTGCGGTCAACGCCGCCATCACGCTGCAACGCCCGCTGCTGATTAAAGGCGAACCGGGCACGGGAAAATCAGTGCTCGCCGCCGAAGTTGCCCGCGCGCTAGGCCTCGACCTGATCGAGTGGCACGTCAAATCGACCACCAAAGCGCAACAAGGGTTATACGAGTACGACGCGGTCTCCCGGCTGCGCGATGGCCAGCTTGGCGATGAGCGGGTCAAGAATATCGCCAACTACATCAAGCGCGGCAAACTTTGGGACGCTTTCACACGCTCTGAGCGCTCGGTACTTTTGATCGACGAAATCGACAAAGCCGACATCGAATTTCCAAACGACCTGCTGCAAGAACTCGATCGCATGGAGTTCTTTGTCTACGAAACAGGTGAGACCATCACGGCGAAGAATCGCCCGGTCGTGATCATCACCTCGAACAACGAAAAAGAATTGCCCGATGCATTTTTGCGCCGCTGCTTTTTCCACTTCATCAAGTTCCCTGACGCTGACACCATGCGCCAGATCGTCGAGGTGCATTTTCCGGGGCTCAAGGGCCGCTTGATCAATGAGGCGTTGCGCGTGTTCTACGATTTGCGCGACGTGCCGGGCATGAAAAAAAAGCCATCAACCTCGGAATTGCTCGACTGGCTGAAGTTGCTGCTCAACGACGATATCGATCCAGCCCTGCTGCGCGAGAGCGATCCGCGCAAGTTGATCCCGCCGCTGGCTGGTGCGCTCGTGAAGAATGAGCAGGATACGCACCTGCTCGAACGGCTGGCATTTATGAACCGGCGCCGCACCGAATAGCGTCGCTGTCGCGGGTGGCCAACGATGGGACCTGCGACTCGTGGCACACTTTAACTAGAAAAGTTTCGACGCATCATTTGCTGGGCGCCAGTAGCATCGAGGGCCCAACGAACGTTTGTGATGAACGACAGATGAACTCGACCTTCAGTCTTCGTTCAATGCTCCCAGCGTACTGTTCTGCAAGATCGCACCGGCAATTGCCTGCAAATGCGGCGTGCCACGATCTGACCTGGAGTTCGGCCCGAAGCTTGGGAAGGATATAGGAATGTCTGAATTCTTTCGAAACGGCGCCATCATGCTGATGGGTCTGACCGTGATGGCCGCCGGCGTCGCCGTGGTTTTCTACGGTTGAGGCTTCTTTGCCGTCTGCCTTGTCGTTGGTTGCGGGTTCGCTCCAACACTTCACGATTCCCCTTAAAAGCCGAGCCTTGCCGATCATGACCAGTTGCGTCACACAGGGGCCTTGCGGTCCGCTTTTTTTGTGTGGCGATCTTTGGTCGATACCTCCTACTCAGATTTGATCCGCGGCGCTCAAACCCGCATCAGTGATTATCTCACGCCATCGGTTCGTCTCGGTGTCACCGGCCTGTCACGCGCGGGCAAAACCATTTTCATCACGGCGCTGGTGCGCAATCTGCTCTCGGGCGGACGCTTGCCGTTTTTCACACCCGACGCCGACGGTCGCATTGTGCGCGCCTACCTCGAACCGCAGCCCGATGATCTGGTCCCGCGCTTCGACTACGAACGCCACCTGGCCGATCTCACGAGCGACCCGCCGCACTGGCCCAACAGCACGCGCCGCGTCTCAGAGTTGCGCATTACGATCGAATATCGCTCAGCCAGCGTTGTGAAGCGAGCGCTTGGGGTCTCAAAACTGCATCTCGACATCGTCGATTATCCCGGCGAGTGGTTGGTCGATCTGCCGTTGATGAGCCAGGATTACGCAGCCTTCGCCAACGAAGCCGTAGCGCTGGCGCAAGCGCCAGAGCGCCGCGTCGCAGCCAAGCCGTGGCTTGATTTTCTCGCCGGCACTGACCCCGGCGCCATTGCCGACGAGCAGATCGCGCTGACCGGGGCTGAGCTATTCACAACCTATCTCCGAGCGGTCCGCGCAGGTGGCGCGCAAGCGACACTTGCACCCGGCCGGTTCTTGTTGCCGGGCGATCTGGAAGGCTCGCCGCTGCTGACGTTTTTCCCACTCCCGCTGACATCCGGCGCGCTCTCATCCAGCGTTACCGCACCGCGCGGATCGCTGGCGGCCATGATGGTGCGGCGCTACGAGAGTTATAAAGCGCAAGTCGTCCGACCGTTTTTCCGCGATCACTTTGCCCGCATCGATCGCCAGATCGTGCTTGTCGATGTGCTTGGCGCGCTCGATCAGGGCGGCAGTGCCGTCGGCGAACTCGAACGCGCGTTAAGCGGCGTGCTTGAAGCCTTCAGGCCGGGACTGAACAGTTGGCTGGAGCTGTTTACCGGTCGGCGGATCGATCGCATTTTGTATTGCGCCACCAAGGCCGATCACATTCCAGCTTCAAGCCACGATCGGCTCAGCGCGATTTTGAAGCGCGTCATTGAACGTGCCAGCCAGCGCGCCACGCGCGAGGGCGCTGACATTGAAACGGCGGCAATTGCAGCGCTGCGGGCGACGCGGGAAACGACTGCTAAAAGCGGACGCGAAACGTTGCCGTGTTTGCGCGGCGTTCCGTTGGCTGGCGAGCGCATCGGCGCGACCGTGTTTGATGGCCTGACCGAAGCCGCAATCTTTCCCGGCGATTTGCCAGCCGATGCCGACGCGGCCCTGGCTAACGCCAGCGCTAGTCAACCCGGCTCGCTCGCACTTGTGAGTTTCAGGCCGCCGCGCATTTCGCCCGACGCTGGCGGAATAAAACCACAAGCGCTGCCCCACATCCGGCTCGATCGTGCGCTCGACTATCTGCTTTCGGACTATCTGACATGACGAAGTCCCGATCCGACGACCCACCATCGCTAGCGGCATCGGCACCGAACACGCCACCACGCCAACCGCGCGTCTTCAAACTCGACGATCCAGATCTCGTTTCAGACGAGCCGGACGGTATTGCCGATGTCGCCAGCGCAACCTCAAAGCGCGGTATGCCACCACGCGCGCGCGGACTTTCGGCCAACGACCTCAAGCGCGGCATTCGATGGGGCGGCGTTTTATTGTCAGCCATGATGGCGCTGGCGTCACTCGCCGCCGGATTGTGGTTCACACGGTTTGTATCCGTCGCGCTTCAGCGCCAGGATTGGATCGGCTGGCTAGCGGCCGGGCTGTTCAGCGTCATCGGTCTGGCGCTTTGCATTATTCTGCTGCGCGAGATCCTCGGCTTCCGCCGCATCGCGCGCTTGGCCGACGTGCGGCGCACGATTGCGGCCGCCATCACATCGAACGACGTCAAAACCGAGCGAAAAGCCATCGCGCGATTGCTGGGACATTATAGTGGCCGCCCCGACATGACCTGGGGCTTAGCGCGCTTGTCCGAACACGCAAGTGACGTGCTCGCACCCGGCGATCTGCTCCGCCTCGCCGATCGTGAACTGTTGGCCCCCGTCGATGGCACCGCCCGGCGCATTATTCTGACATCGGCCAAGCGCGTCGCAACGGTGACCGCGCTATCGCCGCTGATGGTGATCGCGATGATTTTCGTGCTCGTCGAGAACGTCCGCATGTTTCGCGCGCTCGCTGGCATTTATGGCGGTCGCCCCGGCGTGCTCGGCGCTATGCGATTGGGCCGTCTCGTCGTTGGCCACATCATCGCAACGGGCGGCGTTGCAATGACCGACGATCTGCTCGGTCAGTTTGTCGGCCAGGACGTTTTGCGTCGGCTGTCGCAACGGCTCGGTGAAGGCGCTTTCAATGGCGCGTTGACGGCCAGGCTCGGCGTGGCGGCCGTCGAAGTCACCCGGCCGTTGCCGTTTCTCGATGCCGAGCCACTCCGCGTACGCGAAATTTTTGCCGAATTGTTTCGATCGCTTCGCGGCACTGACCCGACCGCTATGACGCCGGCGTCCACCGCCACCGCAGAACGCCGCAGCGGAAAGGGGAGCGGCGCGTAACGTCATTGCTGCCGGTCGCGTGTCGTTACGCTGCGGCGAGCTTGCCCGACACAGAGCGAGCTTCCGGTGCTGCTAGTCGCAAGCGCCATTGGTTTCCGCGTTCGACCGCTGCGGCTAAAATCGGCGGCGGGCGCAAATCTTCAGACGTCGCCAGCGCCCAGCGCGCCACCGGACCAGCGCGCCTCGACGTCAACCAACTGACCGGGCCAGCCAATAACAGCCCCAGAATAACCGGCGCCATCCACGCCAACAGCCCGACCGACACCGACCAAGCGATCGCGGCCATGATGATGCCAATCCCAGTGTGCCAGCGGGCGAACATCATCGCATCGACGAATGACAAGCGCCCGTCGTCACGTTTTTGCGCGGACCAGCCGCTATCCGCGCCGAGCAAAATCTGAATCGAGCCAACGGTCTGCGTCAGCATCAAGATCGGTGCAATCAACATTGAGAACACCGTCTCGTACATCACGCCGATGGTCGCTCTGAGGCCGCCGACGAAATCGCGCTGGTGCGACGCCCGTTTTATTTCCAAGATCCATCCCAAACCTTTTGGCAGCAGAACAACCGCGATGGTCGCCAAGAACAAGCGCAGGGCAGCGCCCGGATCGATGATTGGCCAAATCGGAAACAGCGTGCGGCTGTCTTCGAAATAGCTCGGGATCATCTGGTTGCCCTGCAGAGCAAGCACGAGGCCGACGATCAGCGACAACGCCCACACGGCTGAAATCAAATACGACGCTGCCCCCATCGCTAAATGCACGCGCCCCATCGGGGTGATGCCCTGCTGCGAGACGATCGCTAGATGTTGCAGATTGCCCTGCGCCCAGCGCCGATCGCGCACCACGACATCGACGATGTTGGGCGGCATACCTTCGTAAGAGCCTTCGAGCGTCGGCAGCATATGCACGCCCCACCCGGCCCGCTGAAGCAAAACCGCTTCGACGAAATCGTGGCTCATGATGTGACCGCCGAACGGCTTGCGTCCGGGAAGATCCGGCAGACCTGCCGCACTCGCAAATGCATGCGTGCGGATAATCGCGTTGTGGCCCCAATAATTGCCCTGGTCGCGATGCCAACTTGCAATGCCCGCCGCCACCGACGGCCCGTAGGTGTTCGACGCAAATTGCTGCAAGCGTTGCAGCAAAGTTTCGCCACTGACCAAGCGCGGGACCGATTGGATCAGGCCCGCGTTGGGCTCATGTTGCATGGCCAGCGATAACGTCACCAGCGTCGCGCCCGACATGACGCTATCGGCGTCGAGAATGACGAAGTGCTCATAGCCGCCGCCAAACCGTTCGATCCAGTCGGCGATGTTGCCAGCCTTTCGCGCAGTGTTGTGTTGGCGGCGGCGATAATAAAGCTGGATCGTCCCACTCAATGCACCAGCCAGCGCTTGATAGGCTGCCGCTTCCGGCACGCCATCGTCATCGCCGCGTGTGTCCGACAAAACGAAGATATCGTAATGCGGCGCTCGGCTGAGAGCCGCCAATTCTGCTGACATCGCTTCGATGGCGCCGGCGATGCGGGCTGGATCTTCGTGATAAACTGGAAACAGCAGCGCAGTCCTGGTCCGCATCGGCTCATCAAGCGGTCGCTGTTTGAGCGCGTCAGGCCGATCGCCAGCAAACAGCGGTAGAAAGCCAAGTGCCGCGCTCAAACTTCCAAGCGCGATCCAACCAAACGAAATGGTCGACAGCACCAGAAACATAAACTGCAGCGGCGTCATCACTTTGAACGCTAAGATATTAAAAAGTTCGTAGGCGAACGCAGCCGTCAGCACCACCGCGCCAACGAAGATCGCGGCGCGCGGCACCCAGTAGCCGCGGCGCTTCGCACGAGCAGGTTCGGTCGGACCGATCACAGGCGCTTGCGAAAAATCCTGCTCGGGCATGTCCATGGGAGACGGCTCGGGCAATCGCTGCCATGGCCCAGCATCGACGGCTGCGCGACGGGATGAGGCCGTAGGATCTGGAACAGCGCGGGACTGCGCGGCCAACTGACGAGCGCCCGCGTCAGCCGGATCAGCGATGGTGTTGTCGTTTACGGCTTCGTCCATCGATACAGCCAGCTTTCCGAAATCGTTTCCTCTTGCGCCTTCACCGTCATGCGCAGCTCGACCAACTCGGCGCCATCTGGCTTCAGATCGAACGAAACGCGCAGACCCGTGATTTGCGGATTGCGTTGCACGACGACATTGCTTACCGCACCCGCACTTGCCGTCACGTCTGCGACCGGCAGGTCACGTAGATCCTCAACTGCGGTTCCTATCAAATCGATGACGAACAAAAATGTTTCCGGCGTTTTCGCCCGACCAACGCGCGTCTTAGCGACGCGGGCGCCCGACCACGCGACGGGGATGTGTTCCGACCAGTGCAGCCGGTAGCCGAAGCTGTAGGGCGTGCCGACCGCCAACTCCTGATTGGGTTTCCAATAGGCGACGATGTTGTCGTGAATCTCGTCTTCGACTGGGATCTCGATCAACTCGATATAGCCTTCACCCCATCCAGCTTTGGGCTCGACCCAGATCGACGGGCGCTTTTCATAACGCGCTTCCAAGTCTTCGTAGCCAGCGAAACTGCGATCGCGCTGCCACAAGCCAAACCCTTTGGGGTCTTTGTCCATGAACGCGCTGACCTGCAGCGTTGTTGGATTAGACAACTGCCGCCACAGCCGCTCGCCCGATCCATTCCAGATCGCAAGCCCCTCGCTGTCGTGGACGGCGGGTCTGAAGTCCGAGCCCGGTCGCTGATCGGCGGGCGAGTGCAAGAACATGCTGGTCAACGGCGCGATACCGACGTGTGCCAGCGCCTTGCGCGGATAGAGCGTCGCATCGACGTCCATGACGGTTGCTTCACCGGGCTGAATGGCGAACCGATACGCGCCGGTTGTCGAGGGGCTGTCGAGTAGCGCGTGAACCACCACGGTGTTGGCGCCAACGACTGGCTTTTCGATCCAGAACGATCGGAAGAACGGAAATTCCTCACCGCCCGCGCGGGCCGTGTTGAGCGCTAGGCCGCGCGCCGACACACCATAG
This sequence comes from Hyphomicrobium sp., assembly GCA_031375665.1. Lineage (GTDB taxonomy): Bacteria > Pseudomonadota > Alphaproteobacteria > Rhizobiales > Hyphomicrobiaceae > Hyphomicrobium_B. The sequence goes on from JANMII010000275.1 coordinate 11,385, forward strand.
CCTTGGCCGCGCCCCACAGCGCGCAAGTAGCTTGCGCCCTGAAAGACGACGAACTCATCGAAGTAATCGGCCCGGTTGATCGGTCCGTGAATGCGAAAGCCTGAAAATCCGTAAGGCGCCGCCTGAGAATCGCCGCCGACCAGCGGTCCGATTGAGAACAGGCTGCCGTCCGCCACCAACTCGTTGGCGATACCGTCGGTCACAATCCAGATCTGGACCGGCGTGTCATAGAGCCAACCCATCGGAAACGGTTGGACTTCAAAATCAAGTTTTTGGCCGCGCCAGATCGCCCGTTCGCCGCGAAAGCGAATGTCGCGATATTGGTCGTAGCCTAAGCTTTTGAATGGTTCAGGCAATTCGATCGTCGGCCGCGAGAATTCAGCTTCCGATAAAGCCTTGGCGGCGGTTTTCACCGTCTCGCTATTAAAGACAATCGACACGGGCGGGGGTGGCACATTCGCCGGTGGCGGTGCAACCGCTGGCGCCGCATCCTGCGCCCCAGCGTCGATCGGGTGCATCGCCAGTCGCGCGACTGCCATAACGGCCGCCCAATCCAGAGCCGTGCTCAATACCGACCGGCGGTCGATGCAATCTTTCGACATTTAGATCTACTGCCCAGTTCACCACAAACGTTCGGTCACCCGATGTCGCTAACTCGACTTCGCTAACCCGCTGTCGCTAACCAAATCGGTCGTCAGGCTTGGCTGGCGTTCCGCTTTTATCAAGCCTGGTCTTGAAAGTTCATTTCGTCCGTCAGCAGACCCGCCGCCGGTAATATGGTTCCCGTTGACGCCCCTGGCGATCGTCCAGTCGCCATGGCGTGTGCGCCGACGACAGCATGATCACCCCCAAGCGACACGCCGACGCGATTACCGACATTGCAGTGCGATAAAACCTGATTGTGGCAGATTTTCCACTGGGCCATTCGACCGCTGTGGCATTCTCATCATCGCGCCGATATTTCGCTACGCAGATGTAGGCACGCTTGGCCAAGCCCGAACTTTTGGATCGTCGCTGGCCCGCCGCATGACGCATGCGGCCGTTGGTGCGGACACACTTGTCAGCTATAGCGTTGCCAGACGAGCTAAAGATGTAGCGTTGAGGACGGGGTAGGCGATGGCCGTGCTGCAAGAGACAACGCTTGTCGATGCCATCATGGACGCCCGTGCCCAAATCGATTTCCTCTGGCAATTCTTCGTGTCGGTGCACATCGCGATCTTTGCGCTGCTGTTTATCAACGGTGACGCCGTCGAACGGCTCAATCTACCGGCCCGCCTGTTGAGCCTTGTCGGCATCGCCGGCTTTGAATGGATCAACGGCAACGCACTTTCGAATGCGTATCGCTTGCTCGATTCCATGCTCGAACAATATCGCTGGAGTTTTGGGCAGGTCGAACGCTTCCATCCGTCATTTTATGAGCAGTTTGTGCTCGCAAGTTATGCAACCCGGCCGACCATGGTGCTGATGACTCACAGCGCGGCGCTGCTGGTGGTTGTCCTCGCCTTCCTCTCACAACGATTTTTACAGAACCGGATGCACCTGGGTTCGGCGGCCGATCAAATGGCCCGCGGCTACGATCCACGCGAGCGCTAGTCATCTGACGAGACGACGTTTTTCTGGTTTCGCGTCAGGCGGCGATGAGGCCAGAGCTTGCGGCTGGCGCGGCAAAAGTCATCCACACGCGTCGTGACTTTTGTGACACAAGAACGGCGAATTCCATGGACAACCACATCAAGCCCATTTCCTAGGCGAATCATATCTGCTTTAGGTCTACCCCTGTGCGGTGATTCGGGGGGACCCTTCTACCGCCATCGTTAGGGTTCGAGGACGGGTTAGAACGAATTCAAGAAGATGCGGGCGATGGGTGGCTCAAGTTTGAGTTGCAGATCACCTAAAAGTTTAAGCAGACGGGAGTAGGTCAATGAACAAGTACAGTCTGAGTGCCCTGGTGGCGGCCGGATTGCTGGCAGGCGGGATGACCGCTGGCAGCGCATCGGCAGCTGATCTCGGCGGAAATTGCTGCGCCGATCTCGAAGAGCGTATTGCAGAACTCGAAGCCACCACCGCACGCAAGGGCAACCGCAAGGTGTCATTGACCGTGTCAGGCTTCGTCGCCCAGCAGATCTTGGCTTGG
>JANMII010000333.1:0-1947 GCA_031375665.1 Hyphomicrobium sp.
AGATTACGCGATGGCTCTGACGACGACGACGGTGGCGTTATCTTGATGGGGTTCGCGGAGCGCGTCGACGGCGCGGATCAGAGCGGTGGCCACGGATTTCGCGCCGTCGGTGGCGTAGGCTTGGATGATGCGGCCGATCTCACCGGTTTCAAGCGTCGCGATGCCGTCGCTGGCGAGGATCACGTAGTCGTCGGGTTCAAGCGCCAGCGGCTGGCCGGAAATGTCGATCAAGTCGATATCATCGCCGCTGACGGCTGAGCGCAGCATGTGGCGGCGCGGGTGACGGCGGGCTTCAAGTTCCGTCAATTGACCGGCGGCAACGAGGCGATCGATTTCGGGCGCGCATGAGTGGTCTTCGTTCAAGACGGCAAGCTCGCCGCGCCGAAATAGATAGAGCGGACTGTCGCCGACGCTGACCCATTCAACGCCAGCGCGGCCAAACGCGACGCCAATGACGGTCGATCCCATGCCAGACAACATCGGATTTTGAGCGACCTTGCCGGCAAGTGCTGCGTTGGCTGCGTCAAGCGCGGTGCGCAGCCGGTCAGTGGTGGCGATTATATTTGGAGTTGCAACTGGGGCGATGGCTGCGGTGATGAATTCTTCGCACACCATCCGGCTGGCTAACGCACCAGCCGCGTGGCCGCCCATTCCGTCGGCGAGCACGGCAAGTCCGCTGCCGTCACTCGGCCAAGCAGCGGCATGCGCTGAGATGAATGGTGTATCGCCGCCCGGCCAGTAAGCAGCGGTGTCTTCTTGGTTGTCGCGGGCACCACGTGTGGCGGCGATGGCGTATTCGAATTGGCTCATACAGGCTAGGTATCAGAAATCTCGGACCAGTCGAAGTCTGCCCCACAGAACGGTACAAAAGCAACTTGGGTGCGGCCAACGGTGATGACGTCCATGGCCTTCAATTCAACAGCGGCGGTTGGCCGCTTGTCGTTGACCGACACGACGTTGGTTTTGGCGAGGTTTGGCACAAACAAAAATGACCGGTCGTTCGAATCGTAGCGGACGTAGGCTTGGGCTTCCGACGAAATGGCTTCGTCGCCAAAGTCGAGCGCGATGCGATTGTCGGATGAGCGGCCAATCGTATTGTTGCCCTCATAGATGGCGCGATGACCGCCAAGGCCCGGGCCACCGACGATGACGAGAAAACCAACAACGGGGTCGCGCTCAAATTGACCGCGCGCGATGGCTTGACGGCCGCGAACCAGGTGCGTGCGGGGCGCATGTTTGACATCATCGACGCGGTCGCGGCGCACGACGCGCGTCGTCGGCGGCGCGTCATTGGATAAAGCGGCCAAATCAGGCGCAATATCGTCGGCGGTTTTGATGTCAGCTGGTTTGGCGCGCGCCATGCGGGCTGCGTCTTCGGCCGACAGTCGTGGTGGCAAGGCCGCAGCAGGTTGCAACGCAGCCGCGACGTTGGCGGGCAGGGTCGCCGGAAGCATGACGATGGACGGTGGAAGAGCGACAGCTTTTGCGCCGCGCACTCCGTCACTTGGTGCAGGTTCGGGGGACGGAAGTTCATCACGGCCAGCCGCCATCAACGCATCTTTAAGAGTGCCGAAAAAGCCGTTGGCTTTGGCGTTGGCATTTTTTGCATCTGTGGACACTGGCGTATTCCCCCGCTCGATCATCATGACGTGTGCTCCTGGTTATTGGCTTGAATTCGATCACGGCCGGACGCGCACACACATCACCGGCCGCGCGTGTGGTCAGCGTTGCATGTCAATGTTTTCTCGCAGCATCGGGCTGACAAGCATGGGGCTAATCTCGACGTGAAACCGAAATCGGCCTGGCCCCAAGTCGAAGACGTCGCCGTGGCGCAGCAACGCTTCGCCGTAGCGCTGACCGTTGACGATGACGCCGTTGCCGTCGAGGCCCGACAAATCGGTTATGTGCCAATCTGCATCGTCTTCGCGATGGATGGCTGCGTGATAG
>JANMII010000335.1:0-6723 GCA_031375665.1 Hyphomicrobium sp.
ATCATCATCGGGGCGCAAGGGCATGGCAGCGGGCAAACCGGTTCAGAACGCGTCGGCGACCCACACGTCTGGTTCGCTGACGATTGGGCACCGCGTTTTAACGACACCCTCGCGCACGATCACCATCGCGAACATTTCGACAATCAGCGTCGGCACCGATACCGAGCATCGTCCACGCGGCCTGTTCACGATTTTGGCTTTCGGCGGCATCGGTGCACTCGCGCTGTTTGCAATGTCTCGGCTCGGCCTTTTGACCGTCGCGATTGATCCGGGCGTCGCAATCGTCGGTGCAGTGACTGGGTTGATTTTCGGCGTACTTGCAGCCAAGCCGGATGACAAAACCCACTACCTGTTGATTTCATCAAATGATGGTCTGCTGACACGGTTCAGCGCGCAAGACCGCCGTATGCTTGACGAAGTGCGCGCTCTGCTAAACCAAAAGATCGACACCGGCGACGAGACCGTCACCTACGCGATCAACTTCACAGACGGCCAAATTGAAGGCATCAGCAGCGGGCAGGAGCCGTCACGCGCTGGCTCTGCACAAGCCAACGGCCGCGCCAACTCCGCCGGACTGCAGCCCCCGAGTGAAGCGCCCAATCGCGGCAGCATTGGCGGGTTTGGCGATCGCAATCGATCAAGCGCCGCAGTCGACGGCTTTGCCAACGCCGGCCGGCCACCCGCTGCGACGCATGCTGGCGTAAATGGTCAAAGCGCGCAGACGCTCGCTGTCGCCGAAAGCTACGTCGATTTTAGATCGCATCTGCCAGCGGTCGTCGAAATGCACCGTTTCTATGCACGCCAAGCCAATACCGAGCACCTGGAACAGCGACTATCGGAATTGGAATTGTTGATGCGCTCTGGCGCCCAGACGTACGGCCAAAAGCAACGCGTGCGCGAACTGACCCATGATTTGGGCCACATTCTGCAAGCCTACCCACCGGCGGTTCAGATCTTCCAACAAATCTCGGTGTTGGCCGCGTCTTAAGCAAGGCTTTAGTCGGTGGAAGCGCGGCGGTATTGCACAAACTCAGTCAAGACCGCGACATCGTCATACAGCCGTCGCGCCGTCAGGTTGGTCGCCTGTGTCGCCCAGTAGACGCGGCTGCAGCCGTGCTGGTCGGCCAGATCGTAAGTGGCCAAGATAAGCTGGCGGCCAACGCCCGCGCCCCGAGCCGACGGACAAACATAGAGATCTTCGAGATAACAGTATGACGTCGCCGACCACGACGACGGATGGAAAACCATATTCACGATGCCAACGGCCACGGCGTTGTCATCGACCGCGATCAGTCCCGCCATGTTGTCTTGACCGCGAAGTACCCGTTGCCAAGTTTGCGCGATGATCGCGTCAGACACGCGTGCCTCGTAAAACGTGATGTAATCGCGAAACAGCTGATCCCACGCTGCCGCGTCGGCGGCTTCGATTGGCCGAACTGCTATCGCCATCGACAATCTCCGCTGCCAACGCGCGGTTGCGCAATTTCTGTTAGATCAACCATATTGTCGCCAGTCCCAGAAAGGCGAAAAAACCCACAACGTCCGTCACCGTGGTGACGAAGACGCCGGACGCAGGCGCTGGATCGAGATCGAGTTTGTCCAGGGCGAGCGGGATCAAAATTCCAGCCAACGCCGCCGCTATGGCATTGACGACCATGGCCGCGCCTATGACGGCACCAAGCTTGCCTGATCCAAACCAGAAAAAAACGACCGTCCCGATGATGACCGACAGAACCAAACCATTGACAACGCCGACCAATGCCTCGCGCGTGATCACGCGCGGAGCATTAACTGGGCCAAGTTTGTTGGTGGCGAGTGCACGCACGGTAACGGTCATGGTTTGGGTCCCGGCATTGCCCCCCATTGACGCGACGATCGGCATCAAAACTGCGAGTGCCACCATCTGTTCGATTGTGGCGTCAAACGCCTGAATGACCGACGACGCGACAATCGCAGTGCCAAGGTTCACGATTAGCCACGGCACGCGCGAGCGAACTGTTTCGATGACGCTGTCCGCAAGGCTTTCATCACCAACGCCCGCCAGCGCTTTCATGTCATCTTCAGCTTCATCTTGAATCACTTCAACCACGTCGTCGACCGTGACGACACCGACGAGCCTGTTGTTCTCGTCGACGACCGGCGCCGACATCAAATCGTAGCGCTGGAACTGACGGGCCAACTCGGCCTGACCATCCGTCGCCAGCACCATGTGGCGGTCGGTATCCATGATACTGCTGACGGCAATCTCGCGCTTGGTTCTGAGCAATTTCGACAACGCGACCGAACCCAGCACCCGGAAGGTCGGATCAACGACGAAAATTTCGGAGAAGTTCTCCGGCAGATCATCACTCTCACGCATGTGATCGATGACGTTGCCGACGGTCCAGAATGGCGCGACCGCGACGAAATCCGCCTGCATCAACCGGCCGGCGGTTTCCTCGGGGTAGTCGAGGTTGCGCTCAAGCGCTTCGCGATCGCCTAAGGTCAGCTTCGAGAGGACATCTTGCTTGTCGCTCTCTTGCAAGCCCTCAATCAGGTAGGCCGCGTCATCGGTGTCGAGCTCCGTTACGGCCTTGGCCAACAGCTCATTTGGCAGCGCTTCCGACAGCTGGTCACGGACGCTCTCATCGAGCTCCGACAGCACCTCGTAATCGAAGGCCGCACCGAGCGCCTGAATCAGCGTTACGCGATCGTCGGGGTCGAGAAGTTCGATGATGTCGGCGAGATCGGGTGCTTTTAGATCGCGAACAAGATCGGCCGCGGTGACTTCATCTCGATGTTCCAATGCATCAGCAACAGCGCGTGCGATATCGTCGAGTGGGATCTCGTCGTTGTCATCACGGCTTTGATCGGTGGCTCGACTGTCGTTCAATGAGGTTGCTCGAAGATCTGGTGGTTATGACCATAAGGCCTGTCGGTGGATGGCCTTTATTAGCAGCCCTGTTGATTGCCTGGTCGCTGTTTTCACCACCTGATATTGGCGGCGTCGCAACGGTGGTGCAAAAACATCAATCGGCGGCCACAGCGACAACGGCACAAGGGTATTTTGGGTTGTGTCGATGCTATTTAGTGCCCAAATACCGGACTAGTGGGGTTCGATCCATATGACGAATGGACCGCCTTTGGTTGCGTCAGCGCTGCGTCATTAACTGGGCTGTTGCAGCGCGTTAGAGGCACAGCTCTCGTTGCGATGGTCAAGTTGTGATGCGTAAACGACGCGAATAATTGAACGACGGCCTTTGCAGTGCCATCACGCACTGACAAGTTTGAGATCACGCAACCGGACGAAACGATAATGGCGACGAAAAAACGGGCTCCGCGCACGATGGCCGCTCTTGCAGCGGCAGCATTCGTGTGTGCCGCGCCCGCCGCAGCTCAATCGCCGCCGCCAGCATTTCAAATCGACACGACGGGCGCGACGCGTGCCATCACACAGACTGATGCGACGGGTCCATCGATCAACGCTGGATCGTCGCATGATGGCGCGGACAACGTTGGATCAGACAATCGGGGGTCAGATCGCGGCGGAGCGAATGACGGATCGGCGGCGCCACCTTCATACGTACCCTCGTGCGCGCTTAGTCCGAACACTCTGGGTGTTTCGCGTGTTGTCGAGATCGACGCGGCGGGTGGACCGCAGTTGGGCGGCAGTCACGGCGGCCGGGTCGATTTTCTTGAACCGGGCGAGGTTTTGCTGACGTTCGATGACGGTCCAATGAGGGCGTACACGCGCCGGGTTCTGAAAGCCTTGGCGGATGAGTGCACGCTCGCAACATTCTTTATGGTGGGTCGCATGGCAGCGGCAGACCCGGCCATGGTGCGTGAGGTTGCAGCTGCTGGCCACACCGTTGGCTCTCATACGTGGTCGCATAAAAATCTTGGCGCCGTGAACGCGGCCGTCATGCGCCGAGACTTTGAGATGGGCGTTGCCGCTGTCAACAAGGCAAATGATAACGCGGCTGCGCCGTTTTTTCGTTTTCCGTATTTGTCGGCGGGTCACGCTGGTCGCGCGCTGGTGAAAGCGCGCAATTTTGCGACCTTCTGGATCGATGTCGATTCAAAAGATTACCTCAGCAAAAGCCCATCTGACGTTCACCGCCGCGTCATGTCTCAACTGGCCGTTACGGGCAAAGGCATCGTGTTGTTCCACGACATTCAGCCCTCGACCGTCAAAGCGCTTCCCGGGCTTTTGAAGGACATGCGCGAAAAAGGCTTCCGGATTGTGCATGCCGTGCCGGTCACCCCAGCAGAAGCTGTTGCTGACTACGACAGCGATGTCTCCAAAGCTTTTGCCGCCAAGTCGAAAAAGTCGAATGACAATACGTTAGCAAACAGATCGGTCGTGTGGAGCGCATCGCCTGGTGGAGCCGACGACTTAGCGCAACCGTCGGCGGCAGGTAGCGATTTGCCGTGGTCGGCCAACACGCCAAAATCCAAGCCGGTGCGTCGTGCCGCCAGAAAACCGCCGCCAGCGCCGGTTGAGCAACTGCCGTGGCAAAATCAGATTTTTAATTATTGATCTCATTGCCGAAGCGGCTGGTGACGTTAAGCCTTGCCTCACGTCAATGATCCGGCCCAGAACCATCGCAAGCCGGTCGACTTGGGTCAGTTGCATCAATCAGCCCCAACCGGCGACACGCCGGCGAGTAGCACCACGAGCAACTCATCGGCGCGGTTAGCGGATCAGATCCACTTTGATAGTCACGATGCTTCACCTTAGGCAAACCAACAACTCCAGCCACTTGGCCGGGAGCGATAGGCAGGCTTCAATCCCGGCCAGCCGACGATGGGCCTTTGCTAAGAAAATCGTCATAGCTGCTCTGCTGCTTTCACATTCGTGTGCCGCATTGGCCAAGTGCCAAGATCCAGCCGATGGATTAACACCGGTACGCATCGTCGAGATCGACGCTACGAATGGCCCGATTTTTGGCGCGAACACCAAGCGCGCCCACGAAGACAGCTTCCTTGGCCCCAAAGAAATCGTGCTGACCTTCGACGACGGACCGATGCCGTGGATCACCAAATCGATCCTCGCAACGCTTGACGATTACTGTACCAAAGCGACGTTCTTTGCGGTCGGCAAGATGGCGTTGGCCTATCCAAACACCGTCAAGGACGTGACAACACGCGGGCATACCGTTGCCAGCCACACCATGACTCATCCATTCAACATGCCGCGACTTAGCCCCGAGATTGCGCAGCGCGAGATCGAGCGCGGCTTCGCGGCCGTCACCGCTGCTGCCGACCAACCGATCGCGCCATTTTTTAGGTTTACCGGCCTCGCCGATTCTGACGCACTGATGGTCTATCTGCGGTCCAGGCACGTCGCAGCGTTCAGCGTCGATGTCGTGTCGAACGATAGCTACATCCACGACCCCGGACGCCTTGTCGATTACACGCTTCGTGAAGTCGAGCGCCAGAACGGCGGGATCATTTTATTCCACGACATCAAGCCGGCGACCGCAAAAGCGCTCCCGACCATTTTGAAAGTGCTTAAGGCTAGGGGCTACAGCGTCGTTCACATCGTCTCAAAATCAGCGATGCTGCCGCAGCCGGACGTCCTGTTGGAGATGACAAGTGCCCTCGCCAAGTCGAAAAGCAAAACCGCCAGCCAAACGTTAATGCCGTTCTACGGCACGACCGGGCCAGTTGCTGGATCGGCGGCCACGATTGGGCCTGTGCGTCTACCTCCGCCAACCTTTACCTCGCCCACGCCGCAGGCAGCTAATCTTTCAAACACAAGCCAGCCACCAACAATTCAGCAAAAAACGAATGTGCCGGTGACAACCGTCGCGCCATTGGCTCGTGTCCGAACGATCGAAATTTCGCCGTCTCGTCCGGCAGTCGAGAAGCGTTTGGCCCGGCAGCGATCAACGATCAAAGCACCTTGGGCTAAATTTCGTCGCCAAGTACGCCCGCGCATACGCAGCGATCATGCGCTGCGATCAACGCTTAATTGATCGGTTGGGTGCGCTCTAGTTCGGTTGCGGCAGACCATCGGCCGACGCGCCGCGACCGTGCGCCGACGCTCGTGTCGAGTGACTCTTTATAAAAGTGCCACTCGATCTTCCCGGTTGGTAGTCCGGGATCATTGGTGCGGTCGAAAGGACTCGAACCTTCACACCGTTTCCAGTGCTACCACCTCAAGGTAGTGCGTCTACCAATTCCGCCACGACCGCAATGTCAGCCAAAAAGCTCGGCTTCAAACGTTTTCAAAGGAGCGCTACGGCCGTAATAGACACCATCGCCAACTCCAAGGTTGGACGAGGTAACAGAGCGATCCGATGAACGCAAGCGACAGTTTGGCTCGCTATTGGCCGCCGCAACGCCGACTTACGCGCCGTCAAGACAGCCGGCCAACCGCGAGATTGAAAGAGCAGCGCCGCGTGTTGACGGATCCATCTCACAAGCACCCATCCACGCCAGCGTGACGTCACACGTCAGCGCGACTCTGAGACTGGGTTGAGATCGTGATCGTGTATCTGCGTCGCACGATATGAGCCACGAGCCGATGGCCAATGGGCAGTCTCGAAGAGTTCCCGCATGCGCGACCACTCGGGCTGATTGAGCTGCGAACCTAGCCAATTATCAGACAGCCCGATTGCGACCACTTGACCGACAAAAGGCCTTCAGTCCCTGGGCTGGCGTGCTCGGTTGCTGTGTTGGGTTGTTGCGATGCCAGCACCGGAGTAGCGTTTGCCAATGGCAACATCCACACCATTG
>JANMII010000344.1:0-3998 GCA_031375665.1 Hyphomicrobium sp.
GCCAACATGCCAGGTGCCGTTGCGATGACATCGGCGCAGGCGCTCAATAACGCGACGCTGCCATTCGTGATCAAGCTCGCAGACCACGGCATCGGCGCATTGGCGCGCGACCCACATCTCGCTGCTGGTTTGAATGTTCAAAAGGGGCGGATCACGCATCCTGCAGTCGCGGCCTCTCTCGGTTTTGACACGCTGGACGGCGCTAAAGCGCTTCGCGTCGCCGCCGAGTAAGCCGAGCTCCGCTGTTTGAGAATTCGTCGCCCGACGCTGAATTGCAGCCGGTTGAACCAAGGTTGAACCGGCTGCCGCGCTATGCGCGTGGTTGCTTCATTTCAAGCTTGGAAAATTAAACTCAGCGCCACTGCGGATGCCGGTCGGCCAGCGCGCCGTCACGGTCTTGATGCGCGTGTAAAATCGCACGCCCTCCGGGCCGTAGATCGCGTGATCGCCAAACAGCGATCGCTTCCAGCCACCAAACGAGTGATAGGCGACAGGAACGGGTAACGGCACGTTGATGCCAACCATGCCGACATCGATTTTGTCAGCAAAGGCCCGCGCAGTGTCGCCGTCGCGGGTGAAGATCGCTGTGCCGTTGCCATACTCGTGCGTGTTGATGAGGTCGGCGGCCTCATCATAACTTTCGGCGCGAACCACGGACAGAACCGGCCCGAAAATTTCTGTCTTGTAGACCGTCATGTCCCGCGTCACATGATCAAGCAGCGTACCGCCAAGAAAATAGCCATTCTCATAGCCCTGCAGGTTGAGATCACGACCATCCACGACGAGCTTCGCTCCTTCGCTGACGCCAACACCAACGAGATCACTGATACGCCGCTTTGCCTCCGCTGTAATCACAGGTCCCATTTCAGATTGTGCGTCAGATGCGGGGCCTACCTTCAACGCGCGGACTTTCGGCGCCAAGGCTTCGACCAACCGGTCAGCGGTTTTGCGGCCCACCGGAACTGCAACCGAAATCGCCATACAACGTTCGCCGGCCGAGCCGTAGCCAGCCCCCATCAAAGCGTCGACCGCCTGATCCATGTCGGCATCGGGCATGACAACCATATGGTTTTTCGCCCCGCCAAGCGCTTGCACGCGCTTACCAGCGGCAGTCCCGCGCGCGTAGATGTACTCAGCAATCGGCGTCGAGCCGACAAAGCTGATCGCTGCAACATCCGCTGAATCTAAAATTGCGTCGACCGCCGTTTTATCGCCGTGCACCACGTTGAAAACGCCAGGCGGCAATCCCGCTTCCTGGAACAACTGCCAGATCAGCATCGGCGCCGACGGGTCGCGTTCTGACGGCTTCAAAATGAAGGTGTTGCCACAGGCAATGGCAACCGGAAACATCCACATCGGCACCATGGCTGGAAAGTTGAACGGCGTGATGCCAGCGACCACGCCAAGTGGCTGGCGATCCGACCAGCTGTCGATATCGGGGCCGACGTTGCGACTGAATTCACCTTTAAGCAGATGCGGAATGCCACAGGCAAAATCGACCACATCAATGCCGCGTTGGACTTCGCCAAGCGCATCGGGATGCGTTTTGCCGTGCTCATTCGAGATGGCACGCGCGATGGCGTCGGCGTTTCGCTCCAGCAGTTCTTTGAATTTGAATATCGGCTTGATGCGCTTGAGCGGTGGCAGCGATCCCCAACCAGGTGCCACCGCTTTGGCAGCAGCGATGGCAGCGTTGACGTCATCGCGTGACGATAACGGCACGGATGCAGTCTGCTCACCGGTGGCTGGATTGAAAACGGCCGACGACCGCTGCGATGTCGACGACACCAACCGGCCGTTGATGGCGTTTTGGATTGTAAGCATGAACGTATTCTCGCTGTTGCGGCCTTGCGGGTCAGTGCGTCGTTGTCTTCAAAACCATGGTCAGCGTATCGAGCAGATGGTCGATCTCCGACTTGGTGATGATCAACGGTGGCGATAGCGCAATGATATCGCCGGTCTGGCGCACTAAAATGTTGTGCTCAAATGCTTTTGTGAAACGCTCGAACGCGCGCTTCGTCGGTTCGCCTGGCACTGGATCGAATTCGATCGCCCCGACTAAGCCGATGTTCCTGATGTCGATGACATGCGGCAAGCCTTGCAGCGCGTGCAAACGCTCTTCCCAATAGGGCGCGAGTTCGGCGGCCCGCGTCAGCAGACCTTCCTCGGCGTACGTGTCGAGTGTCCCGATCGATGCCGCACATGCGATGGGATGGCCCGAATAGGTGTAGCCGTGGAAAAAGTCGATCATCCACTCTGGGCCATTCATGAAGGCATCATGGATTTTCGATGAAACGAACACAGCGCCCATCGGAATGGTGCCGTTCGTGACACCCTTTGCCGTGGTGATGATGTCCGGCGTGATGCCGAAAACTTCTGAGCCAAACGGCGCACCGAGGCGCCCGAACGCCGTGATGACCTCGTCAGCAATCAACAAAATGTCATGCTTGGCGCAGATGGCGGCGAGCCGCTGGAGATAGCCTTTCGGTGGAATCAACACGCCGGTTGAGCACGCAACCGGCTCGATGATCACGGCTGCGATCGTTGACGCATCATGCAGCGCGACCAGCCGCTCCAGATCGTCGGCAAGTTCAGCGCCGTGCTCGGGAATGCCGCGTGTGAACGCGTTGCGCGATAGGTCGTGCGTGTGGCGGATGTGATCGACGCCAGCAACCAACGTGCCGAACATTTTGCGATTGTTGAGGATGCCGCCAACGGCAGTGCCGCCAAAGTTGACGCCGTGATAACCGCGCTCACGCCCGATCAAGCGGACCTTCGTCGCATTGCCCTTGGCGCGATGATAAGCGAGCGCCATCTTCAACGCGGTCTCGACCGATTCTGAGCCTGAGTTCGTAAAGAAGACGTGGTCGAAGCCGGGCGGCGCGATGTTGATCAGTCGCGACGCGCATTCGAAAGCACGCGTGTGCCCCATTTGAAACGTGCCGGCAAAATCGAGTGTTGCGGCTTGCTTTTGGATCGCTTCAACGATTTTGGGACGGCAGTGGCCAGCGTTGACGCACCATAATCCAGATGTGCCATCCAGCACGCGGCGCCCGTCGTCGGTAATGTAATGCGTGCCCTCGGCGGCGACGAACATGCGGGGCGCTTTTTTGAACTGCCGATTGGATGTGAAGGGCATCCAGAAAGCGGCGAGATCGTTTGGCTTGCTTTGAATGTTCATGCGGGCGCAATCCTTCGTTGGGCGCAGTTGTAGAAGTGATTAGGCGGCGCGGGCGACGGCCGCCGTTAACGCGGCATCGAATGTGTCCATGCCTTCGCGGACCAGATCATCGCTGGCGGTCAGTGGGACCAGAAAGCGGATGACATTGCCATAGGTGCCGCACGACAGCAAAATCAGCCCGCGCGCGTTGGCTTCTTTCAAAAGTGCCGACGTTAACTCGGGCGCGGGCTCACCGCTGGTCGCATCTTTGACCAGTTCAATCGCGCACATCGCGCCAACGCCCCGGACATCGCCGATGCAGTTCAAGTTCGACCGATGCTTCATGTCGTTGCAACGGTCGAGCATGATGCGGCCGATACTATTCGCGCGATCGCATAGGTTCTCGTCAGCGATGATATCAAGCACGGCGTGGGCGGCTGCACACGCAACGGGGTTGCCAGCGTAAGTGCCACCCAATCCACCTGGGTTGGCTGCATCCATGATGTCAGCGCGACCAGTGATCGCCGACAGCGGCATGCCGCCGGCCAGGCCTTTCGCCAGTGTCACGATGTCGGCTTTGATGCCGTAGTGCTCCATGGCGAACATTTTTCCAGTTCGCGCGAAGCCGGTTTGGATTTCATCGGCGATCAGCAACATGCCGTGCTCGTCACACAACCTGCGTAGCGCGACCATGAAATCCTGCGGTACGATATTGAACCCACCCTCGCCCTGTACCGGCTCAATCATGATCGCGGCAATGGTGGACGGATCGGCCTGGTGCTTGAACAGAGACTTCAAGGCATCAAGGCTGTCTTGTGTGCTGATGCCGTGGTAATCG
>JANMII010000004.1:0-3019 GCA_031375665.1 Hyphomicrobium sp.
GTGGCCGTCAAGTCCGACATCGAGATCGCACGCGAAGCGAAACAGAAGCCGATTGCTGAAGTGGCAGCCAAAGTTGGCGTCCCAGCCGACGCGCTCGTCCCCTACGGTTGGACCAAGGCCAAAATTTCTTTCGACTTCATCAATTCGATCGAAGGCAATAAGGACGGCAAGCTGATCCTCGTCACCGCCATCAGCCCGACACCGGCGGGCGAAGGCAAGACGACCACCACGGTCGGCCTCAGCGACGGCTTGAACCACATTGGCAAGAAAGCCATTGCGGCATTGCGTGAACCGTCCCTTGGACCGTGCTTCGGCGTCAAAGGCGGCGCGGCTGGCGGCGGCTATGCGCAAGTTGTGCCGATGGAAGACATCAACCTGCACTTCACCGGCGATTTCCACGCCATCACCTCGGCGCACAACTTGCTCGCCGCCATGCTCGACAATCACATCTATTGGGGCAACGCGCTTGGCATCGATCAGCGCCGCATCCAGTTCAAACGCGTGCTTGATATGAACGACCGCGCGTTGCGCTCGATCGTCAATTCACTCGGCGGCGTTTCAAACGGTTTCCCGCGCGAAGATGGCTTCGACATCACCGTCGCTTCCGAAGTCATGGCCATCCTGTGCCTGGCGAAAGATTTGAAAGATCTCGAAACACGTCTTGGCAACATCATCGTCGCCTACACCCGCGATAAAAAGCCGGTTCGCTGCCGCGATCTGAAGGCCGACGGCGCGATGACGGTTCTGCTGAAAGATGCGCTGTCGCCCAACATGGTGCAGACGCTCGAAAACAATCCCGTCTTCATTCACGGCGGACCGTTTGCCAACATCGCCCACGGCTGCAACTCGGTGCTGGCCACCCGCACGGCCATGAAGCTCGCCGACTACGTCGTCACCGAAGCCGGCTTCGGCGCTGATTTGGGTGCTGAGAAGTTCTTCGACATCAAGTGCCGCAAAGCGGGCATCGCACCATCGGCTGTCGTCATCGTCGCAACCGTGCGCGCGCTCAAGATGCACGGCGGCGTTGCCAAAGACGATCTCAAGAATGAAAACGCGGCAGCCGTTGCGAAGGGCTGTGACAACCTCAAGCGCCACATCGAAAACATCAACAAGTTTGGCGTGCCAGCAGTGGTCGCCGTCAACAAGTTCATCACCGACACCGATGCTGAAATCGAAGAAGTCAAAAAAGCAGCCGAAAGCATGGGCACCAAAGCGTTCTTGTGCACGCACTGGGCGGACGGCGGCAAAGGCACGGAAGATCTGGCGCGTCACGTCGTTGGCGTCATCGATGAAGGCAAAGCCGATT
The DNA here is from genome assembly GCA_031375665.1 of Hyphomicrobium sp. Taxonomy (GTDB): domain Bacteria; phylum Pseudomonadota; class Alphaproteobacteria; order Rhizobiales; family Hyphomicrobiaceae; genus Hyphomicrobium_B. Next base: position 1,307 of record JANMII010000004.1, read on the forward strand.
TCAAACCGCTCTATCCCGACAGCATGAAACTGCGCGACAAAGTCAAAACCATCGCGACCGAGATTTATCGCGCAGCCGACATCGCGTGTGACGCCAGCGTCGAAACACAATTCAAGGATCTCGAAGCGGCGGGTTTCGGCCATTTGCCGGTGTGCATGGCGAAAACGCAGTATTCGTTCTCGACCGATCCCGCCAAGCGCGGCGCACCGACCGGCCACATCGTCGCTATCCGTGAGTTGCGCTTATCGGCTGGCGCCGAGTTCGTCGTCGTCGTCACCGGCGATGTCATGACCATGCCCGGCCTGCCGAAGGTTCCAAGCGCCGACACCATCCGCCTCGACGACCAAGGGCAAATCCAAGGGCTGTTTTAAGGTTTGCGGCGACCACGCGCGCCTCATGTCACTCTCGGAAAATGCCCGAGGATGACATGGGTGGCCCACCGTAGTGATCGTAGTTGTGTACAGACCCTCAATAACACAAACCCGACAGTTCCTTCTCTAATGACGGTTCCTCGGCATCAAGCCGAGGATGACATGGTCGTCAGGAGTGCAGCGCCAGGATAACGCCAACCTGACTGAACTTGCGGCAACGCCGTCGCCTACTCACACCTGTCATCCTCGGGCTTGTCCCGAGGACCCATAGCGCGACGGCTCAACGCTCGATTATTGGCGCCCCTGCTTCAGCGCCGGATATAAGTCCTGCCAGTGAGGGTTTTCGCGTTCGATCAGATTGATTTTCCAGTCGCGAACATACCGCTTCAATGTTTTTTCGCGCTGGATCGCATCTGTGATTTCTGCAAATTCCTCGACGTAGACAAGCGTTTGAACGTGATACGTGCGGGTGAATTTGCTCCCCACACCAGATCGATGTGCTTCAACCCGCCCGAGAACATTGTTGGTCACTCCGATGTAAAGCGTGCCTCGCGGTTTGCTCGCCAGAATGTAAACCCAGTAAGTCAGAGCGTAGAACTGCCGCATGTGCGGAGTATGCGGAACGATGGGTCCTCGGGACAAGCCCGAGGATGACATGAGAGTAGAAAATGCGGCCCGGGGCTCGCGATGCCGCACGCGGACTATATCGGAGGTTGGACATTGAGACTCTGCACGTGCGCCGCGGCTATGTTGCTAAATTTTGCTTTAACGACACCAGCGGTTTCCGAGCCTGATAATCCGCTGGAAACGAAGGTTCTGTGGCGAGATTTTAAAAAGTTCCGTTCGACCCCTGAGTTCCATAAACATGGTTTCCGCGAGGGCACGCGATATCATGGATGGATGAAGCGCATGGTCGCCGTCATCGACGCTGGCGAGGAGTCGGGGCCCGTGCTTTTCCTTTGTAAAGATGTAGTGCCGGGTGATTTGCTGATGCTTGCCTATTCGGCGATCGACACTAGTGATGCATCATCGGCCGATTTGAAGCGCATCGGAGAGGTTTACGAAAGCTTTACGAAGTGTTTTGACGCCGATTGACGCGAAGCTCACGGCAGAGACTGACTTCATGCGCCTGCTCTCCATTCTGGCTCTCGGCTGCTTCGTCAGTTCGATGTCGATGCGCATCATCGATCCGGCTGTGCCCGACATCGCGCGCGATTTGCAAGTCAGCGCCGCATCGGTCGCATTGCTCGCATCAGCATTCACATTTCCCTATGCGCTCGGCCAACCGCTGCACGGCGCGCTCGGCGATGCACTCGGCAAGGCCCGCATCATCAAGATCAGC
>JANMII010000017.1:0-4694 GCA_031375665.1 Hyphomicrobium sp.
AAGGGCGGATACTTTCCGGTGCCGCCGATCGACAGCTGTCAGGATATCCGGTCTGAGATGCTATCGGTGCTGACCGAAATGGGTGTTGCTGTTGAGAAGCATCACCATGAAGTGGCGGCCGCTCAACATGAACTCGGCGTCAAATTCGGCCCGATGATTCAAATGGCCGACCACATGCAAATCTACAAATACGTTGTGCATTCGGTCTCGCAGGCCTACGGCAAAACCGCGACCTTCATGCCCAAGCCGATTTTCGGTGACAACGGATCTGGCATGCACGTGCACCAGTCGATCTGGAAGGGCGGCCAGCCCATGTTCGCTGGCGACAAGTATGCCGATCTCTCGCAGATGTGCCTGTACTACATCGGCGGGATCTTGAGGCATGCCAAGTCGATCAACGCATTTACGAACCCGCTGACCAACTCCTACAAGCGCCTTGTGCCAGGCTATGAAGCACCGGTCTTGCTGGCTTACTCGGCCCGCAACCGCTCGGCTTCATGCCGCATCCCACACGTTTCGAACCCGAAAGCCAAGCGCATCGAAGTCCGCTTCCCCGATCCCGGTGCCAACCCGTATCTCGCGTTCACGGCCATGTTGATGGCCGGCCTCGACGGCATTCAAAACAAGATCGATCCGGGCGCTGCCATGGACAAGAACTTGTACGATTTGCCGCCAGCTGAGTTGGCCAAGATCCCAACGGTGTGCGGATCGCTGCGTGAGGCGCTCGACAGCCTCGACAAGGATCGCGAGTATCTCAAGAAGGGCGGCGTCATGAACGACGACATGATCGACGCCTATATCGCGCTGCGCATGGAAGAGAACATGCGCTACGAGATGACCCCGCACCCGGTCGAGTACGACATGTATTACTCGGTTTAATCAGCTCTTGCTGGTGCCCACAAGCATCCCGCGCTCTGAGCCTGCGCCTTCAGATGCCCACAAGCATCCGGCGCTCTAAGCCTGCGCCTTCTGATGCCCAAAAGCATCCGGCGCTCTGAGCCTGCGCCTTCAGATGCCCACCAGCATCCAGCGCGCCATATCAAACAGCAAAAAGGCGGCCTCACCGGGCCGCCTTTTTTCTTGAAAGCCATGCTCAATAAAACAGCAGCACGCCAATGCAGCCGACGATCAGCGTGTAGTAGAAAAACTGCCGCTCGCGGATCAAAAACCAGGTGATGACACGGCGGGGAATGTCGCCCCAGTTGAGGCGTCCGAGCGTGCCAAGGCACAGACCCAACACGACGCCAAACAACAGCGATTCAAAATGTAGTGCGGCAGGGCCTGCTGTGATGGTGTCGCCGGCGACCTTGCCCGACAGCCACGGCATCACCGCAACGATCATGGCCGCCGCCATGACGCCCAACGCCAGCATCGAAAAAAATGACAGAAGAGAGCGCACCATCCGGCTTCACCATTGCCAAATGCGGCACGCCCGTTGCGCGCCGCAATCACCTTGCCGCAACAGTAGCGCGGAGTGCACAAAGATTTTGTTAACCAACGCGGGCCGACAAAGACAACCACTGATCCGCGGTTCGATCCGCCTGAAAGCCAGCTCTGGCCACCTGTGCCGCCCGGATACTACGACTGTGGTGGATCACTTTTGTGCAGGAGCCACAGTCCGACGATCGACAGCGCCATCATCCCACTGAGCGTGACAATGAAACCGGCAACCGGCGCGTAAGACATGGCGGTGCCGGCGGCGATCGGGCCGACGATACCGCCAAGCTGGTACATGACGATGAACGCCGCGTTCGCTTCGGCAAGTTGGCTGACTGTGACGCGCTCGCCCAGCATCGCGAGGCCAATCGTGTAGAACCCTAAAATGATGCCACCGATCAAAAATGCCAGCGCTTCGGCGGCAATCGAGCGGCCGAGCGCGAACGGCAACAGGATAGAAAAAACGATAAAGCCGATCGCGAGCGCAATCAGTAAGCCAATGCGCGACCACTTATCGGCGATCCACCCAAGTGGAAATTGCAAAACCAGACCGCCAACGGTCACGATCGTCAACAACCGCAAGGCCTGTCCCTCGTCCAACCCGGCGGCAAGCCCGACGTTCGGCATCAACGACAAATAGGTGATCTCAGAAAATCCGCCGATGAAGGCTGCTGCAAATGCGATGGGCACTAACCGAAGCGACGACGCCAAATTGGTTTGGCGATCGAACGTCATCTCGGGTGCTAATCGTTGTGCGAATAAAATCGGTATCCCGGCAAAGGCAGCGCCCAATGCACCGACAATGAAAGGCGCTAACCCGGTGGTGCCCAAATAATTCAACGCCTGCGGGCCAACGGCAAAGCCAGCGAAGAATGCGACCACATAAATTGCTATGGCGCGTGCGCGGGCGTCATCGCGGGCGACGAGATTGATCCACGTTTCGCCAACCAACCACGGCAACGCAACGCCCGCGCTCATGATTAGCCGGATCGCAATCCACACCCACGCCGACGACACCGCGCCAAGCGCCAAAAAACTGGCCGAGGCCAGAACGCTGCTGAATAAAATCGCCGTGACCGGCCCGATGCGCTCGATCAACCGGGCGGCAAACGGCAACACCAGCACGGTTGCGATGGCTGGCGCTGAGCCGGCCAGTCCAATCACCCACTTTGGCTCGCCCCACGATTCGAGCGTTAGAGCCGTAAGCGGGAAACCGACGCCGAACGACACGCCGACTCCGAAGGAAGAGATCACAACGGCCGCGATACTTAGCGTGCGTTCAAGGCTCGTAAATTCCCGGTTTGCACTTGCGGACATGGCCGATCCTCTTTATTCAACGATGTTGAAATAGCTTTTAGCGCAACCGGTCGCAACCCTCTTTTCAACAATGGTGAAAAAAAATCATCGGCGCGGGCAGCGCGGCTTGATCGAAGCGGATCTGGTCGAAGGCGCGCTATTGGAAATCGAGCGCAATGGCCTCGATGGCTTCAGTATGCGGTGCGCTGCCCGGGCGATCGGCTGCGATGCGGCAACCTTGATTTATCATTTCGGTTCGAAAGAGGGTCTTGAACGCGCGGTTTCAGATCGGCTGCACGGCGAAATCAAAGCGCCGGCACGGCGTCTGCCGTGGCAAAAGCGTTTGATTGCCCTGGCACGTCACTACCGTCGTGCCGCCCAAAAATACCCAGAAGCATTTCCGCTGCTGCTCAGATTTTGGAGCTCTGGTCCGCGCGATTTGAGCGTTGCTGAAATCTGGAATGAGGCCTTGGTCGATGCGGGACTGTCCGACACCGACATCCCAGCCGTCAGCTTCGCGACTTACGCTGCGATCTTGGGGCTGTGTACGGGCGAAGCGCGCGGGATGTTGGGGCGTCCCGCGATGCTAACCGACGCTGAGGCGAACAAACTCACCCAACTGCCGATCAGCCAGCGGCTGGTGCCCCACTTCGAGCGCCTGCGCGCCGACGCCGTCTTCGAGGCCGCTGTCACACTTCTGATTTCTGGCATCGAAGCGACCTATCTGCAGCGAACGAACGAGCTGTCGCAAAAGTACCCATCAAGCAGAAAGCATTAGACGGATGGTCAACCAGACCTCGCGGCTGCGAGCGCATCTGGCAAGATCTCGGCGAACACGTCCAAGTGCTCATCAGTGCCGCACGACACCCGAATGAACGGCGCGAGTTGTGCTGCGGTCGGCTTTCGAATGAAAACATCGCGAGCCAGAATTTCGTCCAGGACCCGTTGAGCAAAATCGCCCTCACCGCCACAATGGATGGCGACAAAACTGGCGCCAGACGGCCGCGCCATTAAGCCGTTGTCGGCGGCAATCCTTGTAATTCGGTCACGCGACAGCGCGATGCGTCGAACAACATGGCTGAGATGGGCTTGATCGGCCAGCGCGGCTGTAGCACCCAACTGGCCGATGCGATTGATGCCGTAGTGGTTGCGCACTTTGTCGAAGGCTGCAACGACATCGGTGTGAGCCAACGCATAGCCGATGCGCGCGCCAGCCAGTCCATAGGCTTTGGAAAATGTTCGCAACCGGATGACTTGAGGATTGGCCACGTCGAGCGATGGGGTCGTACCAACGGGGGCCGTGTCGCAATAAGCTTCGTCGAGCACCAGCATCGTCTGGTCAGGAAGATTATCGATCCAATGCGCAAGCACTGCGCCTGACCAATAGCTGCCCATCGGGCTGTTCGGGTTCGAGACGTAAATCAACTTGGCGCGTTCAGTGCGCGCGGTTGCAGCAAGGCTTTCGAGATCCTCGTGGAAATCCCGCATCAGCAATGACACCAAGCGGCCGCCATGGGCCAAGACGTGAAAATTGAAAGTTGGGTAAGCGCCGTCTGTCGTGACGACGAAATCGCCGGGCGATAAATACAACATGCACGCCAGCCCGAGCAGACCATCGATGCCCTCACCGATCATGACGTTACTGATCGAGACACCGTGAAACGCCGCGATCGCGGTGCGCAGGTCAAAGTTTTCCGGATCGGAGTACTTCCAAGTGTCGGCGGCTGCAGTGCGCATCACTTCGATAGCCGCCGGAGAAGGACCAAAGCTGCTTTCGTTGGCACCGAGCCGCGCGCGAAAGGCACGCCCCCGCCGCCGCTCCATGTCCTCCGGCCCGGTGAACGGAACGATGTGGGGAAGCGCTGCAATAATCGGCTGAAATGGGGGTGGTGACTGCGCCATACGCCGCCTCGCCTGGTCCGTTACCGTCACTGAAAAGGGCCCAGCTTACAGCAGGCCCA
>JANMII010000029.1:0-28966 GCA_031375665.1 Hyphomicrobium sp.
GGATTAAGGTGGCCGAGTTACTCAGGTTGGCCGAGCACGCGCTTCAGCTCGGCATCGTTGACCGTCGCTTTGAAACGGCGTTTCAAACTTTCGGTATATTCCGTCAGCGTCTGATTGGTCAGGTCGGCTGCCAGGTTGGCCTTCAATTCATCAAGTTGCGGTTTGGTTGGTTCACCGGCTGCAACGATGTCGCTGACCTTAAAAATAATCTCAGAAGTTTTGCCAGGATTGAGGGCGTGGGCTGCGCGGCCTTTCGGCAACGTGAACGATTGCGCAACAACGTTGTCCGACAATCCGGTTGGCAGTGTCACGCGGGTGATCGGCTCGGTCTTTTCGACCTTGCCGCCAGCATCGCTGGCGATGGCCGACATCGCTTCACCAGCGTTAACGCGCTCGGCGAGTTTTTTCGCCAGTTCAGCAACACGGCGGGCTTGCTCGTCAACCATGTAAGCGCCTTTTACGGTGTCTTTGACTTCGTCAAACGAGCGCTGCTTGGGCGCTTCCGTTGACAACAGGTTGACCCAGGCATGACCGCCGTTGGCGAGGTCAGCGATTTCCGTTTCCGTGCCACTGTTGGCGCTGAAGGCGAGACCGACGATCTTGGTCCCGTCTGGGCCCTCGATTGCCGATTTGCCCTCGGGCGACAAGCCGCGCTGGTCGGCTGTGACTTCGACGAACGACAGCTTCATGGCACTTGCGATGTCTTTCAAAGTTTTGCCAGCGGAGCGATTGTCCTCGACCTCGTCGTATTTCGTGCCGATTTCGGCCCGCGCTTTGTCAGCTGCGATCTTGTCGCGAACCTGATCTTTGACCTGCTCGAGCGTGTTGGTCTCACCGGGTGCGATTTGGGTGACGCGCAAAATAACGGTCGCGAACAAGCCCTCGACGACGTCGGAGAATTTGTCTTTTTCAATGGCAAAGGCAACGTCGGCGATTTTGGCATCGATCAGAGCTTTCTTGGTGATCAAGCCGAGATCGACGTCGGTATCTTTAGCGCCAGCGTCGGTTGCGACTTGGCCAAACGATTTCGAGCCATCGCGCAGGGCTTTGAGCGCGGCGTCGGCTGCGGCTTTGTCCTTGAACGCGATCTGCTGGACGCGGCGCTGTTCGGCGACGTTGTAGCTGTCTTTGGTCGCCTCATAGGTCGATTTTATTTCGTCGTCGCTGACGGCCACGGATTTTTTCAGGTCGTCAACCGAAAGCGACAGTACCTCGAAGCGGCGGTATTCGGGCGACATGTAATTTGCTTTGTCTTTTTCATACAGCTCTTTGAGCTTGGTGTCGTCGGGCTCAGTGACGGATGCTTTGCTATCGGCGTCGATGGCGACCCACTCGATGGCGCGCTTTTCTTGCTGATAGGCGTGCAGCGTGGCAATCAACGGCTGCGGCACGGCGATGCTTTGCACGAACGCGCCGATCATCTGGGTTTTGAGCTCGTCTTTGCGGCGCAAGTTGATGAAGGCCTTCTCGCTAAGGCCGAGCTGGCGCAGCAAACCATCGAACCCCTCTTTTGAGAATTTGCCATCGGCGCCTTGGAAATCGGGATCAGCTTGGACGCCGTCGGCGAGCGTTTTGTCGGACAGCATCAGGCCGAGTTCAGTGGCGTGGGATTCAATGGCCGCGCCGCCGACGAGCTGCGTCAGCACGCGGCGATCCAGACCGATCTGGCGGCCCTGATCAGCGGTGATGCGCTGATTTGAATCTTTTGAAATGCGGTCGAGTTCGTTTTGGAACGAGCGCTGGAAATCTTCGACTGGAATTTCGGTGGTGCCAACGGTCGCAATAGCGCCACGACCGTAGCCGGTGAAGACATCCGCGACGCCCCAGATGGCGAATGAAAAAACCAGCAGGCCAAACAGAATTTTAGCAACCCAGGTCTGGGTACCGCGACGCAGCGACTCGAGCATGAAGTAAAAAATTCCTGTTGGTTCTGGTGGGCGTCTGGTGAGCTTCTGGCGCGATCCTGCCGTGCTTGTGGCGCGAAACAACGCGGCGAGTTCAACGGCTGGAAGCCACGGCAAAGCGTGACGGGCTGATTTTGCGTGATATGAAGCGCAGGCCGCTCTGGATTGCAAGCGGGCGGGTGCTGGCTGGCTCGGTGAGGCTGCGGGTCGGCGCGCAATGGGGTGGGGACAGCATGACAGTCACGGCAACAACCAAATCCGCCGGAGCGGTCATCAGGCCTTTGATCGCTGGCAATTGGAAGATGAATGGCCTGAGCGCGGCGATGGGCGAGGTCGAGGCCGTTGCTGCGGCGCTGGACAGTGGCCAGGGCGGTGCGCTGTCAGGGGTGGCCGCCGACGTCATGATCGCGCCGCCTGTGACGCTTTTGATGCTTTTAGCGCAGAGGCAAAACGATCGTGGCGGCGTGGGCGGCGGTCGCCTGCAGTTGGCCGCGCAGGATTGCCATGCTGCGACCAAGGGCGCGCATACCGGCGACATATCGGCTGAAATGCTGGCGGATGCTGGCGCGATGGCTGTCATCGTCGGGCATTCGGAACGGCGGGCCGATCACGGTGAAACCAGCGCCACCGTGCGGGTCAAAGCGGCGGCAGCCCACCGGGCCGGGCTGATGGCGATCATATGTGTCGGGGAGACGATCGGCGAACGCGATGGCGAACTGACGCTTGCGGTCGTGAAACGGCAGCTGGCGGCGTCACTGCCCGAAAGCTGCACCGCGAAGACGACAGCCGTTGCCTATGAGCCGGTTTGGGCCATCGGCACCGGTTTGACCCCGACGCTGCAAGACGTTGCAACCGTCCACGCCGCGATCCGAGCCGATCTGGTGGCGCGATTTGGGGCCGAAGGGGATGCCATGCGCATTCTTTACGGCGGGTCGGTAAAGCCCGATAATGCTGCGGCTCTTATGTCGGTTGGCGATGTGAACGGCGCTCTGGTTGGTGGCGCAAGCCTAAAGGCGAGTGATTTCATCGCCATAATTGGTGCTTACAAGGCAGGATGATGGTTCGAATTATCGTTTTGGTTCCGGTGTTTGCGGCGCTGGGTTTGGCGTCACTCCTTAGTGCTGCGTCAGCGGTTGCTGGTGGCGGGACGCCGCCGCGCTACGACGATGCGACGTGCACGAACCTGCGCCTGGAACAGATGAAATACGTTCAAGCCGGGGTGGTTGCGGATTTCCAGCGCGGGGCTGAATGGGCCAAGGTCAATGCAACGGCTGCGCGGATGCGCGAAATCGAGCAATATATCCGGCTCGACGAAGACGTGAAATTCGGCTGCCGCGATGCCGTGCTGTCGGCTGATGCGGTGTCGGTGCGCGATGCGGCCAAGCGGCTTGAAATCGATCCCAACAGCGATCCAACGGCGCCGCTGCCGCCAGCGGGCGGCCAGCAAAACAGTGGAGATGGCGCGGCAGCAGGCGCAAAACCGCGCGCGACGGTCGGCGGCGGATCAGCCAGCCAACCGAAAAAAAACCCAGCTAAACCAGCCAATCAAGCTGAAGCCGACCGCGACGGAAGTGGACTTGTGGTGCCGCGTATCAAGCGCGACGATCCCAATCGCGACGGTGCCAAGCGGCGCGATGACGCGAAACGGTTTGACGACGCTAAGCGTGTGGATCCGCCCAAAGCTGCGTCTAGCACGGTCGATTCAAAGGCCCCGTCGGGTGATCCCCCGTCACGGCGCTGGGTGCCGATTGGGGATGCGAACTTAGGCGTTCAGCCCTAAGTGACGCGGTGCTGGCGCGATGGGCTGCACATCCATGCACCGGGTCGTGGTTCAGGGCCGCTGCGAGGGGGCTGGAAGGCCAAGGCGTCATGGTGTATTGCCGCGTCAGAGTTTTCACCACCCATTTAACGAACGCTGGCCCGTGACGCGGACCGCGCCCTATTTGTCTGAGATTGGAAAAGTCACGATGGCGACCGTCTTGCTTGTCATTCACCTGATGATCGCGTGCGCGCTGGTTGGCGTCGTGCTGCTGCAAAAATCAGAAGGCGGCGCGCTTGGCATGGGTGGCGGCGGTGGTGGCGGCTTCATGACCGGGCGCGGCACGGCCAACTTGCTGACGCGCGTGACAGCCGGGTTGGCGGCGGCATTTTTCGCGACCAGCATTGCTCTGACGATCCTGGCCAACCGGTCAGCGCCGCAGGGCTCGGTTTTCGATGGTTGCGCTCCGCTGACGACGCCAGCGGGTGCGCCGGGGGCGGCACCGGCGGATGGTGCGCCGCCAGCACGCGGGGGCATCTTGGACAAGTTGCAACCAGCGCCCGCAGCACCCGTAGAAGTGCCGCTCAACCGCTAGGTCTAACGGCAAGCGAGTTGCGGAACGTTAATTGCGGTTTCAGGGGTTGTTCAAGGATACGATCGATGTCTGAGCCGTCGCGCGCCATCTGGAAACGCACACGGTGGAGTGTCGTCGCGCTCATCGTCACTGCGCTGCCGGCGTGCGGCAGTGACCCGAATGCGTCGCTGCTCTCCGGGTTGGCGTCCGATCCCAAGACGGCGCCGGTGACCGGGTATCAGGAGGCGAGTGCATTTTCGCCGCTCGGCCACAGCGTGGCTGGGCTGGCAGATGGCCGTGTCCGCGTGACGGCGACCGGCAGCCCGACGACGCCGATCGCCCGACTGCAGAAAATTGCGCTGGCGCGGGCCAGTGAATATGGCAGCGCCGAACGCCGCAAGTTTTTTCAAGCCTCAGCGCCAGTGCCGAGTATTCGATGCGGTGAGCGCCAACATACCGAACGTGGCGTCACCAAAAAGCTCCCCGCCCGCGGCTATAACGTCGTTGAAATCGACGTCACCTACAGCGATACGGCCAGCGATCCGACGTTCGTTGTGACGAAGGCCACGGCTGCGCAATTGAAAGCTGAATTGCTAGCTGATCAGGTCGCGCCGGATGCTGCGGCGGCAGCGGCGGTCGTTGCGCAATGCGGCGCCTAAGTCGGGCATCGGTCGGCTTTCGACGTTGCACGGAGCGTTGATGCAACTTAATCGATGTGCGGGGGTCGACAGCGATTTGGACTGGGATATTTTCAGTCGCGCGCGCCGCCTCGCGAGGCCGAAGTTGGGTCATTCGCCGATCGCCTCGATCACCATCTGCCAACACACTGTGGATGTGGCGAACTTGCCGCTTTGAGATTCAGCGGTTGGCGTGCGACAGGCAAAGCCCATGCAACGGTACATCTTCATCACCGGCGGCGTGGTCTCGTCTCTTGGCAAGGGCCTCGCCTCCGCCGCGCTTGGCGCGCTTCTGCAGGCACGGGGCTATTCGGTCCGCCTCAAAAAACTCGATCCCTACTTGAATGTCGATCCGGGCACCATGAGCCCGTATCAGCACGGCGAAGTTTTTGTGACCGATGACGGTGCCGAAACCGATCTCGATCTTGGCCACTACGAGCGCTTCACCGGCGTGCCAGCGAAAAAATCCGACAACATCACCACCGGCCGGATCTATCAGGACATCCTGAGCAAAGAGCGGCGCGGAGATTATCTCGGCGGCACGGTGCAGGTCATCCCGCACGTGACGGATGCCATCAAGCAGTTCGTGGTGTCGGGAAATGAAGACGTCGATTTCGTTCTGACGGAAATCGGCGGCACGGTTGGCGACATCGAGGGCTTGCCGTTTTTCGAAGCGATCCGCCAGCTTGGCAACGATCTGCCACGCGGGTCATCGATCTACATTCATCTGACGTTGATGCCCTACATCCCGTCAGCGGGTGAACTGAAAACCAAGCCGACCCAGCATTCGGTCAAAGAGCTGCGTTCGATCGGTATTCAACCCGACATTTTATTGTGCCGGTCGGATCGCGAAATTCCGGTTGGCGAGCGCAAGAAGATTGCGCTGTTTTGCAACGTGCGGCCAGAGGCTGTCATTCAAGCGCTCGATGTGGCGTCGATCTACGATGTGCCGCTGGCCTATCATCGCGAAGGCATGGACGCGCAAGTGCTGGCAGCATTCGGCATTACCGGCGCTCCAAAGCCCGATCTGACGCGCTGGGATACGATCTCTCGGACCATTGCAGCGCCCGAAGGCGAAGTTACGATCGCGATCGTCGGGAAATACACCGGCCTTAAGGATGCCTACAAATCGCTGACGGAAGCGCTGGTGCATGGCGGTATCGCCAATCGCGTCAAGGTTCGGCTGGAATGGATTGAATCTGAGGTTTTCGAGCACGAAGATCCAGCCCCGCATCTCGAAGGCGTCAACGGCATTCTGGTGCCGGGCGGGTTCGGCGAGCGCGGCGCCGAGGGCAAAATCCGGGCAGCGAAATTCGCCCGCGAGCGCGGCGTGCCGTATTTCGGTATTTGCTTTGGCATGCAGATGGCGTGCTTGGAAGCGGCGCGCAATTTGGCTGGCATCACGGCTGCAAGTTCGACCGAGTTCGGCGACACGGCAGAGCCAGTGGTCGGCATGATGACGGAGTGGATGCGCGGCAACGAGTTGGAGCAGCGCCGTCAGGGCGGCGATCTTGGTGGCACGATGCGGCTCGGCGCGTTTGCCGCGACGCTCGCCGACGGCAGCCGGATTGCGAAAGTCTACGGCGGCACGGCGATTTCAGAACGCCATCGCCATCGCTACGAGGTCAACACCCGCTATCGCGCCGTGCTGGAGCAAGCCGGATTGCGGTTTGCCGGATTGTCGCCCGATGGCTTACTGCCGGAGACGGTGGAATATCCCGATCACCCGTGGTTCATCGGCGTGCAGTATCACCCGGAATTAAAGTCGCGGCCGTTTGAGCCGCACCCGTTGTTTGCGAGTTTCATCGGCGCGGCCGTGGAGCAGAGCCGGTTGGTGTGAGGTCGGTTTTGGTGGGTGGTGCGTGGGGTGTGCGTCAGGCCAGCAATCATTCGCACTACGACATGTGCTGCACCTTGGGTGCTCAGGACTCGCCCGAGGATGACGTGGCTGGGTCGGGCGCCAACCTAACGCTCGGTCTTCATCCCCGCGCGACCACTTGGAAGTCCCCTTGCAGGGTAGAAGGGGATCTGCGCAGGGCGATAATACGCGCGACGGGTTGGCTTGCACGGATCCCGGCCTTCGCCGGGATGACGGTGTGGGGAGAGTGGTGCTCGCAGAGGGATGACAACGGCGGTGCGTGCCAAGCTCGCGCCGGGATGACGGGGTAGCGCGTGCCAAGCTCGCGTCGGGATGACAGTGCATTTGTTTTCGCTATCGATCCACCAACTCCATGGCCGGGCTTGACCCGGCCATCCAGGGCTTCGGGTGCGGTGGCGACTGTAAGTCTGGATGGCCGCCTCGGAGGGCGGCCATGGAGTGGGGGTGAAGCCCCACCCAGATCCGTAACTTCAGCGTTGGCGTGAGGATCACTTGGCTTGGTGATTGCGCGCTTATGGTGGGTTGCGGTGCGGCGCGCGGCTACCTAGGTCAGTTATCCCGGTAAGCCGCTGAGATAGGAACGTGGTTTTGATTACGTTGGCGGTTGGTTTGAAAGCGTTGTTTTTGGCATTGATGGTGTGGGCCTCGTTGCGCCATTTCAAGCGACAAGAAGCCGAGCCGAAGGGGGCGACGCTGTTGTCGATAGCAACCATCAGCGGCACCGCGCTGAACGCTTGGCTGGCGCTGTCGGGTTCCGTTCCTGCGAGCGGATTGGCATGGGTTGCAGCCGTCATGTCGGCGTTGGCGTTAGCTGGTTTCGTCGCAGCGTTGCGCGAAACAAGCCGTTCGGCGCTGTCGCTTGCATTCAGTGAGCGCACGCCCGGCTCAGTTGTCGATACGGGCATATACGGGGTCATTCGCCACCCGTTTTACGCGGCTTATCTGTTGTACTGGACCAGCTGGTTCGTGTTGACCGGGTTTCATTTTGCCAGCGGCCTCGTGTTGGTTGGCATGGCGATCACATACGAACTGGCGGCCCGCAAGGAAGAGCGGCTGCTGACAGCGCGGCTTGGTAACGATTACCGGCAACTCGTGGAGCGGACGCGCCGTTTTGTGCCTGGGATTTATTAAGGGCCGTGCGCCGATCGGGCGGTCGTCATTGACGGCGATTGCGATCGCGACGCGCTGAGATCGCGCAATAGGTCGGATTGGCGGTCCCGGCAGGACTCGAACCTGCAACCCTCTGCTTCGAAGGCAGATGCTCTATCCATTGAGCTACGGAACCAAACAAGCGGCGCGCCAAAAACAACCAAGAGCCGACTTAGCGCAAGGCGGCGTCATGTCCCAAACGAATTCTTCCGACCAAATAAAAACGGCGACGCGATCGATGCGCCGCCGTTCAGCTTTGAGTTAGGCGCGGTCATGTCCGGCACTAAGTCCGGCGCTGAGTCTTGAATGCGATTGTCTCGAATGCGATTACGGTGTGGCTGGCGCAGCAGGTGCTGCGTCCGGCACTGGCACTGTCACGGCTGCGGATGGAACCGCCGTTACGTCAAGCCGAACGATGCCGAGATGAATGAGCGTGCCAAACAGCACGGCGAACACCACGGCCGTCGTCAGTGCGTTCAGGAACCGGTTCGAGAACGAGATCATATTGCCGACGAGGTCGAGGAAGAAAACGACCGCCGCGGCGATCAGTACTGGCTGCAGCCAGGCGAATTGATCGAGCATACCTAAAGTCCCCTAGTTATTTTTACCGGAGCGCGCGTTGGTGCTCGCCCTGTGAGTCGCTGTTTAGCACGACTTAGCGGTGGCTGGGCCCATCGGACTGTGGTCTTGACGCCGCCTGTTACCGCAGATCCACGGTGGCCGACGGAGCAACCGTCGTCGAGACAAAATGAAACGATATAACAATTCACAAATCCGTGATCACGAAAACGTTGGAAGGCGTTAGCAAAACGCGATTAGCCTTTTGGAAAGCCTACAGGTATTCATCATGCCAACAGGAAATGCCTGTCGTAAAAATTCTCTGGAGGACACCCCATGAAAGTCTGGAACAAGCCGGCCGTTCGCGAGCAGGAAGTTGGTCTTGAAGTGACGAGCTACCTCCCGGCCGAAATCGACCTGATCTAACGATCACGAACCTCCGGGTTCCCGAACGGCGGCTTGGCCCACACGGTCAAGCCGCCGTTTTTGTTTGCGCTTTTCCATTTCGGGTGAGCGCTTGGGTTTGCATCGCCTTGGCGGCTTTGCCAATAATCGACCAGCATTCCAGTGACCCATGGTCGAGCGACCGGTGGTCAAGCCGTCAAGCGGCCAGTGATTGAGCGGCCAAGCGGCTCAAACCGTTGTTGGCAAGGTCGATTGCGACGCGCAGTCTCGCTCGCAACTCTGGCAAACGGTGTCATGGTGGCTATAACGAAGGCCATGGCCAGCCAAAATCAGGATTCGGTGAGTACCCTCAAGCCCAACGCGGTTGTGCGCGTTGGCAATGTGACGTTCGCCAACGACGCGCCGATCGCGGTTTTTGCGGGCCCCTGCCAAATGGAAAGCCGGGCGCACGCACTTGAAATGGCGGCGGCCTTGGCGGAAGCGTCGAAGTCGCTCGGTATCGGGCTGGTTTACAAATCCTCGTTCGATAAGGCCAACCGCACGTCGCTCGGTGGCAAGCGCGGCATCGGGCTGAAAGCGGCTATGCCGGTGTTCGCTGAAATCCGCGAAACCTACGGTTTGCCGATTGTCACCGATGTCCACGAGATCGACCAATGCAAGCCGCTGGCTGAGGTCGTCGACGTGCTGCAGATCCCAGCGTTTTTGTGCCGCCAAACTGATCTCTTGGTCGCGGCAGCTCGAACTGGCGCGGTGATCAAAATCAAAAAAGGTCAGTTTCTGGCGCCGTGGGACATGAAAAATGCCGTCGCCAAGGTGACGGGTAGCGGCAACGCCAACGTGCTGGTGACCGAACGCGGCTCGAGCTTTGGCTACAACACGCTGGTGGTCGACATGCGCGCTCTGCCGCAAATGGCTGAGATCGGTGCGCCAGTGATTTTCGATGCAACACATGCCGTGCAGCAGCCGGGCGGGCAGGGCACATCGTCGGGCGGCGATCGACGCTTCGTGCCGGTGCTGGCGCGGGCAGCCGTTGCAGCAGGAATCGCTGGGTTATTCATTGAGACGCACGACAATCCAGATGCGGCCCCGTCCGATGGTCCCAACATGGTGCCGTTGGCTGATTTCGCGGCGCTAATCGCGAGCTTGCAGGCGATCGATCGCGTGGTCAAAGCCAAGCCGGTCGTGTGATCGGACAAAAAAGAGCGCGCACTTGGCCAAAGCGCACGCCCGTTTTTCAAGTGCAGAGTTTTTCGCTGCAGAGTTCTTACCAGGTGTTCGGCGCGGCAGGAGACAGCACCGAACACGCCGGTCTTGTAGGCCTTGGTTTCGTATCAGGGTTCGCAACCCGTCACGGTTGGCGCGCACGCGTCGTTTGAGTTTGTCATGCGTCGCCGGGAGAGGGGCTGGGCGCGGTGACGGGCTCATTCGGCGCTGATTAAAGTCCGGGCTGTCAAACGAGTTTTGGGCAAACGTGTTCTCGCCCAACGTGTTTCTGGCAAACGTGTTGCGGTTCGTCTTCGTTTTTGATCTGGCCCAATCGACGCATAACCTGCGATGTGCTTTCGCATCAGCTTTGCGGTGATCAGCCCGAGATCGTCGGCGTGGCCAGCGAGCCGTTCCGGCTGGCGTTACAGTTTTGCTGTCTGACACGCGCCTGACCAACGGCCGGATGCGATGTAAGGGGCGGACAATGAACCCGTGATGGGGGCGGGCTCGTAGCTGGCTTGGCAATACAGCGAACTGCAGGCAACGTTGGGTTTAGCCCTGCCCACATTGACGGCTGCGAAGGCAACCGACGTCAGGGCAAGGCTTAGGGTCGATAGGCAAGAAATGTAGGCCAGGGATCGCGAGAGAAGTTCATAGGGCATCGGTCAACCTCGTTACGCTCAACACATGGGCTGCGACACTTCACTTCTAGGCTGTCATTTGGCAGGCCGAGGCTTGTGCGTCGAAATTTGCAGGCCAAGACATGCGGTATCGAGGTTGGGGCGGGGGAGAGGCCGTCTGTCTCGATGCGTTCACGATATGGCAAGATTGGTTAACGGCGAGTTAAGCTTAACCCGGGGTGAAGAAGAATTTTTATCCCCGTCGTAACCAATTGAAATCGTTATCGAAATTTCGCTGATCTAGCAGCCGTCTACAGCCGTAATTTACCACATGATATCGGGGGATATTGGTTTGAGACTAGCCGTCATCGGAGCGGGCATTACGGGCCTGGGGGCTGCATGGCTGTTGAGCCAAAAGCACCACGTCTCACTGTTTGAAAGCGAACCGCGGCTTGGCGGTCATGCTGACACGGCCATGGTGGCAGCCCCTGACGACCAGGCTGGCGATGCGTGCGCGATCGACACTGGCTTCATCGTTTATAACACGGCTTGCTACCCGAATTTGATCGCGTTGTTTGCAACCCTCGACGTGCCGACGGCTGAAACGTCGATGAGCTTTGCGGTGTCGCTCGATGATCGCCGCTATGAGTATTCAGGCTCGGGCCTTGGCGGCTTGTTTGGCCAGCCGCGCAATCTCTTGAGCCCACCGCACTGGCGGATGGCTCAAGAAATTTTTCGGTTCTTCAAACAGGCGTCTGCGCTGGACGCTAAGAACCTTCCGCTCGATGTCTCGCTCGGCGATTGGCTCAAGCAGCACGGTTATTCGAAGCGTTTCATCCACGCTCACATCGTGCCGATGGGGGCTGCGATCTGGTCGACTCCGGCCAACGAAATGCTTGGCTTTCCGTTTGCGTCCTTTGCGCGCTTTTTTGAAAATCACGGGCTGCTGCAAACCTTCAACCGACCGGCTTGGCGCACGGTGCGGGGTGGAAGCAAAGAATACGTGGCCCGCGTGCGCGCCGCATTGAATGGTCCGGTGATGATGGGCGATCGCGTGGTCGCTGTCGCGCCAATGGAGTCAGCTGAAAAATCGGCTGCACGCGTGACGCTCGCGTCGGGCCACTCAGAGGTTTTCGATGGTGTGTTGATCGCCTGCCACGGCGACGATGCGCGTGGCCTGTTGCAGGCCGGCGGTGGCGACGCGGCTGCAATCGATCTGCTGGCGAATTTCCGCTACGCCCACAACGACGCGGTGCTGCATCGCGACCCCACTCACATGCCCAAGCGGCGACGGTTGTGGTCGAGTTGGAATTACTTGTCGTCGTCGTCTCCGGATGGAGACAGTGATGGCGGAAGCGGTGGTGGCGGGACCGAAACAGGTGGGGCGACATCGAGTCATGACTTGGCGGTGTCGTACTGGATGAATTGTCTGCAGCCGTTGGCGACCAAAACCGATTACTTCGTCACGCTTAATCCCAGCCAGCCAATTGCCGATCATCTGGTTGATCGCCGTGTGGCGTACACGCATCCGATGTTCGATGAAAACGCGATGGCCGCGCAGTTGAAACTCTGGCCAATGCAGGGACGTAACTCGGTTTGGCTGGCTGGAAGCTATCTCGGCTTTGGCTTCCATGAGGATGGCTTGCAAGCGGGTCTTGCAGCCGCCGAGGACATGAGCTTGCGTCTCTCAGGGGAAGGCGGCAAAGTTGTGCGGCCGTGGGCCTTCGACAAAACTCAGGGGCGAATTGCGATCAATCAGGTACGACCAGATGATGTGTCCGCTTTAGGTAAGGCGGCGGTCAATACAACTGCGAACTCTGGCAAACGCCGGGTTGCCGTTTGATGTCACCGCGCTTGATGTCATCGCGTTCGATGTCAAAGGGCTGGGCGGCCCGTTTGAGCACCACACCATCACCACCGACGACTGAAGCAGTCGCGCCCACATTTGCATCGGCGGCCGTGTCAGATCGGTCGGCGATTTATGCAGGCCAGGTCGTCCATAAGCGATTGCGGCCAAAACTTCACGCGCTCAACTACCGGGTTTTCACCCTGCTGCTCGACGTTGATGCCATCGATGCAACAACGCAGCGGCTCTGGCTGCTGTCGCGTAACCGATTTAATGTTTTCAGTCTTTATGATCGCGATCACGGCAGCGGCGACGGCGCGTGCGTTGGGACAATCGCGCGACGATGTCTCGACGATGCAGGCCGCCCCTCGCAAAACCGCCAGATCTTGCTGCTGACCTATCCGCGTTTGCTCGGCTACGTGTTCAATCCGCTCAGTGTGTTTTACGTCATCGCGCCCGATGGTCGCTTCGAGAGTGTGATTTACGAAGTCAGCAACACGTTCGGCGAGCGCAAAAGCTACGTTCTGGCCGTCGGTGATAACCACGACGGCGTTTACGCGCAGGCGTGCGCCAAGGAAATGTACGTCTCGCCTTTCACCGAATTCAAAGGCGAGTACGCCTTTCGCGTCACCGAGCCAGCCCGCCATAGTCAGCCCGGTCATGAGGCCGTCGTGGCGGTCTTGCTGCGTGATGGCGATGGCGCATTGATCAAGACGCACTTTCGCGGCACCGAACGGCCATTGACGGACGCTAGCTTGGCACGGGTCGCGCTGGCCTATCCGTTGATGACGTTGAAGATCATGGCGGCCATCCACTACGAAGCCCTGCGGCTGTGGCTCAAGGGCATTCCGCTCACAACGCGCCAGACGTCGCCGAAGTTTTCCTCCACTCCCATCACGCCACAAAAACAAGGGTAAGGCTCGATGCAACAGCCGGATGCTGCCGCTGCAGAACAACAACGCTCGACTTCAACGCAGCGCCCGTCTTGGCGTGATGCTGCCCTGGCGCGCGGATTAAAGAACACATTCGGCGTCGGCACGGTCGGGCGAATGGATGTGATTTTGCCATCTGGCTATCACGTCATGCTGGGTAATGATGGCGCACCGCCGGCGCGCGTCGTGATAAAATCCTATGCGTGCATCTGGCGGATGGCGACGCGCGGCAGCTTAGGCCCGGCTGAAAGCTATATGCGCGGCGAGATCGATACGCCGGACCTTGGCGCGGTGCTGCGCTTTTGTCTCACGAACTATCAAGCGCTTGAAGCGACCAGCGACGGCATCTTCAAGTTCAAACCGCGGATGCCCGACATTTTATGGCACCGCCGCCGCAACAATTCGATGCAAGGCAGCCGTCGCAACATTGCAGCCCACTACGATCTTGGCAACGCGTTCTACAAGCTCTGGCTCGATCCGGGTATGACCTATTCGAGCGCGGTCTATCGCGATGCTGAAGCCCGGCTGGACGCAGCACAGGAAGAAAAATATCGCGTGGTGCTCGATGCGTTGGGCGAGATTGATGGCAAGCGGTTGCTCGAGATCGGCTGCGGGTGGGGCGGGTTGGCCGAGCGCGCGATCCGGCGCGGGGCACGCGTCACGGGGCTGACATTATCGCGCGAGCAACTTGCCTATGCGCAGGAACGGCTGGCGCGCGCTGAACTCGCATCCAAATCGGACATGCGCTTGCAGGACTATCGCGCAACTGACGGCACGTTCGACGCGATCGCATCGGTTGAGATGATCGAGGCGGTCGGTGAAGAAAATTGGCCGCACTATTTCAAAACGCTGCACGACCGGTTGAGCCCCGGTGGCGTCGCGGCCATCCAGGCCATTACGATCGATGAACGCTTTTTCGACAGCTACCGGCGGCAAGCGGACTTCATTCAGCGCTATATTTTTCCAGGCGGCATGTTGCCAACGGTGACACGCATGAAGGCTGAGGCGACGGCTGCTGGATTAACCTTCGAAACCATTGAACGGTTCGGCCACAGCTATGCCCGCACACTGGTTGAATGGCGGACGGCGTTTCGCGCCGCGTGGCCGCAAATTCAAGCGCAGGGTTTCGACGAGCGCTTTCGGCGGATGTGGGAATACTATTTGACGTATTGCGAAGTCGGCTTTGAAAGCGGCGACGTGGATGTCGGGATTTATCGGATGCGTAAAGCGGCTGTCTGACAAGAGATGATCCTGGCAGCACTTATGACGCGGGCGGCGCTTACGACGCTGGTGGCTCGCGCGTTTATGTATTCGGCGGCTCGCGCCGTGCGATCCGACCATTGAGCCACAGAAAAACGCTGTAGGGCAGCAGCCGCAATGACTTCATCACGATGGCCATGCGGGTTGGAAATACGATCTCGAACGTGCCGCGTTTGAGGCCCGAGATCATGGCATCGACTGCTTGCGTTTCAGTGACGAGAAACGGCATTGGGAACGTGTTGACGGCCGTCATCGGCGTTGCGACGAAGCCCGGGTTGATAATCGTCATGCGCACGCCCTTGAGGGCCAAGTCTGCGTAAAGGCTCTCAGCTAGCGAAATCAGCGCGGCTTTCGTCGGCGCGTAAGCGGCGCCTTTCGGCAGCCCACGATAGCCAGCCACCGAGGCGACCATCGCAATGTGGCCAGCGCCACGTGCCATCATCGCTTTCATCACTGGGGTCAGCGCATTGATCACGCCAACGTAGTTGACGGCCATGCTCTCTTTTGCCTTGGCGAGGTCGTAGGTGCTGGCCGACATCGGATGCCAGACACCGGCGTTCAGCACGGCGAGATCGATGGCGCCGAGCTCGGTTTCGATGCGGGTGACGCATGCTGCAACCCCAGCCTCGTCTGTCACGTCGAGCGGGACGGCCGTGATGTTTTTTGAAAAGGCGGCGAGTTCAGTGAGCTTATCGGCCGATCGGGCCGATGCAGCGACCTGAATACCCGCGCTGGATAACCGCAATGCGAGTTCGCGACCGATGCCGGTACTGGCACCGGTGATCCACACAACACGCCACGGATCACCGGCCGTCGGAGAAGTCTGAGAACTGCCCGGGGCCATCAGGCCCTCCTCACGCGATCAGAAGCCTGTAAACGGCTGCGCCAATCGTGCGATGACGCTCTTGAACCGAAGACGGCCCTGAACTGCGATCAAGCAGATGCAACCGTCTATGGCGTCCGCAACCGGCTGATGTTCGAACGCATCGTCAAGATCGGCCACGTCGCCGGCCCGGTAAACGCCTGAGCTGTCGGTGTATGACCCGCGCAGGACGAGTGTCATTTCGTCTCCGCGGTGGCCGTGGGCGGGGAGCGCCTGACCTGGGCCTACTTTGACCAAACGGAGTTCTCCGCGCGATGGGTCCGATAAGGCGATCTGGTGCTGCCAAACGCCGGGTCCAACACGCTTCCACGGAACCTTATCGAGGTGGTAGCCAATCGACGCGACCAGGGGCTGCGGAACATCGCCGACAGCAGTCTTCGGTGTGACGCGGGCATCATCATCGGCTTCCATCGCACGCATGGCGGCGATCGGTGCAGGCCGCACAACGGTTGCTGGCATCAACTGATCAAACAATGTGGTCCCGATGTGCTCCATCACGCTCAACTCCTGGCGGCAGCACGGGCACAACGAAAAGTGGACGGCCATGACGGCACCGAAGGCCTCAGGCATACTTCCAGCCGAGCAGCTCATCAAACTGGCGGGATCGGGATGATGGGTAATTTTCATTTACTTCAAGTCCTCAACTGACTCGCGCACCTTATGGTAGGCAAGCCGCATCCTCGATTTCACAGTTCCGAGCGGCAACTGCAGACGTTCCGCGATCTCGCTGTGTGATAAACCCTCGATGTACGACAACGAGACGACTTCGAACTGGTCAGGT
Source organism: Hyphomicrobium sp. (assembly GCA_031375665.1). Classification (GTDB taxonomy): domain Bacteria; phylum Pseudomonadota; class Alphaproteobacteria; order Rhizobiales; family Hyphomicrobiaceae; genus Hyphomicrobium_B. The sequence goes on from JANMII010000029.1 coordinate 16,434, forward strand.
GGTAAGGTCGCCAGGGCAGCCTGGACCCGGATTTTCCGCTCCTGCTCTGACAAAAGCTCGTCCGGCAAGGCGTCGGGTGAGGGTTCCTCATCGTGACCGTCGGGCAACTCAACCCACGATAACTCCCTACGCAGCCTATCAATTCGCAGATTTCTAGCGATCGTGAAAATCCAAGTGGTCGCACTACCCTTTTCGCCAGAATAGAGCCCCGCCTTGCGCCAGACGGTCAGCAGCGTCTCTTGGGCCAACTCTTCGGCAGTGTCGGGATTTGCGCCCTGGCGCATCATGTAGGCTTTGACGCGTGGCGCGTAGGCCTGAAAAAGCTTGCGGAAAGCCTCAACGTCCCCACGCTCAGCGATACGTTGCAGAAACTCGGCCATCGATATCGGACCAGGTCCATTACTTCCGCGGCCACCGGGCCGAGCGGTTATCATATGAGGAATCATAGCCGAACCTCTTATTGCCTGCCACTCAAACGTGGATTGTTTAATTACGGATCGCTTCGCGGTTGCGAGATGGCGTATAAAGGGTCGGTCACGAGGGGGATCGGGTGAAGTTAGAAGAACTTGCGGTTTTACTGGCAGCTCTAGCCCTCGCTGGACCCTTGGCCCGCGGGCTCGGGATTGCGGCGGTATTGGGTTATTTGATCGCTGGCGTGCTGCTTGGCCCGTTTGGCCTTGGCGTCATTATCTCAGCCCATGACGCAAACGAAATTCTCCACATCGCCGAGTTTGGTGTGGTGCTGCTGTTGTTCCTGATCGGACTGGAGCTGCGGCCAAAACGCCTGAAAGCCATGCGTCAGGCAATTTTGACGGTCGGCGTCGGACAGGTGGCGCTGACGTCGTTGGTGCTCGGTGCAATCGGGGCCGGGCTTGGGTTCCAATGGCAATCGGCGCTGTTTGCTGGCGCTGCGTTAGCATTGTCGTCGACGGCATTCGCCCTGCAAGTTCTAGAAGAAAACGACGAACTCGGCACCCGCCATGGCCGCATCGGTTTTGCTGTGCTGTTGTTGCAGGACCTCGCCGCCATTCCGCTGATCGCATTGGCGCCGTTTTTTGCCGTCACCGCCGCCAGCAACGCGACGATTGATTTTGTCGCGTTTGGCAAAGCACTCGGCACCATTGCAGCCGTTGTGGTGGTTGGTCGCTACGCACTCGATTTCGTCTTGCGGGCTGTTGCGCTGTCGCGGGTCAAGGAGGCGATGACGGCTGCCGCCTTGCTGACGGTCGTTGGCGTCACGCTAATTATGCAGCAAGTCGGTCTAACGGCATCGCTCGGCGCGTTCATCGCTGGCGCGCTGTTGGCTGAAAGCAGTTATCGCCATCAGCTGGAAGCTGACATCCAACCCTTTGAAGGGTTGCTACTCGGTATGTTTTTTACAGCCGTTGGCATGTCGCTCAATCTGGCGCTACTGCTGTCGCAACCGCTGCTGATATTGGGACTGACCGTCGGCCTGATGGCCGTCAAGGCGCTCATTCTTTTCGGCCTTGGTCGCTGGCAGGGCCTCGACGCCCAACCGGCGCGGCGCTTGGCGCTGGCGCTGTCACAAGGCGGGGAATTCGCTTTCGTGCTGCTGTCGGTTGGGCAAGCGGCTGGCGTGCTCGGACAAAGCCCGGCTGAACTGCTGGCCGTCATCGTCACGCTGTCGATGGCGCTGACGCCAATTACACTGACGGTCGAAAAATGCTGTTTCGAAAAATCGTTGCGCCATCGCGGGCGTTTGATGCGCTGCCCGATCACGATAGCCATGTGGTGATTGCGGGCTTTGGTCGGTTCGGCCAAATCATAGCGCGCGTGCTGCGCGCCAAGGGGATTGCGTTCACGGCCTTGGATATCAGCGCCGAGCAAGTCGAGTTTGTGCGCAATTTCGGCAGCAAAGTTTTCTACGGCGATGCCAGCCGACCGGAAGTTCTGGAGGCTGCCCAAATCGACAAGGCGAAGGCGTTCGTCGTCGCGATCGACGACATCGAAGCGTCGATCCGCACGATTGAATACGTCAAGCAGCGCTATCCGAATTTGCCGATTTACGCGCGGGCGCGAAACCGCGTGCACGCCCATCGCTTGCTCGATCTGGGTGTGACGGCCTTGCAGCGCGAAACGTTCTTGTCGTCGCTCGCATTGACGCGGCAGTTGTTGTCGGGGCTGGGATATTCTGAGCGAACTGTGACGCGAGCCATTGAAACGTTCAAAGCGCACGATGAGCGCCGCTTGATCGAGGATTACAAAGTGGCGTCCGACATCGAGAAACTGCAAGCCCGCGCCCGCAGCGATGCGATGACGCTTGAAAAACTGTTCCAGGAAGACGCGGCGGAAGAGGCTAAGGCAACCGTGATCGACGCCAAGACGCGAGAGTTGGCGAGCAAATAGGCGTCTCGCGCATACTGCCGCGGCGTCTATTCTCGTGCGACCCTATTCGCTCACTCAGTCATCGGCGCAAGGTTTTGCTTCCGGCTTTGGCATGGCTTTGCGCACGTTGCGGCCTTGGCACGCGCGTCGCGTGCGCCTCAATTTCGCGCGACCGCGATGACAAATTCTCCATCATCTGGTCCGCATACCGAGCCGCTGCGTTGAGTGGCCTGGGTGGTGGAATAACCTTGGAGAATTAAGATGACGACGATCAAGTGGTTAGCGGCCGCCGCAATGGTGCTCGCATCAACGGCGATGGCTGGTCCGTCGCAGGCAGCCAACATTGTGCAAACCGCAAAGAGCGCGGGCCAATTCAATACGCTGCTGGCCGCTGCAAAGGCTGCCGGGCTCGCGCCGACGTTGGCGCATGGTGGACCCTTTACCGTTTTTGCACCAACGGATGCAGCGTTCGCAAAACTTCCCGCTGGCACGGTTGAAACGCTGTTGAAGCCGAAAAATCGCGGCAAGCTTGCAGCGATCTTAAAGTATCACGTCGTGTCGGGTCGCGTTTTGGCCAAGAACATCAAGGCCGGTCGCTCGCATGTGCCGACGTTGAATGGAAAGTCGCTGGTTGTGCGCAAGCATGGCGACGGCGTTCGGGTCAACAACGCGCGCGTGATCGCGGCCGATGTGCGGGCCTCAAATGGCGTCATCCACGTCATCAATCGGGTCCTGCTGCCATAATTGAGAGGCGAGTATCGAGACGACGATTTCAAGCAAAGCGGCACCCTGGCGACCGGGTGCCGTTTTTTCTATGCGCCGCCGCAAGGCCACGTTGGTAATCCGACGTTGGCAACCACGCCCCGGCACCAGCACCTCGGCTGCGTTGAAACGGCGCCATAGACGGGGCGAGAAAGCCTCGGTAAAGGTCCCGGCTTACCGACACGCGCACTAAGTGCGGTCAGATCCGGCGCAGGGCGCCACGAACTTGGGCGTTCCGACGATGAGCAAAACGAACATCAAGCCGACGGTTGCACGAGGTGGCGAAAGTTCTGCTGGGATTGGGACCGTAGAGCCGCCGCACGTGAACGGCATAACCATGACGGCGATGGCCAATGCCATTCGCGCCTTGTCGATGGACGCGGTGCAAGCGGCGAACTCCGGTCATCCCGGCATGCCGATGGGCATGGCGGACGTCGCGACCGTGCTGTTTGCCGATGTTCTGGCCTTCGATGCAGCTGACCCGTCATGGCCCAATCGCGACCGCTTCATCTTATCTGCCGGGCACGGTTCGATGCTGCTCTATTCACTGCTCCATCTGACCGGCACGCCCGGCATGACGATGGATGAGTTGCGCAACTTCCGTCAGTTAGGATCAAAAACCGCAGGTCATCCCGAATTCGGCCACGCGCCCGGCATCGAGACGACTACCGGGCCGCTTGGCCAAGGCATTGCCAACGGCGTCGGCATGGCGCTGGCCGAACGGCTGATGAACGCACGGCTTGGTGACGACCTCGTTGATCACCACACGTTCGTCATCGCCGGTGATGGCTGCTTGATGGAAGGCATCAGCCACGAAGCGATTTCGCTGGCGGGACACCTCAAGCTCGGCAAGCTGATTGTGTTGTGGGACGACAATGCGATCTCGATCGACGGCGCAACCAATTTGTCGGTGTCGGATGATCAGCTCGCGCGCTTTGCAGCATCCGGCTGGAACACCGTGCGGATCGATGGTCATGACGCATCTGCGATTTCCGCAGCACTTGCGAGCGCGAAGGCCGACAGCAGCCGACCTTGGTTGATCGCTTGCAAAACCATTATTGGGTACGGCGCGCCAACCAAGCAGGGCACCAAGGATACGCACGGCAGTCCGCTTGGCGCCGACGAAATTCGCGGCACGCGGGAACGGCTTGATTGGCCCTATCCGCCGTTTGAAATTCCAGATGACGTGCTGGCAGCGTGGCGCGCTGTTGGCGCCAAAGGCCGGGCTGCGCACGATGCCTGGAGCGCGCGATTGGCCAACGCCGATGCAGCGGCTAAGGCCGCGTTCGATCAACCGACGGCTGCGTCCCGTGATCAGGCCATCACATCGGCAATCAGCGCTGCTAAAGCGCAGTTTGCGGGTGATGCGGCCAAGCGCGCGTCGCGCGTGTGGTCGCAATTGACGCTCGAACATCTTATTCCCGCCGTGCCTGAATTGATCGGCGGGTCAGCGGATTTGACGCCATCAAACGGCACCAAGACCAGCCATTATGCGGCGGTGTCGGCTGGAGCGTTCGCTGGCAATTACATTCATTTCGGTGTGCGCGAGCACGCGATGGCAGGTGCCCTCAACGGCATGGCGCTGCACGGCGGCATCATTCCGTTTGGCGCGACGTTTTTGGTGTTCACCGATTATTGTCGCCCTTCAATCCGGCTGTCGGCGTTGATGGAGCAGCGCGTCATTTACGTGATGACACACGATTCCATCGGTGTTGGTGAAGACGGGCCAACGCATCAACCAGTCGAGCATTTGTCGTCGCTGCGTGCCATTCCGAATTTGCAAGTGTTGCGTCCGGCTGACGCGATGGAGACGGCGGAGTGCTGGCAGATCGCGATGACGTCGCTTACCGCGCCGTCGATCTTGGCTTTGACGCGAGATGCCGTGCCGACGGTGCTACTGGCGCGGACGGGGGCTGACAATTTGTCGGCGAAGGGCGCTTATGTTGTCAGCGGTGATGAAAAGCGTGCCGTGACGCTACTTGCGACGGGTTCAGAAGTCGCGATCGCAGTTTCGGCAGCGAGCCTGCTGGCCGCTGACGGTGTTTCGGCGGCAGTCGTATCGATGCCGTCATTTGAATTGTTCCGCGCCCAAGATGACGCCTATCAAATGCAGGTTTTGGGAGATGCGCCGCGCGTTGCCGTTGAAGCTGGCATTGGCCAGTGCTGGCACGAGTGGCTGCGCAAGAAAGACCGCTTTGTCGGCATGACTGGATTTGGCGCGTCGGCTCCTGCCGTCAAACTCTACGAGCACTTCGGCATCACGCCGAAAGCCGTCGCGGCAGCAGCGCGCTCAGCGATTGCGTCGGAGAAATAGTTTTGAACCGTGTCGCTGCACAGTGCTGTGCGCAGTTCTGCAAACACGTCCATAAATTGGCCCCCGTGAACACCCTATGAATCTCGATCGACTTAAGACCACACACCAAATCGACGTCGCGGGACGCCGCGTGCTGGTGCGCGCTGATCTCAACGTGCCCGTCAGCGATGGCTGCGTCAGTGATGCAACGCGTCTTGAGCGCGTTGTGCCGGGCTTGATTGATCTGGCCACGCGCGGCGCCAAAGTGATCGTGCTGTCGCATTTCGGTCGGCCCAAGCAGGGACCGGATGCATCGCTTTCGTTGGCGCCGATCGCGGCTGCGTTGGCACAACTGGCTGGCCGCCCAATTGCGTTTGCCACCGATTGCATCGGCGTTGCTGCTGCCGCTGTCGTTGCCAACATGCACAACGGCGACATCGCGGTGCTCGAAAATTTGCGCTTCCACGGGGCAGAAGAAAAAAACGACGCTGGCTTCGCGGCGGAATTGGCCAAGCTGGGTGATCTGTTTGTCGGCGACGCGTTTTCATGTGCTCACCGCGCGCACGCATCGACCGACGCCATTACGCATTTGTTGCCGTCGTATGCCGGGCCGCTGTTGATGGAAGAAATCAACGCGCTGCGGGCGGCGCTCGAACATCCGCAACGACCGACGGCTGCCGTTGTCGGTGGGGCAAAAGTTTCGACCAAAATTCCGGTCTTAAAAAATCTGCTCGCCAAGGTTGATCGGTTGATTATTGGCGGCGGCATGGCCAATACGTTTTTGCAAGCGCAGGGGTTGGCTGTCGGCACGTCGCTGTCGGAGCCGGATTTTCACGCTCTCGCGCGCGAGATCATGGCGGACGCGAAAGCCCGCGGTGTCGACATCGTGTTGCCGGTCGACGCCGTCGTCGCCCGCGCCTTCAAAGCTGGCGCTGAAAGTCAGATCGTTGCCGTCGATCAGGTCCCGTCGGATGCGATGATCTTGGATGTTGGGCCAGAAAGCGTTGCCAAAGTTGCGGGCGTGCTGGCGCAATGCAAGACGCTGCTGTGGAACGGGCCGATGGGGGCGTTTGAAATTCACCCGTTCGGCAACGGCACCTTCGCGCTGGCCCAACAGGCGGCCGCGCTAACCAAATCGGGGCAGCTGATCTCGGTGGCAGGTGGGGGTGATACCGTTGCGGCGCTGAATGCCGCTGGCGTCACGGCCGACTTCACCTATGTATCGTCGGCGGGTGGGGCGTTCCTCGAATGGCTGGAAGGCCAGGAGTTGCCCGGCATCGCGGCGCTCGCTCGCGCTTCTTGATCGAGCGCGCGTGACGTGATCGGCGCGCTCGGCGTGACGGGCGCGTTCACAAGTTTGTCGGCTCAAAGGTATGACGACCCATGTTTGCTGAGCCTCATGTCTATTTCGGCATCGCACTGGCAGGGCTCGCGAGCTTCTTGTCGCCGTGCGTGCTGCCGCTGGTGCCGCCCTATCTCGGCTACATCGGTGGCACGACGCTGGATGCACTAACCGGCGAGGACGGTGTCGACCGCGCGGTCTGGCGACGGGTTGTGATCGCGGCCGTTGTGTTCGTGCTCGGCTTTACGACGGTGTTTGTTGCGCTCGGCGCGGGCGCAAGCACGCTCGGCCAGGTGTTGCTCGCCTATCGCACGGAGCTTGGCACGGTCGCTGGTGCAATCATCGTACTTTTCGGCCTGCACTTTTTGGGCGTGCTGCGCATTCCATTGTTGTATCGCGAGGCGCGTTTCAACGCCGGTGATGGCGGCGCAAGTTTGATTGGCGCTTACGTCATGGGGCTTGCATTCGCATTTGGATGGACGCCATGCATTGGGCCGATCCTGGCGACAGTGCTGGCGGTCGCGGCCAACGAGAACTCGATGTGGTCGGGGATCTCGATGCTGTTCGTTTATTCGTTAGGGCTTGGCATTCCGTTCGTTCTGGCGGCGCTCGCAATACGCCCGTTTCTCGGATTTATGAAGCGCTTCAAGCGGCATTTCGAGACGCTCGAAAAAGTCATGGGCGTGTTGTTGATCGTGACGGGTCTGCTGTTTTTGTTTGGTGCGCAAAATGCGCTCGGCCAGTGGATGCTCGAAACGTTTCCCGCATTGGCGACAGTTGAAAACTGGGTCACGCCGGCCGGTCTTGGCGATGAGATCTTGAAGAAATCGGCCCCGTGATGAGCGCGGTCTGACGGCAAGCGCGTCGTCCGTTTGGCCCGCTCGTTGAGCCATCTCGCGGACGCCTGTCGTCCATTTGGAAGGTCGCATGTCGAGCGTCATCACCCCACCCATTGCGTTGACGATCGCTGGCTCGGATTGCTCGGGCGGGGCTGGCATTCAAGCCGATCTCAAAACCTTCGCAGCCCTTGGCGTTTATGGCGCAAGCGTCGTCACCGCGCTGACGGCGCAGAACACGCGGGGCGTCAGCGCTGTACATGGCGTGCCGCCTGATTTCATCGCCGCGCAATGTGACGCCGTGTTCAGTGATTTGCAGGTCGCAGCAATCAAAATCGGAATGTTGGGTGATGCCGTCACCGTGCAAACGGTGGCGGCTGTGCTCGCACGCTGGCGGGCCATTCCGCTGGTTGTTGATCCGGTGATGGTCGCAACCAGTGGCGACGTGCTGCTGGCAGCGGATGCGATCAGCACGGTTCGTTCACAGTTGATCCCGCTCGCAACCGTGATCACGCCCAATTTGCACGAGGCGGCGGCGTTGCTCGGTGAGCCTGTCGCTGGAACGATTGACGGGATGATTGCGCAGGCCAACGCGCTGCTGGCGTTTGGGTGCGCTAGCGTGCTGGTCAAAGGTGGCCACGGCGAAGGCGATGAGGCCATCGACGTGCTGGTAAGCTCGGATGGTGTGGAGACGTTTTCCAAACCGCGGATCGCCACGCGCAACACGCACGGGACGGGCTGCACCTTGTCGGCTGCGATCTCGGCGCATCTGGCACAGGGCGAGACTTTGCATGAGGCAGTGCGTGCAGCGAAGTCGTATGTCTGGCTTGCACTGCAATCGGCGGCGAAGATGACGATCGGTTCTGGCGCGGGGCCGGTTGACCACGCATTTCAGCTGCGGACAACTGGTCAGCGTTCAAGCAATCCGTAATCGAGGTGTTTTACCCGTCGCTTAAGTTGTTTCAGATGTGAAATAACACGTGTTGCCACACAACATCGACCGGCCTCGAACGGGCGTGGAAAACAGCTCTGCCACTTGCATAATTGAACGCCATTAGGCAACGTCTGCTCCAGTCTGGAGATGAGCCCACGTGAGGCCCTTCAGAACCGAGCTCCGGGGGGAGAGCCAAGCTCATTTCGATTTCGGAAGCCGAGCTTGGCAAAACCGGTCCGCTACGGCGGACCGGTTTTTTTATGCCGCTGATCGCACAATCATGACGTGTTGAATTCATGCGCTGCCGGGTCATTGCGCAGCGCAGTGCGCGTACGTGGCGGCAGAGGCACAGCTGCGCACTATTCTCGCAAGATGCGACCTAATGAGGCAACGCGTGATTGAGGAGTGATCCCGGTTGCCTATAGTTCGATTAGAAAATGCTTCCAAATAACAGGCGTGCCGCGAGCGCGCTGCGGGGGACGACATGGGGTTTAATTTCGGCAAAGGACTGACACTTGCAGTCACATCTGCCGCGGCGCTCGTGGTCAGTGCACCGCGCGCAGATGCGGGTGGATATGCCGTCCGTGAACAGTCGGCATCGTTGCTTGGATCGGCATTTGCCGGCGCGGCGGCTGGCGTCGATTTGAGTTCGGCGTTCTGGAACCCGGCCGCTTTTGGCATCGCGAAGAACGGCCTGACGACGGAAAACCATTATTCGGTCATCACAGCCGACACCGAATTGAGTAACGGCGTGACCGTGCCGAACATTGGCGGCGCAACTTCGACCGATATCGACAAAGTGGGATTGCTGGCTGCTAGTTACGGCGCCTACCGCATCAATGACCAACTGGTCCTGGGTGTTTCGACGGGCGCGCCGTTCGGCCTTGCGACCGAACCCGATGACAAGAATTGGATTGGGCGGGTTCACGGACGGGCGGCTGAGATGCTGACCTTCAATGTGTCGCCAACGCTGGCCTACGAGATCGCGCCGGGCGTCCACATCGCGGCGGGCCTGCAACTGCAATACATGCAGCTCAAACTGTTCACGGCAAATAGTCCCGCCCCGGCAGCCGAGAGCTTTAAGGTCAGCCTCGACGATACGGTGGGTGTTGGCTACACGGCGGGGATTTTATTGCAGCCGACATCTTCGACCAGCGTGGGGCTCGGTTTTCGTTCGAAGATCGAGCAAGAGCTGGAAGGCAAAGCTTACAGCAATGGCGATTTGTTTTCGCGGAACGTGAAAGCTGACCTCGACACGCCGGAGATCGTCACGCTCAGTTTGATGCAGGCAATCACGCCGCAGATGCGCGGCCTCGCCACCATCGAGTGGACCAACTGGAGCCGCCTCGGCGAAGTCGACGTTTCGGGCTTTTTGCCGAATGCCGGCGTTCGCGCCAACTGGGATGACGGATGGTTCTATTCGGTCGGTCTTGAATACGATTATTCCGAACAGGTTACATTGCGGACTGGGGTCGCGTACGAGAAGTCGCCGATCCAAGAGGCAGAGCAACGCTTGTTGCCGCTGCCCGATTCAGATCGGGTTTGGTTGTCGCTTGGCGCGACGTATCGCTATTCGGAAGCCACAACATTCGATTTAGGCTATTCGCACATCTTCTTTGAGGACGCGGAACTCAATCGTGGCACACTCACGGACGAGACTTTTCGTCTGAGAGCTGATGTCGAGAACAGCGCCAACATCTTTTCGGTCGGTATGAAAACCAAGTGGTAGTTCGGTCGCCCCTGCGAACCGTCTCACCAAAAAGCCTGGCAGAATTGCCAGGCTTTTTGGTGTCAGAGATTTTCAACCGCGGTTTGGTCAAGCCGACGGCGTCGCCATAAATTTGCGGACGCCTGCGACGGTGGGATTTGGTTTACTCGGCTGCCACGTCCACACGCAGTTCGTGCATGACGGTCTCGAGAATGGCTTCAAGCTTGGCTGTCGCGTTATCGAGGGCCGCAGCGATGCTAAGGGCGCGCTGGCTTTCGACCGCCTGCGTTTGGCTCAACGCGTAGAGCTTACCGGCATTGCGTGCGATCATCTCGCAGCCGGCTGGGTCAAACGGATTGGCCTGCAACGACCACGCGATGTCGTGGATGTCCTCGGCGGCTTTGAGAATGGCATGCGGTTGGATCGCGCCATCGACAAACGCCGATGTGGCGTGCGGGCCGGGACGCGCTAAAATCGCGCCGCGTGTCTCAGCAATAAAAGTTTTGAGTTCGGCGATCTCGGCCTGCAGCTGGCCGAGCAATGCTGGCGGCTGACGCAGGGACGTCTGTAACCGGCCAATGGCGTCTTCCAGCAATGCGCTATCGAGGCGCCGCGCCCGGCGGCCGTGCTCGGCTAGAAACCAACGGCCGCGCGCTGACTCAAGCAGCGCCTGCTCGATCGAGCGATAGTCCTGATCCGTGGCGTCGGGTGCTGCCGAAGAAAGCCGATGCATGGTTATCCACTTTTTCTCCACAAGATTTAACAGCCATACGTGATTCTGCAGCGGGGCGGCCAAGCTCCTTACGATCGGCAGCGCTTCCCGTCGGCGCTGTGCTGCATCAATGCATCGGGTGTTGCTGCGCGTATCGCAATGGCGGTGTGCGGGCTGCGGTATCGATTGGGATTCGCCGGGGTGGCAGCACGCGGTCTGGCTATTTGGCGGCCAACTGGCTTTAAGAGACGCCATGGGCCGCGGAGGGATATGCCGACCCAACACAAGATGGCAGACACACAAGGATGAGGCCCACACGCCAGACCAAGACGGGCCAGACCAATACGGGCCAGACCAATACGGGCCAGACCAAGACGGGCCAGCCCCACACTGGCAAGCCCCACACGGACTAAGCCCAAACTGGCCAGACCCTCGCCAACGAAACAGATGTTCGATCACCCCAATGCTTGATGACATAAACGGAGCGCGCAATTTCGCCCTGCGGCTTGGCGCGTTTTATGGCGCCGTGTTCGTGATCTACGGCATGCATGTGCCATTCATCCCGGTGTGGTTGGCGTGGCGCGGGCTGTCGCCTGCCGAAATCAGCGCGATTGCGGCGGCGCCGTTTTTTCTGCGGTTGTTGATCACGCCTGCCGTCGCGCTCGCGGCCGACCGGGCCAGCAACCATCGCGTCATGTTGATCGGCTTGGCGTGGATCAGTTTGGCGCTGGCTTTGGCGCTCAGTCAGATGACCGGGTTCTGGGGCATCTTTGTCTTTGTCGTCGCGCTGGTAATCGCGGATTCGACCATCATGCCGCTAACCGAAACGCTCGCGGTTGTCGGCGTCCGGCGCGGCGGCCTCGACTATGGCCGAATGCGGATGTGGGGCTCGTTGTCGTTCGTTGCGGCGAGTTTTGCTGGCGGTGTTGCTGTCACGGCTTACGGTGGCGGCGCGGGCGTCTGGCTGGTCGCGTTCGGCTGCGGGCTGACGGTGTTGGCCGCTCACATGCTGCCGCGAACCAGCGGCGACGAAGCGCCCGTTCCAGCGCCGCTCGCAGCCAGTCATTTGCCGTTGTGGAAAGCGCACGAGCCACGCGCGCTGTTGGCTGCGCCAGCGTTTCGCATGTTTTTGATTGCAGCCGGCACGGTGCAAGCGGCGCACGCGACGTTCTTGGCGTTCGGCACGCTGATCTGGCAAGCTCAAGGATTGAGTGGCACATGGATCGGCGCACTTTGGGCCATTGGCGTCTTTGCGGAAGTCGCGCTGTTTGCCATGTCCGGTCGGCTGATCGCGATGGTTGGCGTCGCCAGACTGCTGATGTTTGGCGCTGTCGCGTCCGTGCTCCGCTGGGCCGTGATGGCGACCGAGCCGGGACTCGCGATTCTGATCCCGCTGCAGCTGCTGCATGGCGTGACTTACGGCGCAACCCATATCGCCGCGATCCACTTCATTCAGCGGGCGGTGCCGCGCAGTGCTGCCGGCACCGGCCAAGCCCTGTATGCGACGGTCGCCGCCGGTCTTGCGATGGGCGTTGCGACTGTGATTGCTGGCGCGCTGTATGCGGTGGGCGGTGCCAATTCGTACATCGCGATGTCGGCT
>JANMII010000061.1:0-1618 GCA_031375665.1 Hyphomicrobium sp.
GCCTAATGGGTCTGTCGAGGCGATTAAACCGCTGGACATCAAGCGGCGTATTTACGTCCATATTAACAATTCGAATCCTGTCTTGGATGAAACCTCGCAAGCTCGTACGTTTGTGGAGATCAACGGCTGGGAAGTCGGGCACGACGGCATGGAGATCCACTTATGAACACTCCGTCTACGAACACAGTGAGCTTGGAAAAGCGGTCGACGGCGATCCGCGGCAGTGAACCACCGATGTCGGTTGTCGAGTTCGAGGCTGCACTGCGAGCTGTTGGGCCAGAGCGCTACCACGACCTTCATCCGTTCCACGGTCTGCTGCATGGCGGCAAGTTGAACAAAGGCCAAGTGCAAGCGTGGGCGCTCAACCGTTATTGTTATCAGTCCGCCGTCCCGCGCAAAGATGCCGCCTTGATGAGCCGCGTTCACGATCGCGAACTGCGACGCGAGTGGCTGCACCGGGTTCTGGATCACGACGGCTTGCCACCCGATGAAACAGGCGGCATCGAACGTTGGCTGATCTTGACGGACGGCCTTGGCCTTGACCGTGATTATGTGATTTCACGCAAAGGCGCATTAGCCGCCACTGTATTTGCGGTCGAAGCCTATGTGACGTTTGTGCGCGAGCAACCTCTAACGGTTGCAGTCGCATCATCCCTGACCGAGCTCTTCGCGCCGAAGATCCACAAAGAACGCATTTCCGGCATGCTCGAAGGCTATGATTTCATCGACGACAAAGTCATGGCGTATTTCAAGCGCCGGCTGACGCAAGCACCACGCGACGCCGACTTCGCGCTGAAATACGTTCTTGAAAACGCCAGGACCCGCGACGAGCAAGAGGCCTGCGTCGACGCGGTGCGCTTCAAATGCAATGTGCTGTGGGTCCAACAGGACGCCCTCTATAACGCTTACGTTGCTGGCAACATTCCGCCGGGTGCCTTCCGGCCGGGAGTGGCGTGATGGCAAGCGAACCAACATCTGAGCCAACCACGATCACGGCTCGGCGTACACGCACGTTGATCGCGGGAACATCCATTCCTTATCTGCCGCCGCACATTAAGCTGCGCCACGACGCTGGTCGCGGGCGCTGGCACGTGTTGGCACCAGAACGCGTTTTCGAACCGGACCCGATCGCTGTCGAAATCTTGAAGTCTTGTGATGGTGTCAAAACCGTCGATGCGATCGCTAGTACTATGGCAGCGGACTATAATGCGCCGCTCATCGAGATCACAGCCGACATCATCTCGATGCTGCAAGATCTCGCCGATAAAGGCGTTGTCAGAGCCTGATCAAATGTGCCCTTCGCGTGACGCGCTCACGCCAACCGCGGTGTTGTAATGAACGAGATCGTCCCAGCCGATAAGATTGCCGACAACAGTGAACCGGCATCGTGCGCGCGTGCACCCGTCGGGATGCTGTGTGAGCTGACGCACCGTTGTCCTTTGCAATGCCCGTATTGTTCGAACCCGCTCGAACTCGATCGCGTCAACACCGAACTGTCGACAGAGGTCTGGCAAGACGTCATGCGGCAAGCAGCCGACCTCGGCATTTTGCAGATCCACTTGTCGGGTGGTGAGCCGACAGTTCGAAAAGATCTCGAAGATATCGTCGAAGTCGCAGC
>JANMII010000081.1:0-3071 GCA_031375665.1 Hyphomicrobium sp.
ACCAAGACTTCACCAGCCTTGGGCACATTGGGTCGCCGATCGAGATACGTGCTCAACTGCGTCGAAGGTGATGCAATACGGCCGCCGCGTGCCTGCAAGGCGTAACGGACAACAAGCCGCGTCAATTCTAACTCGGCGCGGGCCGCCTGCTCGCTGGTCCATCCGCCAACTGGAGGCGGCAGGTGAGCTGAATGGAAAACGAAATCGGCATCATTCAAGCCCCAATCGCCTGCCGATTGAATTTCTCGAACCAGATCTCGGCCAGCGCGCGTGAGCCCGGAGGTGTCAAGCCACACCGGCAGATCGCCGCGCGCGCTGTAAAATGCTTTGATGTCGTCAAGATCTGCCGCTTCGACCGGCGTCGCAGTTTGACCCTCAAGCGCTGCACGAATGGCTGCGGCGAGCGGCGACTCGGTTTGCACGTCGCCAGCTGTTTCAGCAATTCCAACGTCGGCTATCGCAGCTTCCGGAGATCCAGCGCCTGTGGACCCAATGCCTGTGGACCCAGCGCCGCCACCCGCCGCAGCGAACACCGATAGCGGCTCAATTGCATGAGCCGAAATGGGGGCTGCACTTACGCCCGCAATCGACACGGCGAAAGCGAAAGAGAGAGATGCGCGAACGCAGCGGACCATCATGACCAAATTACCCGACTAAACCCATTACAAAGATCGACATGCAGGACTCGGTTCGGCGATGCGACCCCAACCTGTTCGTAAATCGACCGTCTGTCCTAAACTTTCAGCAGCATCGCCTTGTGGTCCCAAATATAACTCAAAACCACCCCGATTGCTTTCTTAGAACCCCGACAAAAATCAAACGGCGACAACACATCGAACTGTCGTAAATGGCGGGGATAGATGCGGCCATTGCCGCACAATACTGCTGCATAATTGATCACCGTCACCGTATTCGCCGCCGACCCGTCCTGCGAACGCGGCGCTCGGCGCCCCCAGAAATCTGGTCGTAAGCAACATCATGCTCGTCCGGGTTCCCGTCTTATCTCCACACCGTCCCCGCGGCGCAGCGTTTGAGTGTCTCGAAAGCGGGCGTGTTTTCGGGCGGCGGTTTTTTTTTAACCGCTGCTTATCCCAAACACGTGAAATTCTCAGCCGCGCCAGCGCAAACCCCGCTCGGTGATGTCAGCCGTTGTCTCGGCGAAGCGCTCACGCGAAAGCGTTTGAAATGGAAAATCCAGAAAATTGTCGGGGGCGCGGGCGCGCTTTTTACCCAGCGCGATTTTGTTTGCCGATTTTGCAGACGCCGCCATCTGCAAAGCGTTGCGACATTTGGTGGTTTTGCAGGTCACTTGTACGAGCCGCTTTTTGGCCGTCACTTTCAGTAGCTGCCGCTCGGATCGATCCAACAACACAGCCATTCGGGCCGGCGGGGTCTCAGGCTGGCGCAACGCGAGCACGGTCAACTTGCTGTCAAAGGTCGGCCGCTCCGCGATCCGCGCTTGCGTGCGAAGGCCCGTGTCCACGCGGGACATCGGCTTATGTAATTCTGCGATCTGCTGGGGGTGATCCGTCATCGCGCTTATCGCGACGCTTCTGGCGAGTGACGCGCTTGCGCCGCCAACCAATGCTAAACTCGCAAAGTAGCGAGCATAGGCCAAAATTAACCCGGGCGTGTACCCAACGCGTATCTTCACACGCCTAAACTCCGACACCAACACCGCACAATCAGCACCCTGATCTTCTAGACGCCAATCGACCCAACAGTCATCGGGCTAATCCGCGAAACTCTTACGCCGAGTTCAACGCAACGAGCCATCTCTCAGGCACGGACATGGTAAATGCTTGAATCTGCTGGTCCGCACCGTTGCAGGCTATTGCTGTTTCCAGTGCAACGCGCAACGTGGCCAATTTGTTCGGTCTACCAACCGAATTCCGCGAGCCAATTATAAAATGGCTAACGATTGTCAGCGCGATTTATCGATGCCGCTGATCCGCTCCAGCAATCGCGGCCGACGGGGCGACACATCTGCAACGGCTCGTGGCTCAGTCGTCGCCGATACGGACCGGTGCGCGTTGCCCGCATCTTGACCAGGACCCTCATCGGTCCGATCCGTCGCGCCGACCGTCTTGAGACGACTTGCGGCGATCCGACCATCTGACACGCTGTCGGACGACGAGGCGGCGCGCGGGCCGGCAATTCGGTCGGCTAACGATGGCCGCTTAGTGTCGGCCTCCCCCGCAATGCGACGCCCGCTATCTCCACGCAGCCCATCGGCTGTCGTCACGACACCGTTGCCAAGGCGGCGCAGCTCTTCGGTAAAGTGCTGTGATTGCCGGGCCAGCCGTTCATTGCTGCTGGCCAGATCGGCGCGTAAACTTTGGATCGTTCGGCGCTGTTCGTCGACTTCGGCTTGCAACGCGCTGATTTCAGCTTTGGCCGTCAACGCTGGCGGCGCCTGCATGTTGGACGCTTGCCGTGCCACGCCCGCAGCGAGTGCGCCGGATTGATCGTACGATGATAGCGCAGCTTTAAGGCGGGCAACTTCAGCAGCCCGATCACGCTCAGCTGCTTCCAGAGCTTGAACCCGAGCTTGCAGCACGGCCTGACCTTCGCTCGCGGTGCCCTCTCGCGCCTGCAGCGTCAAGAGTTCAGCTTCGGCTTTGGCGAGATCAGCCCGCATACGATCAATTTCAGCCGCTAATGGCGCGCCTTGCGCATCGCCATCTTTGGCTGCCGCTTGCAAGCGCACGATCAGCGCATTTTGGTCGCGAGACTTGGCGCGGAGCATTTCAATTTCGCTTCGCAACGCAACCTCACCATCAAAGCGCGGATCGCCCAAGGTTTCGCGGTTCCGCGACGCGCGCGTATCGAGTGTCGTGCGCAGCCGATGCAGATCTTCTGACTGTTGGATGTTGATTTGCGTCTGCTCTTCGAGTGCTGCGGTCTGGCGCGCGCTGGTTTCAGACAACAGCGTGATATCGGCATCGCGCTCTGACAGCAGTTTGCGGGATTCAGCCAGCCGTTGTTCGACCTTTGGCAAGCGATCGAGGATCGCTTGCTCCATCACGCGGCGAGCATTTTCGAGTTCCTCGACCTGCAGTTTTTGCCGC
>JANMII010000147.1:0-2112 GCA_031375665.1 Hyphomicrobium sp.
CCCTAAATGACGGAGGCGTGGCCGAGGTGAAAGTGCAACCCGTCGCCCCGCGTCATTTCCGACTTCACCCCTGGCCCTTTGCTACCCCCACGCTCACCTTCACGTTCCCCGCGCGCCACGTCAGTGGCCACCGCTTCGCTACCTCCCACGACCTGGAAGCGGCCTTCGCCGCGGCACCGGTCGAATTGCTGGAAGTGTGGTTGGTAAGCTAGTATAGCGACAATGTAGTTACGAAACATAGTGTCGGCCCAGCTTGCGGTCGGCATCCTGGCGAGTGAACTTCCATTCGATGCCTCGCCCGGCGGCATTCCGTTGCTCCTGCCAGTGGGCGAGTTCACTTTTTAGTAGCTCGGCTGTGGCGATGCGGTGTCCCGTGCACTGCCGGTCCATAATCCCGATCTCGATCTCGGCCATATTCAGCCAGCTGGCATGTTTGGGCGTGTAGTGAAACTGAACTCGCTGCAACAACGTTGCCGCCGCAGGCTCCCCCAGCACATCCACAAAACTCTTGCGAAAATGAGTATTTAGGTTATCCAACACGAAATGAACCGTGACTGCGGCCTGATACACCGTTTCCATCAGGTTCTTTACGAATGCCACAAAATCCACTTTGGTGCGGCGGGCGGTGACTTCGACGCAGCGGTGCCGACCCTTGGGTTCGACGGCCACAAAGATATTTCTTGTCCCTGCCCGCCGATATTCGTAATCCTCACGGGCACACTGGCCCGACTGTCCGGCGATGGTGGCACGGGTCTGTCGGAGCAACTGTTTACTCTTCTCATCGACGCACACCACCGGTTCCTGTTCACTGTACGCTCGACCGTATAGTGCCAACAACGCATACATCCTGTCGCGATACTCGGTCGTGATGCGGCCGATGCACCACATTACCTTTCGCCAGGGTTTGCAATCGTTTTTTTTAACATTTTGCGGACCGTCTCCCGATTGACGCCAGCCAATCCAGGACGTTCACGGGACGCGGCGGTCAGCAGGCCAATTGTCCAGCGCTTGCTTCCACTCGGCGGCGAGCTACAGGCCAGCGCCACGACTTCGGCCTCCTGGCTTGTTTCGTACTTCCGCGGTTGCCCTGAACGAGGTTCGTCGTGCAGGGCAAACTCCAAACCACCCGCGCGATACGCCGCTCGAGTCCGCCACAACGCCGTGCGGCCCAATCCCAGCACTTGGCAGATCGTAGCCTCCGGGATGCCCTGGTCCAGAGCCATCAAAACATGAGCCCGGTTGACCGCTCGAGCCGGACGAACTCCCTTGCCGCGAAACGTGTTCAGCGTACCCCGGTCCGGCTCAGTCAAATGTAGCTCCGTCTGCTTCATGTAGCCATTGTACATGTTTCGTTATTATGTTGTTTCGATACTAGTCTCTTACTACAAATGAGTCAAGGCGCCGTCGACGCCTCGACTCATTGTCGGCTGAATTGAGGAGACACGGGAACCAGTTACCGAGGTGATCGGCGCTTTCGCATGATCGAAGACATGGTGCTGCGGGGCTTAGCCGAAACACCACAATCAGCCGCACGGCTTTGCGACTACAGCCCAGCGTCATCACGAACAAACGCGTCTTGCGATACTTGCCCGAGTTGATCGCAGTCAGAATCACGGTGTGGTCAGACCGCAGGCCGGTGCTCTTGTCGACAGCTCGTGAGTAGCGCCGCTGGAGCAGGACGTTCTCCTTGGTGCGCACCAAAAAGTTGTACAAGCAGATCGGCCAACTGAAAGTGGAGTTGCTGCCACTGGTGCTGCAACGTGTGATTTGGATGCGTGATATTCAGGAGCGGTCAATGCCGGAGGTCTTTCGGATTGTGGGCGGTAGTCAGAATCCAGCAACGACTGCTCGCCAAACGACCTTCAAGCCCAGAACTCGCTGCTCACCGCCGAAGCGGATCGCATGAACCGAGCGGGTGCCGGCTTGAACACGACCCTCATGGCCAAGCTGCTGACGCATCTGGTCGAACAGCCCAACGCGGCAATCGCGGCCAGTGGATTTATCTTCTCGGCCAGCCGCTCAGCCGGCTTCCGCACGAGCCGCTCTTACAGATCCCCGATCGAAGCGGGTCAATTCTTCCAGGCCGAGGGCTTTGCGCGTGCCGTCGGCAAC
>JANMII010000148.1:0-2156 GCA_031375665.1 Hyphomicrobium sp.
GCGTGAAGCCGATGCGATCCAAGACAAGCATGGTAGTCGCCGCAGCGGCATCCCAATGACCGGGTCCCGAACGAAGCGCGCGGTGAAGCCCGCTTCTTCGCCTGCGGGCGCCAAACAAGCTCCGGCTAAAAATGCCAAGGCTGAAAAAGTGACAGCGACATCATCCAAGCCGAACGCTCCGGGCGGGCGGGGGCAAATGGAATTCGATCTGTAACCTGCGGGTATTGTCCGGTATCGGTCGATCTTTCCACGTCGTACAGCATGATGCCGGTCGCGATATCTCAAAATGCCGGGCTCTTCCTCACGGCTGGTGGTCGATTTCGCTATTCAATGTGAACCGCTCGCCGTTTCATCACTTTGCCATGGACCCTGCATCATGACCTCGATACGCGCACCGATTTTTACTGCCTCGATGATTGCCGCGTTCGCGCTGGCGATTTTAGGTGGCGCCTCTCAGTCCGTTAGCGCGCGTAAACTGGAATGCACCGCTGCCGCGTCGACCTTTGAGATGAATCGTTGCGCTGAAGACCTGCTCCACGACGCCGACGCCCGCTTGAACGCAACCTATAAAATGGCCTTGCGCGCTGTCCCAGAGATGGCGGGTGATGCACCCTACGATGCTAAAAGTTGGGAGCGATCGCTGCGCGCAAGTCAGCGGGCTTGGCTGGCCTATCGCGACGCTGAATGCAAAAATCATAGCGCGATGTTTTGGACCGGCGGGACTGGCGCAACCGTCGATATCCTTGGCTGCATGACGACGAAAACCAAAGAGCGGACCGAGGAACTTAAAGGCCGCTACCAGGATGACGAGCGATGATTGACGGGCAGCGCGCTCAGCAACAGTCATAGCTAGGGGAACCGTTTGACGTGTGGCGTCGTTGAAAGGTTGCTATCGGTGCGCCGACTTTGCGCGCATCGTGCTTCAATTTCAGGAAATAATCATGGCTGACGAAAAACACAGCAATTCAAAAATCGTGATCGCAGAGAAGCTCGGCCACGTGCTCGCGTCGTCCTACGTGTTGCAACTTAAGACGCAGAATTTCCATTGGAATGTGACCGGCCCAAACTTTGGTCCGCTGCACACGTTGTTTGAGGGTCAATACACCGAGATTTCAGCCGCGGTCGACGAAATCGCCGAACGCATTCGCGCGCTTGACGCCGTCACGCCTGGAAGCTTCGCCGAATTTAGCAAACTGACACAAATTAAAGAAGCGCCAGCCAAGCCACCGGCCGATAAAATCATGATCAAGGCACTTGCCGACGACAACGAGACACTCTCAAAATTGTGCACCGATGTTGGCGCATTCGCTGACGATGCAGGCGACACGGCGACCGGCGACTTGATGAATGGGCGCATCGCGGCTCATGACAAGGCCGCGTGGATGTTGCGCGCACATCTGCAGTAGCGGATCGAAGTCCTCGACCAAGCACCCGATCTGAGCACATCATCGATCACGATTTTGCCATTGGAATCACGCGTTTCTAGCACTCACTCAGCGAGCGAGGATTGCGATGAGCGGACTTCCAGACAACGTCCCGACAAATGTCAAAGAGTTGCTTCAGCGCCTTGCTGACAACTCGCGCGGCGAGCTCGATTTGGTGCAATCGCTTGCCGACGCAATCCGGCGGGCAGATGAAAATGTGCTACGCGAGGTTCGCACCGTCACGCTGCAGCACGAGTTGCGGCGCGAAGAAATTCTAAGTGAGCTCCATACACTCGCGACGCGGCTGTGTTGTTTGCCGGGCCGGGCACAGGCTCCTTATGCCAATGGCAGCTTGGCTGGCGCCACCCGAGCTGCACTCCGAAATCATAGCGGCGGACCTGTGCATGGCAGCACGTTAAATGCCAACACGCTGAATGGCGGCGGGCAGGCGAGCGGTCATCGCAATGGTCAACACTATAGCGGCACACAAAGCCATCCCGACGTTGCGACATTACAAGCCAACGGTCAAAGCGGTGGAGACTGGCGCGAGGCCGCACAGAAGATCGACGACGAACTCGATTTTACGTTCGAGACACTCACGTCGTCGCATTGATGGCTGGCTTCAGAGAGAGTGGTGCGGGTCACACACTCGTCGATAATTCAACGTCGACCGTGAGCAGTTCCGTCAGGCTTGCAACGCTGACAGTCGCGCGCGCGACAGATGGCGGCCAG
>JANMII010000161.1:0-4018 GCA_031375665.1 Hyphomicrobium sp.
CGCGCCGCACTAGCTGGCGGCGATTTGGATGCTGCGCACTTCGCAAACTTCATCAAGCATGCACGCTCTTAATCGGAAGCGGGCCTTTGTAGGCAATTCGCTGTGGTCAAGGTGCAAAGTTGATGATCCGGAATGTCTTGATCGTGCAGCAACGGTGAACACACTCAGCCTGAAAATTTTAAAGCTCGTGCCGCCGCTGTCCCCGCCGCCCGATCACATAGACGTGGTACGGCGCGCTAAAAAACCTTCGTCTATACATTTCGGTTTGGCTCACAGCACAAGTTGGCGAACGTCCTCCAAGAGGTCCGCGAGCCTGCGCGTAAAGCGCGCCGCGAGCGCTCCGTCGATCACGCGATGATCGTATGACAGACATAGCGGGAGAAAGAGCCTCGGCTGGAAAGCCGCACCGTCCCATTGGGGCTTCATCGCGGCTTTGACCAGTCCGAGAATGGCGACCTCGGGGGCGTTGACAATCGGCGTAAAGGCGGTCCCTCCGATGCCGCCGAGACTAGAGATCGAGAATGCGCCACCCTGAATGTCAGCGGGTGCAATCTTTCCATCTCGCATTTTTTGCGAGACTGCGACCAATTCCTGTGAAATTTCGGTGATGCCCTTGCGATCGACATCGCGGATCACCGGAACAACCAGACCATCCGGCGTATCGACGGCGACGCCGAAATTATAATAGTGCTTTAAGATCAGACTTTCTTTGTCTGGCGCTAGCGACGCGTTCAATTCCGGATACTCTTTAAGGGCGACCACACATGCTTTCATGACGAACGCGAGCAAGGTAATGCGGTAGCCTTTCTCGCGCGCGGCAATGTCCAACGATTTGCGATAGGTTTCCAATTCGGTGATGTCGGCCTCGTCAGTGTGCGTAACGTGGGGCACGTTGAGCCAGGCACGATGGAGATGAGGGCCCGCCAAGCGTTTCAACCGCGACAGCGGCTTCGTCTCGATCGGCCCGAATTTGGCGAAGTCTTCCGCCGGTATTTCTGGGATGCCAAAGCCGCCCGATGCGACAGCAATGGCGCGTTTCACATCATCTTTGGTGACACGTCCTTTTTCTCCGGTGCCGTTAATAAGCTTGAGATCGACATTGAGCTCGCGCGCGAGACGGCGCACGGAAGGGCCGGCATGCACGCCATCGAAATCTTGAGCGAGTGGCAAGGCTGTCCCGGCGACCTCACGCGGTCTGACGTCCGGAGATAAGGCGTGTTTGATTGCGTCATCGTCCGCTTTTGCAGTGATAGCGGGCGAACTCACGGTGTTGGACGCATCGGTGTCATTGGCAGCCGACACGACCTCCAGCCGCAAAATTGGCGACCCTCGGCTGACTTTGTCGCCGAGTTTGACCAAAACCTCTGCAACGCGCCCTTCATCGGCGGCCGGCACCTCCATGGCCGCCTTGTCGCTCTCCAGAGTGATCAGCGGATCCTCACGCTTGATGCTGTCACCAGGCTTCACGTGGATCTCGATGATCGGCACTTTGTCGAAGTCGCCGATGTCTGGCACCTTTACGTCAATGACGGACATCGCGTTGATCCTCTCCAGCGTCACACTTCAGGCGTTGATCGGACTGAGCAGGTCGGGATCAATCTGATATTTGCGTATCGCCTCGGCAACCTGAGTTGATGGCAGCTTGTTTTCATCGGCAAGCGCCTTCAACGCAGCGAGTGCCACATAGTGCCGATCCAGCTCAAAGTGTCGACGAAGCTTGGACCTGTAGTCGGAGCGGCCGAAGCCGTCGGCGCCAAGAACTGCATAGCGTCCCGCAATAAAACCGCGGATCTGATCGGCGAAAAGCTTCACGTAGTCGGTCGACGCGACAACCGGCGTCACGCCACGCGCGGCCAAGCATCGCGTCACATAAGCGACCTTCGGCGGCTCCATCGGATGCAGCATATTCCAGCGCTCCACTTCGAGGGCCTCTCGTCTAAGCTCTGTGAAGCTTGTCACGCTCCAGATGTCGGCCGAAACGCCAAAATCTTTCTCCAGCAGTTCCGCGCCGGCGATCACCTCGCGCAGGATCGCGCCGCATCCCAGAAGCTGCACCTTCATGCCTTTGGCCGCGGGGTTCGCCGCCTTGAGAAGGTACATGCCCTTGACGATTCCCGCCTCCGCGCCGGGAGGCATGGGCGGGTGCTCGTAGTTCTCGTTGAGCGTCGTGATGTAGTAGAAAACGTCTTCTTGGGCGACGAGCATCCGCTCGAGACCTTTTTGAATGATAACCGCCACCTCATAACCGAAGGTCGGATCGTACGACACGCAATTGGGAACCGTCGATGAGAGGATATGGCTGTGGCCATCCTGATGCTGCAAGCCCTCGCCGTTCAGCGTTGTGCGCCCCGACGTCCCGCCAATCAGAAAGCCGCGCGAGCGCATGTCGCCTGCCGCCCAGATCAGATCGCCGATGCGCTGAAAGCCGAACATCGAATAGTAGATAAAGAACGGAATCATCGGCACGTTCGACGTCGAATACGACGTCGCCGCGGCAATCCATGACGACATAGCGCCAGCTTCGGTGATGCCCTCTTCCAGGATCTGACCGTTCTTGTCCTCGCGATAATACATGAGCTGATCGGCGTCTTCCGGCCGGTAGAGCTGGCCTTGCTGGCTATAGATCCCGAAGGTGCGAAACATTCCTTCCATGCCAAAGGTGCGGCTCTCGTCCGGCACGATCGGAACGATGTGGCGGCCGAGGCTTTTGTCGCGAAGCAGCTGCGTGAGAATTTGCACGAAGCTCATCGTCGTCGATATCTGCCTATCACCGGAGCCTTTGAGCTGCGGCTCAAAAAGAGACAGCGGCGGAACGTCAAGCTGGATGGAGGTCTTGGGCCGTCGAAGCGGCAGATAGCCGCCAAGCGCGCTGCGGTGCGCGGTGAGGTATTCGTATTCGGGACTGCCCTTCGGGAAAGAGATGAATGGAAGGCCTTCAAGTTCATCGTCAGCTATCTTGATGTTGAACCGGTCGCGAAACCGGTTGAGTGCATCCTTGCCCATCTTCTTTTGCTGATGGGCGATCATCTGGCCCTCGCCAGCCGCACCCATGCCGTAGCCCTTGACCGTCTTGGCCAGGATGACTGAAGGCCGTTCCTTCTCCGCCACCGCTGCAGCGTAAGCTGCGTACACTTTGCGCGGATCATGGCCGCCGCGCGTCAGCGACCAGATTTTCTCGTCCGACCAATCGGCGACAAGCAATGCCGTCTCGGGATAACGGCCGAAGAAATTCTTCCGGATATAAGCCCCGTCCTTGGATTTGAAGTCCTGATACTGGCCGTCGTTGCACTCTTCCATCAGTTGGCGCAATCGTCCCGAAACATCACGCGTCAGCAGTTCGTCCCAGTTCGACCCCCAGATGCATTTGATGACGTTCCATCCGGCCCCGCGGAAGTTGCGCTCCAATTCCTGGATAATCTTTCCGTTGCCGCGCACTGGGCCGTCGAGACGTTGCAGATTGCAGTTCACGACGAAGATGAGGTTATCGAGCTTTTCGCGTCCGGCGAGCGAGATCGCACCAAGGCTTTCTGGCTCATCCATTTCGCCATCGCCGCAGAACACCCAGACTTTACGCTTGGAGGTATCGGCCAAACTCCGGTCATTCAGGTATTTCAAGAAGCGCGCTTGGTAGATCGCCATGATCGGACCAAGACCCATGGAGACAGTTGGAAATTGCCAGAACTGGGGCATGAGCCACGGGTGCGGATACGATGACAGTCCATTCCCGTTGACTTCCTGCCGGAAATTCAAAAGTTGCGCTTCGCTGAGACGTCCCTCCAAGAAGGCGCGCGCATAGATGCCCGGTGACGAATGTCCTTGCACGAAGATGAGATCGCCGCCGTGCTCGTCGCTGGCCGCGTGCCAGAAATGATTGAAACCAACATCGTAAAGCGTGGCAGCCGATTGAAAACTCGCCAAGTGTCCGCCAAGTTCAGACGTCTCCTTGTTGGCCTTCAAGACCATGGCGAGCGCGTTCCAGCGGATGGCAGAACGCAAACGGTGCTCGATCTCTCGGTCG
>JANMII010000185.1:0-7254 GCA_031375665.1 Hyphomicrobium sp.
GCGGATTAAATCTCTTATTTTTGTCGGGTCTGTATTCGATATGTCTGCGGATTCAACCGCACTTTTATGAGCATAAGAGACGAGATAACTTGTGCTCGCCCTCAAGATACCTGAGGCAATCTTGTCCGCTAGCACTTCCGCTAAAATTCGAGTCGTACTTTTGATCTCGAAGCGCCTATTTATGACTCATTTCAGAGCTTTACGAGCGCCGCTTAGCTAGCGAGTCAGAGGGAAACGAGCTTGAGAGCATATCAAAGCTATTTGCTCCAGTCATATGCATATCAGACTTTTGTTGTTTCAGAATTTTTTCAGAATTTATAAAAACATCAAATGGCCATGGTCAGACCTGATATGAGATTCAGGGGAAAATAATGCATCGCGACAGTTTGATTGATTGAATGCCGAGTGCGCCATGTGTGCCAACCCCGGTGATAACAGCGGGAAGGACAGTGTCATGCAAGTCGAGCGTGAACACATGATCGGCACAGAGGGCTGCTGTCGCGACGGCGTGAAGGACTGAACAATTCAAAAGCGCAGCAAGCGCCGCAGGTCTATCTGTGCCCAACAAACTGCAACACCTCAAAGCCAGGATGGAATAATGGCGAGCCACGAAATCATCATCAACGGACACAGCCTTTCTGCGCGGCGCGGCGAACTACTGCTAGATGCAGCGCTGAACGTTGGCGTCGATCTTCCATACAACTGCCGCGCCGGCCATTGCGGGACCTGCTGTGTGAGATTGCTATCTGGCAAGGTTCACGGAGGTGCTAGCTCGGAACATGACATTGTGCACGCTTGCCAGTGCCAGATCGTGGGCGATGCCGTTTTCGAAAAGCTTGAGCCACAAATCGTTCGCACAGTCGATGGCACCGTATCGTCACTTCGTTCGCTGTCGCGCGATGTTTTGGAAGTCGGCATCAGCACGGATGCGGCCCTGCCGTTCCATGCTGGTCAATATGCGCAAGTGGACTTCCAGGGCTTTCCAAGCCGTCCATTCAGTATGACACACGCATTGACCGATAATGCTGATAGCCGCTCAGTTTGGTTTCATATCCGCCGCATGGAAGGCGGACACGTCACGGCCGCGCTTGGTTCGCGCATTACAACGGGGCATCGCGTGTCGCTGTCTGGGCCGTTCGGCGCAGCCCATTTTCGCGCTAACCAAAAAGGCCGCCAAGTGCTGGTTGCAACCAGCACTGGCTTTGCGCCCATCTGGTCGATCGCTGCGGCAGCCCTGCGGGAGAACCCCTATCGCCGAATGATGATCATCGCGGGCGCACGCAAGATCGAGTCGCTTTATATGGGTCCAGCCCTTATGCAACTGTCCCGCTTTCCAAATGTTCTGATCGTGCCGGTTTGCAGCACACCGCAAACGGTAGCACCAGCTGTCATGTTAGGACGGCCCACGGACTACCTCCCCCGCCTTCTGCCGACCGATGTGCTGTATGCCTGCGGTGCACCCGACATGGTTCAGTCAATAAAATCGATTGCCGCACAAGTTGGCGCCCAGTGTTACGCCGACCCGTTTTTGCCAACGACATCGCCGTTCATCAAAGACACTGCGTTGACGCGGGCGATCGGTTGGCTTGCGGTTCCAGCCTCACGGCAAGGGCCACACATTCGATCTCCACAGTCGCGCAATAAGGCCCAACCGAAATCGCCGGCACTCGCGACACTGCGAACAGGAGGTAGCAGCCATTCGCTTGGCTAACCTCATGGCAGTCCGATTGATCGCAGCCGAGCGTCGTGCGCTTTTCCGCTCCAACGCAGTCATTCTCGCGCATGGGTTGGCGGTGCTTTGCTTTGCAACAGTCAGCGCAATATCGGCTGAGACCGCAAAGACAGTTGGGCCCAACGCGTGCGCTGAATGTCACAAGCAAGAAACCGAAGCCTGGAAGGGTACGCATCACTTCAAAACATTTCGCGACATGCCGCGCAGTTCAAAGGCCAACGAAATAGCCGATAAAATGGGCGTGCGCCGGATCAAGTCCGAAAGCTTGTGCCTGGATTGCCACTTCACGGTGCAGCAAAAGAACGACAAGCCTGAACCTGTCGCTGGCATCTCATGCGAGTCCTGTCACAGCGCTGGTCAAGATTGGCTCAAATTACACAGTGGCTTTAGCGGCAAGACTGCGCAAACGGAAACGAAGACTGAGAAACAGGCGCGCTTAAAGCTCGCTGACTCCAAAGGCATGATCCGGCCCGTTGCGCTCTATCAGCTGGCAAAAAATTGCTACGGTTGCCACGTCGTGCCGCGCGAAGACCTCGTCAACAAGGGTGGCCACCGAGCTGGGAGCGCGTTCGAATTGCTATCGTGGTCGCAAGGCGAAGTTCGCCACAACACATGGCATTCCAAGGGCAAAGCAAACGTTCCAGCTGACGCAGCGCGCGCACGCATGTTGTACGTCGTCGGCCTCGGCGTCGAACTTGAGACAGCGTTGCGAGCCGTTGGTCAATCAACGGTCCGCAAGACGTACGCGTTCGAGATGGCTAAGCGCGCGGACCGAGCGCGCAAGCAGATGGCCGCCGCAGCTACGGCCGTGCCGAACGTGCCTGAGCTCGCAAAGATGGTCGAGATCGGCCACTCGGCAGGCTTGAAGCTCAACAACCAACCCGCACTGACAACCGCCGCCGACGGCGTTTCCAAATTGCTACAAAAAATCAGCGAAAGCTATGACGGCAGTACCATGACCGGATTGGATAGCCTGCTTCCACGACCGGAAAACTTCAAGGGTAAAGCGCGGACAGCCAGCGTGCCCAACTGATCTGAAGATAAGGCAACGGCAACAGTCGACACAGGTGAGATAGGACCGAGTGAAACATACCTCCAGCGGGCCACCATGAAACACAGAGCGCAGCCGGACCGCGACAGCGCTTTTGGAGCACGTCGTCTAGGACCTGCAGCCCGCCTCGGGAGCCGGTCGCTGCAAAGCTTTTCACTTGCGGTGCTGTTCATCGCAGGCGCGTCAGTCGCGCTGCTGTGGCTCGTCTCCCTTTATGGCGATGCACTTCGCGACCCGCGCTATCTCGACGGCTGGATTTTGGTTGCAGCGATAAGCCTGCAGATTGGCTTCCACATAGCCGTGAAATCCATTCGACTTTCGCCAAAGGCCGCCGCGAAATGGCGAAAGACCCATATTTTTCTCGGCTATGCGCTGATTGCTGTGTTCGTTTCGCATTGTGATTTTTCACTTCCCGACACTGGTCTGGAGTGGGTGCTATGGACTGTCGTCGTACTTATAATTTGCAGTGGAATCTTCGGCACCTACTTATCGTGGTCGCGACAATCGAAGAGTGGTATCGAAGACTGGATCGCGCCGGACCGTATTGCAACGCGCCGAGCTGAAATAGCGCAAAACGTTCACGCCACTGTCACGACAAGCTCCCCGGCTGCCGAACTTGCGCTACCGACGCAGCCCCATGATGGCTGGATCATGGATCTCTACAGTACCAGTCTCGCCCATTATTTTAGCGGCGTTCGCAATATCTCAGCTCACCTCGTTGGCTCGCATCGTCCGCTCAAGCGGCTGATCGATGAGATCGATGCGCTGTCGCGATATGTCGATCCACCAGGCAAAAACAAGCTGGCGACCATCAGATTGCTGGTGATCGAAAAAGACCGTCTCGATTCTGCGGCCGTTCACGCAGCATTGTCGAAGGCTTGGTTGTTCGTGCATGTGCCGGTGACGTACGCGCTCGTCGTGCTGACCACCCTGCATGTCGTCATGGTCTACGCTTTCGCGTCAGGAGCGTGGTGATGGCGCAGCACCGCTGGTTTACAGCAATCAGAGTAGCTCAACCGCACGCGTCAATATGGTCGGGTTTATCTCGCGATCGCGTTGCAGTGCTCCTCGCTGTTGTAACCATCATTGGTATCGCGGTCGCCTTTGTGTGCGCGAAAAACACCTCGTTCCTCATGCCGGGACCACTGACAAGCGCGCACGGCGTAATCAAAAATTGTAGCGGGTGCCATTCCAAGAGCGGCACCGACAAATTGACTTGGGTGAAAGGCCTGATGCCGAGCGATCCTCACGCCGACAGCAAGGCCTGCCTGACTTGCCACAAACTGCCCGCGACGGCTTTCAACGCTCATACGGCCTCGGAGGCGGTATTGCGCCCGAGGACCGAGCGCATCGGCAAACGTTCAACGAGCGTGACGCCGCCGCGATCAGCCGTTGTTCAAAGCGTCGCGTTTCCAACCCGCGATATGGTCGCCAACGGGCTGAATTGCGCGTCATGTCACCAGGAACACCGCGGCGTCACTAGTCGCCTTACGACCGTTTCCAACGAACAATGTCGCTCATGCCACGTTCTGAAATTTGATAGCTTTGACGGCAATCATCCAAATTTTGATAGCTACCCGTTCAAAAGGCGGACACGCATCATCTATGATCATGCCGCCCACTTCGAAAAGCATTACCCCGAGGTCGCCAAGAAAGATCAAACGAAGCGCATCCCGGCAACGTGCGCGACATGCCACAACAGCAACGCTGATAAGCGCCTCATGGCAGTCGCACCGTTTGAACAGGCCTGCGCATCGTGCCATCTCGATCAAATCAAAGGCAAGGAGCGGGCAAGCGGGCCCAAAGGCATCGCCTTTCTGACATTACCGGGCTTGGATCTGCAATCGCTCGCCAAAAAGAACGCGCACATCGGCGAATGGCCGGACGCATCGGATGCGGTCCTCACGCCGTTCATGCGGGTTATGATTGGACGAAATGATCATGGTCGCAACATATTGAAGGCGATCGACACGCTGAATTTGCAGGATCTAACAACGGCGAGCGATGACCAGATCAGGGCTGTGGCCAATCTGACTTGGGAAATCAAGACGCTATTTCATGCGTTAATTGCGGGCAAGGCATCGGATGTTCTTGGCGATCTCAATATCGGCACGGGTGCGAAGTTGAGTGTGTCCCTTGTTGCGGATTTGACCGCGAGCATTCCACGCGACGTGCTGATCAGGGCACAACAGCAGTGGTTGCCGCATCTTGCTGGCGAGATCGCCGATCGAAACGGCACGCTGAGTAACCCCGCTAACAGCACGGCTGCTGTGAGCTCTCAGCCGGTCCCCGACAAAACTGATAACAGACAGTCTCTGCCTGAAACATCGCAACGTCCCGCAGACGGCGATGCCGTTGATGGCACCACAGCTGCAACAGATGATCCGCAGGACGGGTCGGAGCGTGCTGACACTTCGAGCGGCGCAGAGCGTGAACCGACGAGCGATATCGAGCGACCGATCAAACGCGACCCGCCTGCTTGCAGCGTGCGCGTCTTTGGACAGTGCTTGGTGTTCAATGATCAAACAGACAACGAAAAAACTGCTGCATCATCGAAAAGTGCTTCGCCAAGCGATGCTGACGATGCCGATCGAAAGCCAGAACCACCACCCAACAGCAAGGCAACGTTTTCGACCGATAGCTTTCCCGGCGCGATGCGGGCGGGCCTCAAAGATGTTGCGCAAGCCGCACAAGGCGACACCGCTCCCAAACAACCTCCTGATCCAGCTGGCGACCAAACCGACGATCTTCTCGTTTTTACGCCAGAGGAGGCGCGCAATCAAAAATCTGGAGTACATGCGCCATCACGAGCCGACGCTACCAGTGCGCCGATAGACAAGACTGTGGGTGCGAGCACACTCCCCATTACGGCGTCGAACACGAGCGCACCAATAGTCAGCATTGCGAGTGATATTGATGGCGAAACCTGGGCCGAGTACGGCGGGTGGTATGGTCAGGACAACGAAATCAGCTACCGCCCCATAGGCCACAAGGATAAGTTTTTATTCGCATGGCTGTTTCTCACTGGCCCTCAAGCGACAAAGGGCGACACAAGCCCCGCCGCATCGGTTTTCAACTCACTGACGACGAAAGATGCACAAGGCTCATGCACCAAGTGCCACAGCGTGGATACGCTCGCCAATAACGCTCGTGTCGTCAATTTTTCGCAAGCCTCGATCGAAACCAAGCAAGGTCGCTTCACGCAATTTATCCACGAACCGCATTTCCGAAACATGGACGATAGCGGCTGTTTAACGTGCCACACGTTGAATAAAGCCAGCGCTTATTCAAAGAGCTACGAGCATGGTGATCCGCTGAAGTTCGCATCAAATTTCGGCGCGGTGAAAAAAGACCTTTGCCAAAGTTGTCACAACACAACCATGGCGAAACAGGATTGTACGACCTGCCACACGTATCACATCGATGGCGTGACCACGCCAATCACCAACACAAAAAACCCCATTCAGTAACGGCCGCAACTGCCAAGAGAACTTCAAGAGGATTGCACATGACTGAGCCAACTGTGTCGATCGCAATCGCGACCGTCGCCACCACGCTAGCCATCTTGCTCTTGGCGTTGCGGCTAAAGGTTCACGGTCGTCGCCCGTTTCTGGATTTGACGCAGCGATGGGCGGCGTCGAGCAACCTTACGTTTGGTGTAGTCGTTACGCTTCTGTGCGCGGCTGCAGCTCACGGTTTTACACGCACCGTTTCGATTGAAGCCATTCCCGCCGTTGCGATGTCTGCACCGGATGGCGCGACGAACAAGCCATCGCCGCACGCCGCAGCAGTCGATGACCGAAGTGATCCAGCGACCGCGCAAGCCCTAGCGTCGTTGCAATCGTATGCAAACACGCTTGATGGCGCGCAACAATCGAACGCGGGGGCCGCTCCCGACGCGCCGCCAGCCGCATTGCCTGAAGTCAACACAATGATCGCGAAGCTGGTTGCCCGTCTCGAAAATCAACCTGACGATGTGAAGGGTTGGAAAATGCTCGGGTGGTCGTATCTCAACACCGGCAAGCCGCTCGATGCCGCCGGCGCCTACGAACGCGCGCTGAAACTTGATCCGCGAGATGATGAAATAGCGAAAGGTCTGGAGGAAGCTCGGACGGCGCAAGCTTCGCCGATGTCAAACACGCCAGCAACGCCGATAGCGATACCCGATACTGACACGAGCAAAGCGATTGATTAGCCTAAAGTGATGTGCCGTAGCCAGCGAGCCATCAAAAGCCAATTTTGCATCCGCTTGAGTGGCTTCTAAAGACTGATACCCACTTGGACAAATCCGCGCGACAGCCCTGCCCATCCGCATACGGTATTCCTACACAGTATCGGCACACTCTCCGTGCACGCTGCGGTGTATACTAGGTCATGACCATATCGACCGAAACACTCCGCGTGATCGATCTTAGTCCGAACCTAATCGGCTTTTACGATGGCCGGATTGCTGACACGCGCGTCTTTGGTG
>JANMII010000214.1:0-1991 GCA_031375665.1 Hyphomicrobium sp.
CCGACCTTGCCGACTTCGCCGCGCGCCAACTCGTGATCACTGTCGTAGCCGGTTTGCGTTGGCAGATCGAAGGCGATCGAAAGCCCAGTTTGGCCCTTGGCCAAGTTCATTTTATAGAGCGCGTTCGACTTCGACGCCGTCGAATGGCCAGCGTAGGTGCGAAACATCCAGGGTTTGTCGCGGGCTGACGCGTCAGATCGAGGGGCAGAAGCCGTTGTGCCGCTTTTCTTATCTGTCATCGGTCGCGTTCCTGGTTTTTTGCGCAGTCTAACGTGACCCAGATTGGGTCCGCCGAGGCTTTGCAGTGCTTGTCTCTGCGGCTTGCTGATTGTGGCCCGTTGTACGCTACCCTGACCGGCCTGCAATGCAAAAGGGCATGACGCCGCGAGGGATCGCAGCGCCCAGATCAGAACACGATTTGCAGTTGAGCAGTCACGCTGCCGGCCACGTTTTTGGCGACGTGTTTTTACGTGGCGTCGCTTTGATCGCCAGCGGATTGCGCCGCGACGGCGCGGCGCGGACGGGCGTCACGCTTTTCGGTCGACTGGTTGACGATTTTCATCACGACCAGCAACCCGAGCAAGGTCAGGAGTACGCCAATCGACAGACCGGCCGCGACTTGGGCATCCTTGTCGGCGCTCAAGAACAAGCCTTCCCGAGAGATGATGTAATTCGCGACAAACGCGCCGATGACGAGCACGGGTGCAAACAGCATCGCATGGCCGGTTGAGCCAACGACATTTCGCAAAAACCAAACAATGCTGCCAACCAGCACGATCGTGACCCAAAAGGTGGTTTCGTTAACGTCCAGGATTGTCCAGAACAGTGGCGGCATGGCACCCTCAAAGCCCCGCAGCTGCCATGCTTTGCACATGGCGTCACAGGTATCGGCAGATTATTCCACTTTTACTTCCTGTGCGTTAAGGAGTGATTGCGATCGGTCGAAATTCCGATCGCCCCTTATCGGCGGGCGCAAAGCATGCTTGATACGGGTTTCACTCAGCCGACCCCCGGACGCCACTGCGCTCGACAGTCGAGCAGCCGACGGGCACGACAGAATGAGTTGCCGTCAGGCAGATGCCTTCAGACGCAAGTGATGAAATATCAGGATTAAGGGGCCCTCGCTGGCTGAGGGTTCGCGCGGGAGACATGAGCACCATGGTGAGCCAAAACGCGGCGCTGAAACGTGATGCGGCGGGGGCTGCAACCCTACCGACGACCACACCAAAAAAAGACCTGTACGAAATCGGTGAAATTCCACCGCTCGGCCATGTTCCAAAGTCGATGTATGCGTGGACCATTCGCGAGGAGCGCCATGGCGATCCCGATACAGCGATGCAAGTCGAGGTGGTCCCGACCTGGGATCTCGATAGCCATGATGTGCTGGTGCTGGTGATGGCCGCCGGCGTTAATTACAACGGTGTTTGGGCGTCACTTGGTGTGCCGATTTCGCCGATCCGCGATGTCCATAAGCAGCCTTATCATATCGCCGGGTCCGACGCGTCGGGCATCGTTTGGGCGGTTGGCTCAAAGGTCAAGCGCTGGAAGGTTGGCGACGAAGTCGTGGTTCATTGCAACCAGGATGACGGCGATGACGAAGAATGCAACGGCGGCGATCCGATGTTTTCGCCATCGCAGCGGATTTGGGGCTACGAGACGCCGGACGGATCGTTCGCTCAGTTCTGCCGTGTGCAAGATCGCCAGCTGCTAGAGCGGCCGAAGCATCTGACATGGGAAGAGAGCGCCTGCTACACGCTGACGCTCGCCACTGCATATCGCATGTTGTTTGGCCATCGCCCGCACGTGCTGCGGCCGGGCCATAACGTGTTGGTGTGGGGTGCAGCCGGTGGCCTCGGCGCGTTCGCCGTCCAGTTGTGCGCAACGTCGGGTGCCAACGCCATCGGCGTCGTGTCAGAAGACGACAAAAACGACTTCGTGATGCAGCTTGGCGCCAAGGGCGTGCTCAACCGTAAGAAGTTCGATTGCTGGGG
>JANMII010000245.1:0-8816 GCA_031375665.1 Hyphomicrobium sp.
CTGACGCCGCCGAAGCGACCGTCAAAACGCTTTCTGGCAGCGCTGCCATCACCGCGACCATCGTTGGCGGCGACAAAGACTATCCCCTCGTCGTCAAAAAGGTTCGCGAGGCCAAAGCCATTTTCTTCGCCGGCTTTCCGATGGAGGCTGGGTTCTTGTTCACAGCCTTGCGCGATGCTGGCTCACGGGCGGTCTTTCTCGGATCCGATAGTCTGGCGACGACCGAACTCGCAGCAACGTTTGCAGCCGACGCCAAGGGCGTGCGCGTTTTGCTGGCGGCGGGTCTGGCCCCGCTCGGCGCTCCGTCAGCATTGCCAGCAGTAGCCGCGACACCGACTGACGTGATCATAACCGCAAAAATAGACGCGACGGCTTCACCATCGACGGCGGCAGCTTTGACGATGTTTGGATCTGCTCTGGTTGAAGCGCAATCAACGGACGGCGCAGCGCTGGCCGCGGCTTTGACGGCCAAAGCCTACGCGACGCAACTTGGACCGATCCGCTTCAGCGCGACAGGCGATGCGACGATTGCGTCTTTCGAAGTCTGGGAATGGACCGGTACGGCTTGGGCCGAAGCGCCGCCAAATAACGATGTCGTCGCCGTGCCTCGATCAGCTCAAACAACGGGCGTCGGCGAACGCTGAAAAAAAATGCGCTGCCGTTCCGGGCAGCGCACACTAAAATTCTCAAATTCTGGGCTGTTTTGATCGAACGCGCCTGAAACGCACATTTCAATCGGGCTCGTTTCAATCGGGCCAGCTTCAAACGGGCACGTATCAATCAGGCACGTCGCCAGCGCATCCAGTCAAACTTCAACTTCTGACAAAAGGTATTGTTCAAAGGCTGTAGCCAAAAAACGATGGTCTTAAAGTTGGCCCCATCGGCCCATCACTCAAACCGCAGCGCCCGCCAGCGGTTTATGAAATGCGCGACCGCCACGATTGCCAAGCTTGATGATCGAGCGCTCGGCGTTATCGACCTTGTGAGGCCGACAGACAGTCCACCATCAAGGCGCGTTCAATACGGACCAATTCTTCTGGAACCGAATTTCCCGATTGATGATATTCGCTGATGCGCTGCTTCACCAACGCGTAGCAGCGACGTGGATCGTCTTCGGATTGTTCCATTTGTCGGACGAGATCGGCGTCGACAGCACTTCCCATTTGCTCAGCCATGTGTCTGCTTAAGTCCCCGCTATCTTGTTAAGCGTTGCCGCACTGAAGCGACCGACGCCGATAATGCGAATTCGAAACCCTTCACTCCTGCCGAAGATTAGCTGACGAATCGCAATCCGACAGCGTCTCTTCAACAGAACATTTCAAGTTGCAGTTAAGAGTTGCTGAAACGCCATGAATGAAAGCTGAATACTTTTCACAATTTTCTGTTTCTCCGCACGACCTGAACAAACCAATCGAACGTGGCGACAAGCCGACATCAAATCGTTGATTGTGTGCACCGCACTTTTTCTCGCTGCATAGCCGCAATTTTGTTGCGACGCGTATGGCGCGGAAAAAATCGTTATTCGCCAGTCGATTGTTGGCTGCTCGAATTGATGCGCGCTCAGCGCTCTGCTACGCCTCCCGCATCGCATCAAGGATAAACCCCGCCATGATCCCTCGTTATGCCCGTTCAGAGATGATCCAGATCTGGGAACCGCAGACCCGTTTTCGCATCTGGTTCGAGATCGAAGCGCACGCGGCATCCGCCTGCGCCGAGCTCGGCATCATTCCAAAAGATGCCGCCGCGACGATCTGGCGCAAGGGTTCTGGCGCCATCTTCGATGTTGCGCGCATCGATGAAATCGAAGCGGTGACGAAGCATGACGTGATCGCGTTTCTCACGCATCTTGCAGAACACGTCGGCCCGGACGCCCGCTTTGTGCATCAAGGCATGACGTCGTCCGATGTGCTCGACACCTGCCTGAGCGTGCAGTTGGTGCGTGCCAGCGATCTGTTGCTCGCCGACATTGATCGGCTGATGGCCGCGCTTAAAGTTCGCGCACTCGAACACAAAGACACGATCACCATAGGGCGCAGTCACGGCATACACGCCGAGCCAACGACCTTCGGCATCAAGCTCGCTTATGCGTATGCCGAGTTCCAACGCAGCCGTGATCGTCTCGTTGCCGCCCGTAAAGACATTGCAACGTGTGCCATCTCAGGGGCCGTTGGCACATTCGCCAATCTCGATCCGCGCGTTGAAGAGTATGTCGCTGAAAAACTCGGTCTGATCGCCGAACCGGTTTCAACACAAATCATCCCACGCGATCGTCACGCCATGTTCTTTGCGACCCTTGCCGTCATCGCCTCCTCGATGGAGCGGCTTGCGGTTGAAATCCGCCATTTGCAACGCACCGAAGTGCTGGAGGTCGAAGAATTTTTCTCGCCCGGCCA
Source organism: Hyphomicrobium sp. (assembly GCA_031375665.1). Lineage (GTDB taxonomy): Bacteria > Pseudomonadota > Alphaproteobacteria > Rhizobiales > Hyphomicrobiaceae > Hyphomicrobium_B. Next base: position 2,394 of record JANMII010000245.1, read on the forward strand.
GAAGGGGTCATCAGCGATGCCCCACAAACGCAATCCGGTGTTGACGGAGAATATCACCGGGCTTGCGCGCATGGTCCGCGCCTACGCTATGCCGGCCATGGAGAACGTCGCGCTTTGGCATGAGCGCGATATTTCGCATTCGTCGGTTGAACGCATGATCGGCCCGGACGCGACCATCACGCTCGATTTCGCGCTCAATCGACTTGCGGGCGTGATCGAGAGGTTGGTCGTCTATCCAGCCAATATGAAACGCAATTTGGATAAGCTTGGCGGGCTGCATAATTCGCAGCGCGTGTTGCTGGCGCTGACACAAGCTGGATCATCGCGCGAAGAGGCGTACGCCTTGGTCCAGCGCAACGCGATGAAGACCTGGGAACAGGGCAAAGATTTCCTGACTGAACTTCAGGCCGACAGCGACGTCCTTGCCAAAATCCCAGCCCGCGATCTCGAAGACATGTTCGACCTTGGCTATCATACCAAACATGTCGATACGATTTTCAAGCGCGTGTTTGGGTAATCGCCGCAGGGGTCGTGCGCCGGAACTGATTGGGAATGGCTGCGTTGAGCGGGGACGTTGACTATCGTTTTTCCCGCAACCGCTGTGGCCAACCCCGTGGAGCGACCCATGACCGAACGTACCGACGCTTTAAAATCAATGCACACCAGCCTGATCGAGGCGCGCAACGGCTACGATGAAGCCGTCAAACAGTCTGAAGGCAAGGGCCTGACGCCGCTGGTCCTAGAGTTGGTCAGCCTGCACAGTGCGGCCGCCAGTGCCATCGCAACACACCTGACGGCGCTTGGCGAAACACCCGAAGCCGATGGCTCGTTTATGTCGACGGTCCACCGCACCGTCATCGATTTGCGCTCGTACGTGACGGGCCTGGATGAAAACATTCTGCCATCGCTGATTAGTGGCGAAGAACGCAATCTCGCGACGTATGATGAAACCATTGAAGCGACGAAAGCCGACGCACCGGAGTACGCGACGCTGAACGCTCAGCGTGACACGCTCGCAGCCAAAATCGAACAGATGGAAGCAATGAAGTCGCGTTTCGCCGCTTAGAATTAAGCTGCCTGCGTATTCGTCTCACTTCACAGAATGAACGACGAGCGGTGGTCGGGATAACCTCCCGACCACCGCTTTTTGCGATTGGTGCTGGCATTATCGTAGCTTCGAGCGACCTCGTCTGATGATCGCCCGGCCTCGCAACGCCCCGTCACAACTACGGCTGGCGTTCCGCCGTTGCTCCCGCTATGTCGTCGATAGCCCTCCACCTCTCGCTGCACTCACTGTGATGAAATCATCGAACGTCGATATTTTGCTTGTTCCTGGTTGGCAGGATTCTGGTCCCGATCACTGGCAGACGCGGTGGGAAAAAAGTCTGAAAACCGCACGCCGCGTCATCCAGCACGATTGGGACAACCCCGACGTTGAAGCCTGGGGTGACCGCATGGCAAAATTTGCTGGCGGCGCCACGCGCCCGGTGGTCGTCGTCGCCCATTCCCTCGGTGTGCCAGCGGTCGTATACGCAGCCGACAAGCTGAAATCGAAAGGTGTGACTGGCGCGTTTCTGGTGGCGCCTGCCGACGTGGAATTCGCACACTTTTGGCCAGACACCGGCGGCCGTCGTTGGCCCCCGCAAAAGGGCGATGGCGGCTTTACGACGATGCCGACCAACCGCTTGCCATTCGCCTCGCATTTGATCGTCGCAAATAATGATCTCTACTGCAGCTTTGCGCGGGCTGAAAAAATGGCGGCCGATTGGGGCGCCAAGCTGACTGACGCAGGCGACACCGGCCATATCAACGTCGCGTCTGGCCACGGCCCGTGGCCGGAAGGCGTTTTACAATTCGGCCAGTTCTTGCGAACGCTCGGAGAATAACGTTTAGCTGCCCCGCGACCCTTCCACCGAGTGGAGCGTGTCACCTGGATCCGCCTGCGCGCACCTGCAAAGTGTCCGACCTCATCATAGGCCGATTGACCCCCGTCGTTGGCGCGACGCTCGCACCCAGCACAACACCGATCAGAAAACCGCTGAGATGCGCGGCAAAGCTCACTTGCGGCACCACCAAATCGACAGCAAATCCGATCGCCAAGACCGGCAGCACGGTGCGCAACTGCCGACGATCCATGACGTCGCGTGATTGCCACCAATTTTTGATCAGCCGCGCCACGTGAAGGCCAAGCAATCCATAGATCGCGCCAGACGCGCCAAGATAAATTCCATCGTCGGACGGCCTGAAGTCCATCAGCGCTAGCACGGTAGCCGACGAACCGAGCCCGGCTAGGCCGTACACCATCAGCATTCGCCATGTGCCCCAGACGACCTCCGTTAATCGACCAAGCAACGCCAACAGCACCATGTTCGACGCCAAATGCAGCCAGCCGAAATGTAAAAACATGGCAGCTCCCAACCGCCACCATTGCTGGTCGTCGATCACCAGCGTGCGCGTCACAGCGCCAAGATCAATCAGCGTCCAAACGTCTTCGGCGCCACCGCGCGCAAGTTCAAAACCAAACGCGATTGAAATCACAGCGAGCAGAGCCATCGTCATCGGTGCCAGCGCCCAGCTCAATTTCCGACCCGCCGCATCGCGCGCCATGCGTTGTGCAATCCCGTCAAGCACAGCGACCGTTTCTGGCATCAACGCCACTGGCTGGATGTTGTCCCATTCGGCCAGTTGCCGTCGGGCAAAGTCGCGTGCCTTTGCGGTCGTCGCTGTGGTGGCGAGTTCGGTCAGCGCGGCGCGGCCCTCGTCGCGCTTAGCCGTGTTCCCGTGGCCCGTGTCCCCGTCAGAGTTGCCCCCATCGCGTCTGCCAGCGTCGCGCGCTAACGCGGCCGCGCGCCATGCCGCCATGTTCTCAATCTCAAAAAGATGTGTCGTTGGCCGCCGCAATCCGTCCAGCAGATCAACACGGCCAGCGAACGCCGCCACATAGGTCAGCGCGACCGACTGATGGCCAACAAACAACTGACCGCGGATTTGGTCGTAGCGGCGGACCATGTCATCGACCCGGCCAAGTTCGCCGAAAGCCCTCAGTTCAGCCAGCGCCAGCGACGCCCAATAGTCGGGGTGACGGGCCGCCAGCGCCAGCATATCGGACCAGCGATTTTGCAGCCGCAAAATCTCCATGCCCACAGTAACTTGCTGCGCTGGCGTCCCCCAGCCTGACAGTGCCTGCAAAGCTGCAATCGCGGTTTGCGGATCGTCATGCGCCAGCGCTGCCGCGTACGCGCTGGTGAAACGCATGTCGGGCGTTGGATGAATGAACGACGCATAGCGACGATACCGGGCGGCGTGATGCGCCGCGCCGCGTCGCTCCAGTCGCAAAGCATAGGCCAATAATGCCGACGGCAACGCGACCAGAAACAAAAACGCCAGCCCGGCAACCACTGCCAGCGCGTCGCCAGTTGGGCCGGGTCTTAGCCACATGGCAGCGATGGCAAGCACGACCACGACCGCATGGATGCTGGCCCGCGACCAACTGCGGTACGCTTTCGGCGTCACTGACGACACCAGCCCGAAGCCCGACAGCGCGACGACATTCAGCAACAGAAAAAATGTCGTATTCATGCTGCTCGCTTGGTCGCTGTAGAGATCAGCCCGTGGCCGAACCTTCGATGTCGGCTACGGCTTTGGCCAACGCGTCCGCCATCACGGTGCGGATCTCGCTGTCGGTGACCTGGACGCCGCCAGCCACGAGGTCGGCTTTGACCTTGCCAAATACGTCATCATCACCCTTCTCCGCGAGATCGGCCTTCCGCACCGCTTTGATGTAATCTTCGAGGGCCGCACCGGTGACGCCGAGCTTGGCCGCCGCCCATTCAGCGAGGGCTTTGTTGCGGCGCGATTCCGCTTTGAACTTCAGGTCGGCGTCGTGGGCAAACTTCTTTTCAAATCCCTTTTCGCGATTGTCGAATGTCGTCATGGGTCAATTCTCCTCAAATCGTCTTGGTGTGTTGATCGCCAGTAATTGGTTGCCAGAGAAAGGGCTGCGTTCGCGTCGAACGGTCGGCTCTCGTCTGGACATTTGCCAGACCTGCGCGCTGCCTAATTGGTAAAATCAGCGCCACAACCTAAAATTGCATACGCAATCTTTACGCTTTCAACGCGAGTTGCGGCAGCGCCTCGACCCGGCGGAAGCGCCAGCGATAGCCCCTGGTTTGAGCCAAATCAACGGCTTGGCGGAAACCGTCCACCAAACCGCGATGCGGCTCATGGTCTACATTGTTTCTCCCCCCCGGTTCGGCTAGTGTCCGGCCACGGATTTCAGCGCACTGCAAGGCGATTTTCGGCACCGACCCCGTTCCCCGACATGTGAAAATCACGTTGGAAATTCAAGGGCTCGGTGTCTGTCGCAATGTCTTGTCTGAGACGGCGACAGTCGCGTTTGCCAACACTATGAGTGAGACCACGAGTTTGATCCTACGAGGACCAGGAATGAACAAGCGTCGCCGCATCTATGAGGGCAAGGCCAAGGTGCTCTATGAGGGTCCCGAACCCGGCACTCTCATCCAGCACTTCAAGGACGACGCAACCGCCTTCAACGCAAAAAAGCATGCGTTGATCGAAGGCAAAGGCGTGCTCAACAATCGCATATCTGAGTACGTGTTCCAACGGCTCGGCGAGATTGGCGTGCCAACCCACTTCATGAAAAGGCTCAACATGCGCGAGCAGTTGATCCGTGAAGTCGAAATCATTCCGCTCGAAGTCGTTGTCCGCAATGTCGCCGCCGGCTCACTATCGACCCGGCTCGGCCTTGAAGAAGGCTCGCAGCTTCCCCGGTCGATCATCGAGTTCTACTACAAGAAAGACGAACTCAACGATCCGATGGTGTCGGAAGAGCACATCACAGCCTTTGGTTGGGCGACACCGCAAGAGATCGACGAGATCATGCAGATGGCACTGCGGATCAACGACTTCCTTGTTGGCTTGTTCCTCGGCATCGGCATCCGCCTCGTCGACTTCAAAGTCGAGTTTGGCCGCCACTACGATAACGACACGGTGCGCATCATGCTGGCTGACGAGATCAGCCCGGATTGCTGCCGCCTGTGGGACATCCAGTCGGGCGATAAGCTCGACAAGGATCGCTTCCGCCGTGATCTGGGTGGCGTGCTTGAAGCCTACACCGAAGTCGCCCGTCGCCTCGGCGTGCTCAACGAAAGCCCGCGTCCGCGCGGGTCGGGGCCGGTGTTGGTTGCTTCAAACCCGACTGGCAAGCCAAACTGATTTGAGTTTCGCAATGCATGAGGGGCAGCCGCTAGATTGGCTGCCCTTTTTCCGTTAAGCATCGCTGCCCGCGGTCGCGATCCGATCCAAGCACCTCCCTCATACCGACTAGGTCGCCCATGAAAGCCCGCATTAAAATCACCTTGAAAAACGGTGTGCTCGACCCGCAAGGCAAAGCCATCGAAGGCGCGATCAAGGGTCTTGGCATCGGCGGCATCGGCGAAGTGCGCCAGGGCAAATATATTGAAGTCGATCTCGGCGCGACGGACGCTGCCACCGCCACCGACTTGGTCGAGCGCATGTGCCGTGACCTGCTCGCCAACACCGTCATCGAAAATTACAGCTACGAGATCGGTTGAGCTGATGCTGCGCGCAGCCGTTATTGTTTTCCCCGGATCGAACTGCGATCGCGACGTCCAAACCGCGATCCAACGCGTCACCGGCTTTGCGCCTAAAATGGTCTGGCACGGCGACGCCAGCGTGCCATCGTCCGACATCATCGTGCTGCCGGGAGGCTTCTCCTACGGCGACTACCTGCGCTGCGGGGCCATGGCGGCCCACTCCGCCGTCATGCGCGACGTCATCGCAAAGGCCAAAGCCGGCACGCCGGTCATCGGCATTTGCAACGGTTTCCAGATTTTGTGCGAAAGCGGCTTGCTGCCGGGCGCGCTGCTACGCAATGCGTCACTTCACTTCATTTGCCGGGACGTTCACTTGAAGGTCGAGAACGATCAGACCTTCTTTACCAAGTGCTACCGCAAGGGCGAGATCATCAAAATTCCGATCGCGCATGGCGAAGGCAATTACTTTGCCGATCAAGACACGCTCGATCGCCTCGATGGCGAAGGCCGCGTCGCGTTTCGCTACAGCGATTGCAACGGCGTGGTGTCGCCGCAGACCTGCCCCAATGGCGCCCAGCGCAATATCGCGGGCATCACCAGTGAAAACGGCCGCGTGCTTGGCATGATGCCGCATCCCGAGCGCCTCTATGAGCCAGCTCTAGGCGGCACCGATGGCCGACGGGTGTTCGAGAGCGCGCTGTTGAGTGTTCTGGAAGCAGCATAACGCGCGGCTTGCCAGCGCAAGGCCACTACCATTTCGCCAAGCCACAACTGCACGCGAAATGCCCGCGATAACGCAGCGATAAACTTCCGATAACTCAGCCGTGACCGCTAGCGCGTTCAAACA
>JANMII010000257.1:0-2148 GCA_031375665.1 Hyphomicrobium sp.
AAGTGTTTTCCTTGACTCTGGCGCTCGGCAAAGTCGGCGACAGCCTGTGGGAACGCGTCGGTCGTGAACCTTCGGGAACAGCGTTCAACTCCATCGTTCAACTTGAGCATGACCGCGGCGTTCCGAGAAATCCGTTTATCAATGCTGGCGCCATCGTGGTTTCGGATATTCTTTTGGCTGGCCACAAGCCGCGCGAGGCTATTGGCGAGATCTTGAGGTTCGCGCGCGTTGCCGCAAACGATGACGCAATTGCGATCGATCCTGCGGTCGCACGATCGGAACAGGCGACGGGGTTTAGGAACGTCGCACTTGCGAACTATATGCGCTCGTTCGGCAACATCAAACATCCCGTCGAAATGACATTGGGCGTTTACTTTCACCAATGCGCGATAGAAATGACGTGCCGTCAACTGGCACAATCTGGAGTGTTCCTTGCGAACAGTGGACGTGATCCCTTTACCGGCCAATCGATTGTGTCGCCGGGGCGCGCGCGCCGCATTAATGCATTGATGCTCACGTGTGGTCACTACGATGGTTCGGGAGATTTCGCGTTTCGCGTCGGCCTACCCGGCAAGAGCGGTGTTGGTGGCGGCATATTGGCAATCGCGCCGGGCCGGGCAGCAATTGCGGTCTGGTCGCCTGGGTTGAATGCGCAAGGAAATTCGCTTGTGGGGACATGCGCACTCGAATTGATGGGGCAACGCACGGGCTGGTCGGTGTTTGGATAAACCGGAATTATTAGTACGGCTTAAGGTTCAGCCCCTGTGAGCATCGCCCACGTTTGAAAACATAGAATTGGAATCGTTACAATGAAGCTGCGCGTGTTGGTTATTCAGCATGATGACCTAAGCCCATTGGGGGCAATTGCCGAGCATTTTTCTTCTGACGGCATAGCGCCGGAGATTATAGAGCCACACCGCGGTGAAAAATTTCCTAAGCTTGATCATTTCGACATTCTGGTACTTCTCGGCGGCCAAATGGAGGTTTGGCAAGAACAGGACCATCGGTGGCTCGTTCCCGAGAAGGCCGTTATCCGTCATTGGGTCAACGATCTCGACAAGCCTTTACTGGGCATATGCCTGGGGCACCAGTTGTTAGCCGACGCACTCGGCGGACGCGTTGCCAAAGCTAACCGGGGCGAAGCGGCGGTGACCAACATTCAATTCACAGATGCAGGCGTGAACCATCCACTCTATGCCGGGTTTGGCAAGTCCAAGCGCGCTATTAGCTGGCATGGAAGCGAAGTGACAACAGTACCGCCCCATGCAGTCGTTCTTGGTCATACATCCGACTGTGCTACTTCGTGCTTTGTTGCCGGATCGGCTGCGGTTGGAGTGCAGTATCACGTTGAGGCGACAGGCTGGCAGACGGACGCTTGGGCCGCCACGCCAGACGGCGCTCAGCACCTCGTGCAACTGCACGGTGAAAAAGGTGTACCGCTAGTCCAGAAGGTAATGGCCGACGCCAAGCCCGAGCTTTTGATAAATTCTAGGAGGTTTTATGAAAACTTCATGCAGTTGGCCCGCAACACGTTGGCTCGCTAACATTTGACAGTTTTCGGCAATGTTGTCAGCGTCGGGACGTCTGATCGACTGACTAGTGTGTACCCGCTACGAGCTGTGCAGCTTGCCCCGCTTGTTGAAGACAAATCATAGGAAAACTATAGTCCGATACAGTCTTCATCTACTCGTGGCGTTTCCAGCCCATATTCGGCCGTCAAACCTACAAGCCTTTCCTCTGCACTTTTATCGAATTTTGGCAGCTCAGTCTTTACTTGCTCTATTGGCTACAAACCAACAGATTAGCCGTCACGTCCGCATGGGTGGGCTCGTTCGCGGACCCAACCGGAAGTGCCATAAGAACAGTTCGCACTGAGAACTAAGGACCGCTTCGGGTCAAATCGTACTGTTTGCGATGCGAGTTTTTTGACCAGAGTTGATTCAATAGCGGACATGACTAACCGTGCGGTCGGCGAGGACGATACCAGTTCGACAAATGACCGCTAATGGGATGAAGCGGGCGACAATGCCGAATAATCTTCCTTGCCTCATCGATTTTTATCGCGCACTTCGACTGGACTTCGTCGGAAAAGGAAGCACTACTGACATCGTCGCGACGCAAACGTGTCTCCCCGCCCACCTCGGCTGA
>JANMII010000276.1:0-3748 GCA_031375665.1 Hyphomicrobium sp.
AAGGCGCTCGCGCTGCACATGGACGTCGATATGCTGGCCTTCACCGGCTCGGGCCCGGTTGGTAAGCTGCTAATGCAGTATTCAGGACAGAGCAATCTTAAGCGTGTCAGTCTTGAGCTTGGCGGGAAATCGCCTCACATCATTTTCGATGACTGCCCGGATCTCGAGCGGGCGGCGCGCGAAGCCGCGTGGGCGATTTTTTATAATTCCGGCCAGGTCTGCACCGCTGGCTCACGTCTCCTCGTGCAAGAGGGTATTGCTGACGCGTTCATCGCCGAAGTCTTGAGTGTTGCACGCGGGATCGTTGCCGGCGATCCGTTGTCGCCGCAAACCATGTGCGGGTCGATGGTCAGCGCGACCCAGATGAAAACCGCATTGCGCTACATCGAAACCGCCAAGAGCGAAGGCGCGACGCTCACACTTGGTGGCCATCAGACACGCATCGACAGCGGCGGATTTTATGTTGAGCCAACTGTGTTCGATGCCGTCAAGCCCACCGATACGATTGCACGTGAAGAAGTGTTCGGGCCCGTTCTCGCCATCACGCACTTCAAAAATGCGGACGATGCCGTGCGCATTGCCAACGATACCGTTTACGGTTTGGCTGCTGGATTGTGGACCCGTGACCTTACGCGAGCGCACCAGATGGCGCGCGATCTCAAGGCCGGACTCGTGTGGATCAACGGCTGGGACAGTTGCGATATCACGATGCCTTTCGGTGGCTTCAAGCAATCCGGTTTTGGCCGCGACCGCTCGCTCCACGCTTTGCACAAATATGCCGATCTTAAAGCCGTATCGATCACACTGGGTTGACGGAGCTTTTTCATGAACGCGATCACGTCCAAGTTTCCAACATCCGCGCTGATCAACGGCGCGTGGGTACAATCGAAAAAGACGTTCGCCGTCACCGATCCAGCAACAGGCGAAGAAATCGCGAAAGTCGCCGATCTTGGCGCCGAGGAAACGCGCGCGGCGATCGATGCGGCAAGCGCGGCCTTTCCGGCGTGGGCTGCAAAAACCGCCAAGGAGCGTGGTGCCATCTTGGAGCGATGGTTCGATCTGATCACGGCTGAAACAGAAAGTCTTGCCCAGTTGATGACAGCTGAACAGGGCAAGCCGTTGGCAGAAGCACGCGGCGAAGTCACCTACGGTGCATCATTCGTCGATTGGTTTGCTGAAGAAGGTAAGCGGGCCTACGGCCGCACCATTCCAACCACGTTCGCATCGAAGCGCTACCTCACCATCAAACAGCCAATTGGTGTTGTGGCAGCCATCACGCCGTGGAACTTTCCGGTGGCGATGATCACCCGGAAAGCAGCCTGCGCGCTGGCCGCCGGATGCACGATCGTCATTAAACCATCGGAAGAAACGCCATTGTGCGCGTTGGCCATCGCCAAACTAGCCGTCGATGCCGGTGTCCCCGCGGGTGTTTTGAACGTCGTAACATCGATGGACGCCAAAGCCGTCGGTGACGTGATGTGCGCCGACCCTCGCGTGCGTAAGCTGACGTTCACAGGCTCGACTGAGGTCGGCCGGATTCTATATCGCCAATCGGCGGACACCATCAAAAAGCTGACACTTGAGCTCGGCGGTAACGCGCCGCTGATCGTGTTCGATGACGCCGATCTTGCTCAGGCGGTGGCGGGTGCGATGGCCTCCAAATATCGCAACGCCGGACAAACGTGCGTGTGTGCCAATCGTATTCTGGTCCAGGCGGGTATTCACGATCGCTTCACGGCAGCATTGAAAATTGCTGTCGGCAAGTTGGTCGTCGCGCCCGGCCGTGATCCCAAGTCGACGCTTGGCCCGCTGATCAATGCCGACGCCATCGACAAAGTCGAGGCGCTGCTGACCGATGCCGTCAGCCATGGCGCGACAGTCGAAATCGGCGGTGCACGCGACCAACACGGCGCACAATTCTATCAGCCGACCATCGTGACCGGCGTGACACCGCAAATGCAGATTGCGCGTGAAGAAATTTTTGGCCCCGTGGCATCGATCATTCGCTTCGAGACCGACACTGACGCTATTCGCATCGCGAACGACACGCCGTTTGGTTTGGCTGCGTACCTCTTTAGCCAGAATATTTCACGGGCATGGCGCGCGGCCGAAGCCTTGGAGTACGGCATGGTTGGCGTCAACGAGGGTGTGTTCTCTAACGAAGTCGTCCCGTTTGGCGGCGTTAAGCAATCGGGCTTAGGGCGCGAGGGTGCAGCCGAAGGCTTGGACGAATATCTCGAAACGAAATTCATCTGCCTTGGCGGGATTTAGTCCCTCAGCTGTTGGGTAGCTCAGTGCGCGGCGATCAAGCATCACATAAACGGCGGCGTACAGGCGCTAATCAAAACCGTGCGCTTTTTGGTCGTGTTACGGAACCGATGCGGTACGGTGCTTTCGAAGTAGTATGCATCCCCCGGCTTCAAGACCCGGCGTTGATCGCCGACCGTCAATTCGATCTCGCCTTCGAGAACAATGCCGCCCTCTTCGCCGCGATGCGTCAGCATCTCAGCGCCGGTGTCGCCGCCCGGTTGATAGATTTCGTGCAAAATCTGTACGGCTTTGTCACGCCGCTCACCGGCCACGACGCGGAAGGCGACCCGGCCCTCGGTCAACGGCAGCAGATCGTTGCTGCCATAAAACACCTGCGGCGCTTGCGCGATGTCGAGCGAGAAGAATTCGGCAAACGACAACCCGAGTGCGTCCGTCAGTCGGTTGAGGGTCGCCACCGACGGCGAATGTTTGTTCTGTTCGATCATCGAAATCATGCCGTTGGTGACGCCGGCGCGCATTGCCAGATCGCGTTGGCTATACCCTCGGGCGCTGCGCGCCGATTTCAATCGGGCACCAACGTCGACGGGCTGGGGCGCTGACGTGACGGACGAAGGGGCGGAGCGGGTCAGAGATTTGCGAGCGGCAGGCACGATCAACGAACTCCAAGATACCAACGTCTACGATATCCTATCACGGCCGACCTGAAATGTTGAGCATGTCGATCAAAGTCCTAAGCAGCGCACGACCTCGTTTCAGCATCACAGCGCCACAACCTTGGAAGGGCGGCTTACATGATTGAAGGCCACAACACTTCGGCCAACTTGGTTGATGGAACGGCAAGCCAAGCTTCAGCCGCAGACGAACCATCCGGGTGTTCGTCATCATCCAAAACGTCCACCGCCGCCTTCGAATGGCGCGATCCGCTTTGCCTTGCTGACCTGTTGTCCGACGATGAACGCCAGATTCAGGATGCAGCAGCGAAATTTTGCGCCGACACGCTCCTCCCGCGCGTCACCGCGGATCACCGCAACGAAAGTTTTGATATCGGCATCATGCGGGCCTTTGGGCGCATGGGCTTTCTCGGGGCGACGCTTCCTGAAGCGTATGGCGGCGCGGGTGTCAGCGCGCTCAGTTACGGCTTGATCGCGCGCGAGATCGAACGCGTCGATTCTGGCTATCGCTCGGCCATGAGCGTGCAATCCAGCCTTGTCATGTATCCGATCTACGCGTTTGGCAGTGAAGCGCAGCGGCAGAAATTCTTACCTCGCCTTGCAACCGGCGAATTGATCGGTTGCTTCGGGCTGACCGAACCCGATCACGGCTCGGACCCATCCGGGATGACAACGAAGGCCGTCCGCGTTGCGGGAGGGTATCGCGTCAACGGCGCAAAGATCTGGATCACGAATTCCCCAATCGCTGACGTTGCCATCGTCTGGGCCAAGACCGACGACGGCGTCATCAACGGCTTCATTCTTGA
>JANMII010000297.1:0-4624 GCA_031375665.1 Hyphomicrobium sp.
ACGAAGGCAGCGGCGTCCCTTGGCATCACGCCGGCTTTTTGCGGCTCTTCGCCCGTGTTGACCTGCACGAAAAGTTCAAGCTTTCGGTCTTGCTTTCGCATTTCATCGGCGACGGCGATCGCGATTTTTGGCCGGTCAATGGTGTGGATCGCATCAAACAAGGCAACGGCGTCGCGCGCCTTGTTCGATTGCAACGGACCGATCAGGTGCAGGCGCACGCCGGTATACTGCGCCGCTAACTCCGGCCATTTGCCTTGAGCTTCTTGCACGCGATTTTCACCAAACGATCGATGGCCGGCGTCAAGCACCGGGCGAATCGCATCAGCATCGAATGTTTTTGAAACCGCAATCAAATCGACATCGCAAGCGTTGCGCTTCATGTCTTGGCACGCATGCTTAATGGTGTCTTGGATCGCGACAAGCCGATCGATTGATCGGCTTTTTGGTGCACTGTCACTCAAGTCTGCTAAACCTCCGGCCAAGGTCGCCCTGCATACGGCAGTCGAGGCGCCTTGAACAAGTGTCGCCATTTCGAATGGCTGCGCGTTGAGCGTGACGACCGTCACTCGCACGGTCGCCCGTTTCGGCGCACAGCCGCACGTTTTTTGTCAGGAGATCCCTATGCTGAAGTTGTCCGATGCCCGCACAATCATCGCCGCCGCCGAAAAGAAGGCTGCCGCCATCGGCCAGCCGATGAATATCGCCGTGGTCGATGAGGGTGCGAATTTGATTGCGCACATTCGCATGGACAAAGCCTGGATCGGCTCCATCGATATTTCGATCAACAAAGCATTCACGTCGCGAGCCTTCAACATTTCAACCAAAGAACTGGCGGAAAACAGCCAGCCAGGCGACCAGTTTTTCGGCATCCACGCCTCCAACCATGATCGCGTGATGATTTTTGCCGGCGGCATTCCACTGAAAGACAAGAAGGGCAATGTGGTCGGCGCGATTGGCGTCTCAGGCGGCAGCGGCGCGCAGGATCACGAGGTCGCCGAAGCCGGCGCTGGCGCACACACCTGCGACTAATCCAGCCTGTCGAAAGCACCAACAAAAGCGCTAGCGCCAAAATTCAGCGCATGAGCAACGGCGGGCGGGGCGAATGCCTTGACCCGCCGCAGTCTTTTGGGCTCTTTACCGGCCAACAACCCCGCCCCGACATGAGATCCGACGCCCCATGGCCTCCGAACGCTACAACGCGCCCGAACGCGAGAAACACTGGCAGCAGGTCTGGGATCACCAGCATATTTTCCGCGCGACCGAGGATCTGTCGCGGCCCAAGTGCTACGTGCTCGAAATGTTTCCCTACCCGTCGGGCCGCATCCATATGGGCCATGTTCGCAACTATGCGATGGGTGATGTGTTCGCGCGCTACAAGCGTGCCAAGGGATTTAACGTGCTCCATCCGATGGGCTGGGATGCCTTCGGTATGCCGGCTGAGAACGCCGCCATGGAGCGCAAGGTTCACCCCGGCAAATGGACCTACGCCAACATCGACACGATGCGCGGCCAACTCAAATCCATGGGCCTGTCGCTCGACTGGTCGCGCGAAATCGCGACCTGTTCGCCCGATTATTATCAACACCAACAAAAACTATTTTTAGATTTGCTGGCCAAAGGCATCGCCTATCGCAAATCATCGAAGGTCAATTGGGACCCCGTCGATCACACAGTTTTGGCCAATGAGCAGGTCATCGACGGTCGTGGATGGCGCTCTGGCGCCCTCGTTGAGCAACGCGAGTTGACGCAATGGTTCTTCAAAATCACCAAATACGCCGACGAGCTTCTGCGTGACCTCGAAACGCTGACCAACTGGCCTGAAAAAGTCCGCCTGATGCAGGCGAATTGGATCGGCCGGTCCGAAGGCATGGCGATCCGGTGGCAGCTTGATCGCGCCACAGCACCGAAAGATGTGAGCGAGCTCGAAGTCTACACCACGCGGCCAGATACGCTGTTTGGCGCGTCATTTCTGGCCGTCGCCGCCGACCACCCGCTGGCGAAAGCGGCGTCAGACAGCAATCCCGCGCTCGCTGAATTCTGCGACGATTGTCGCCGCATGGGAACATCGGTTGCCGACATCGAGGCCGCTGAAAAGCGCGGGTTCGATACCGGAATTCGCGCGATCCATCCCTTCGACGCCAGTTGGAAACTGCCGGTCTACGTCGCCAACTTCGTTTTGATGGACTACGGTGCGGGCGCAATCTTCGGCTGCCCATCTGGCGATCAGCGCGATATGGATTTCGCGCGCCGCTATGACCTGCCAGTCGTGCCAGTCATTCTGCCGCCCGGCGAGGATGGCGCGACCTTCACGCTCAAAAACAAGGCCTATGAAGACGACGGCGTGATGATCAACTCGCGCTTTCTTGACGGCCTGACGACGACGGCAGCCTTCGAAGCCGCCGCGGCGCGCCTGGAAACAACGATGCTCACGAACCGCCCGCAAGGGCAGCGGAAAATCAATTTCCGGCTCCGCGATTGGGGGATCTCGCGCCAGCGCTATTGGGGTTGTCCGATCCCGATCGTGCATTGCGCCACATGCGGTGTTGTGCCGGTCGCGGAGCGCGACCTGCCGATCAAACTGCCCGACGACGCCACTTTCGACAAACCCGGCAACCCGCTCGATCGGCATCCAACGTGGAAGCATTGCAATTGCCCGTCCTGCGGCAAGCCAGCCACGCGCGAAACCGACACGATGGATACGTTCGTCGACAGTTCATGGTATTACGTGCGCTTTACGGCACCTCAATCCGACCAGCCCGTTGATAAAGCGGCCGCACAATACTGGCTGCCCGTCGATCAGTACATCGGCGGCATTGAGCACGCGATTTTGCATCTCCTCTACTCGCGGTTTTTTGCCCGCGCGATGAGCGACACAGGACACTTGCAGTTCGCAACCAACACGCGCGAACCGTTCGGCGCGCTGTTTGCGCAAGGCATGCTGACCCACGAGACCTACAAGTCGCAAGACGGACTTTGGTTGCAACCCTCGGAGGTCCGCGTCGAGGGCGATGGCAGCAATCGCCGCGCTGTCGAGATTTCGTCCGGCCGACCCGTGGTCGTCGGGTCGATCGAGAAAATGTCGAAATCGAAAAAGAACATCGTCGATCCCGACGACATCATTTCGCACTACGGCGCCGATTGCGCGCGATGGTTTATGCTGTCGGACAGTCCACCGGAGCGTGACGTGATTTGGACGGAAGCCGGCGTCGCTGGCGCTGGTCGGTTTATCCAGAGGATTTGGCGGATTATCGAGGACATCTCCGACTCTGGCGGAGATAACCGAGCGCTCGCGCCGCCCACGATGGGACCCGAGGCGCTTGAAATTCGCAAATCCGCTCACCGCGCGCTCGATCAGGTCGGTCGTGCCATTGAAGCTTTGCGTTTTAACGTGGCGATCGCCAACATTTACGAGTTCGTCAATGTGCTCCAGGCCGGTCATTCCAAGCCAGGAGCGGATGTCGCTTTCGCCGCCCGCGAGGCCGCTGCCTTCCTCGTGACAATGATCGGACCGATGATGCCGCATCTGGCGGAGGAATGCTGGGCGCGGCTCGGATACAACACGTTGCTTGCGAACGAACCGTGGCCGACCCCGCTGGCGGCGCTGCTCGTTGACGATCAAGTGACCATTGCCGTACAGGTGAACGGTAAGCGTCGGGACGAACTGGTGATCTCGCGCACCGCCCAAACCGAAGAGGTCGAGGCGGCCGCATTGAAACTAGAACCCGTCATTCGGGCACTCGAAGGCCGACCCGTGAAAAAGGTCATCGTTGTCCCGCAAAGGATTGTGAATGTCGTCGGCTGAAAACCATAGCGGACGTTCAATCGGTTCTGTCTGGGCTTTGGCTCGCACGACGGGGCTCGCGCTCGGCTTGTCAACGCTCGTCGCTCTCAGCGCATGCTCCGATGGCAGCACTGGGTTTCGCCCGCTCTACGGTTCAGCTGAACTCGGCGGTGCTGGTGTTTCTGAAAAGCTCGCGAGCGTGGACATCGCACCGATCCCCGGCCGCGTTGGCCAGCGCGTCCGCAATGAATTGCTTTTCCAGAGCACCGGTGGCGGTGCACCTCTGCCGCCGGAATACCGCTTGGACATCGCCATTCGCGAAAGTATTTCGTCAACGCTGGTTCGCCAAGACGGTAACGCGACGGGCCAGGTCTACAATCTCGACGCGACCTACCGATTGGTTCGCATCTCGGACAAGAAGGTTGTGGCCGAAGGCACCAGCTACAGCCGCGCCGCATTCGAACGCATCAGTTCGATTTTTGCCAATGTCCGCGCTCGTGAAGAAGCCGAAAACCGCGCTGCAAAAACCGTCGGCGAAGAAATGCGCACACGGCTTCTCGCCCACCTTTCAAGCCAAGCTTGAATTCCGGCTTGTATTCTCGGCGCTCGACGTCCAGACCGACGCCAATCGACACCATAGCTTTGATCGCTCGATAGCGACCGCCGCCGCCTGCGTGTAACAACGGCCAGCTGAAAGCCTCGAGCGAATAACATCATGGTTGCGATCAAAGCCGCTCAGGCCAACGCTTTCATCACCAAGCCGCCGGCGAACGTGTCGGCAGTTTTGCTGTTTGGATCGGATCCGGGCCTGGTCAGCGAGAGATCGCAACGGCTCGCGGCATT
>JANMII010000019.1:0-18506 GCA_031375665.1 Hyphomicrobium sp.
CCTTGACATGGTAGGGGTCACAGGTTCGATCCCTGTAGTGCCCACCAGGCTTCTTAAATTGAATCAAGCCTGCACCCGAGCATCACTCACGATCGGCGCGTGTTGGATGGCGTCGCCGCCCCTGGGTTCGCGGTTCCAAACCTCGATCAAGTCGAGGCCATTAGTCTTAGACGACATCATTGGCCCGGCCGACATGGACTGAGGCCTTGTTTATCGCAAAATCGCAGCACGATATGCCGCGGTTTGGTCGATTTCGGCCCAACGATTGGGTTCATGATTTGTTTTTAATACCTGCCGCTGCCGTGCCGGAGCTTTCGACTTGTCTTTTGCCAGTCACTCCGGTATCGACGCGACTTCCGCCTTTCCCAGGCACGCCAAACGTTAACCCACATCCGGGTTGCGCGGCGGCCCAATTGATCCCGGTGTGGTTATGAAAGTTAGAAATTCGTTGAAGTCGCTGCGCTCGCGTCATCGCGACAACCGCGTGGTACGGCGCAAGGGCCGCGTCTACGTGATCAATAAAACGCAACGTCGGTTCAAGGCGCGCCAGGGCTGAGCAACGCTAATGAGCGCTTGCTTGGTTTCAGTTCTGCATGGTGCGGTTGCGGTCCAAAGCCGCGGCGCATATGCGTTAGGCGGGCTAGCGATCATTACTTCTTTTTCACGACATTGATTTTGACCACGGCAGCGCTCTGACCTAGCGTCAGAGCATGAAAAAACCCGCTCGTCATTTGCTGATCTACCGCTTGCAGACCTTTTTTATGGCTGCGATTGCCGTCGCGCTGGTCGCACCAGAGACCCTGGCCCAGCAGCAGCAACAGTCGCCACCTGCTCGACCGTCGCCGTCGGCTGCAGCCGCGCCAGGAACGAACGCACAGAAGGGTGAGCCCGGCATGATGGGCAACCCTTGGCCGAAGTCCGCCGACGAGGCCAACAAAACGCTCGAAACGCTGTACGCACATCTCGCGACCGAGGCCGATAAACGTCGCGGTGGCGAAATCGGTGCGGCCATCGAACGGCTGTGGCGCATGTACGGCGGCGACACGGTCAATCTGCTCATCGATCGCGGCGAAAGTTTTTCAGCCCGCATGCAGCACGAGACCGGGTTGAAGATGCTCGACGCGGCAGTCGATCTCGCGCCGGATTACGCGGAAGCGTGGAGCCATCGCGCTTATATCCAGTACCGGCTTGAAAACTATCAAGCAGCGCTCGGAGACATGCGTCGCGCGCTGGCGCTCGAACCCAATCATTTCCGCGCCCTCGACGGCATGGCAAAAATTTTAACGCTGATCGGTGAGAAGAAAGCGGCACTCAAAGCCTACGATCAGCTGTTGGCCGTGCATCCCAATATTGAGGGTGCCGAAGAGGCAGCGGCCGAATTGCGCAAGACTGTCGACGGCCAAGGTATTTAGGCCTCCATCACGCGTGTGTTCGCTGACACAGAAAAGCGGCGCGCAAGTCATTGCGCGCCGCTTTTTATTCCAGTCGTCGATCAACAAAATCGACGTTCGATCACGGGCAATACCAAACCGGACCAATGATAATGCAACCGCGTGAGCGATAGTTGCGCGGACGCGACGAGTACCGGTTCCAACCACGTGGACCGTTGCGATAGCCACGGTTGCGGCCAAAATCACGATTGCTTCTCATGTTTCTATTGCCGCGGAACCGGCGGTTACCGTCAAAGACATTGTCGTTACGCAGGGCCCGGCGACGAATTTGGATTTGTTCGACGGTGGCTGTTGGCTGCGACACCGACATTTGCGTCGCTTGAGGTGCGGCGTTGGCTGGCAAGCTGACAAATCCAGCCATCAGGCCGGCTGCCATGATGGCGGCAATAATTTTCATGGTTTCAGAACTCACAAATAGAGTGACGTGGGATATGGCGAAATAACGCCAATCACTCGCATTGGTTCCGCCGCAGCACCGCCGTTATCGCCGCAAATTCTGCGGCATATCGAACGACCAAGTTAAACGCCGGATGTCAGTCACGACGGCCAGACGAGCCAGCACGATGAGTGTGCATGTCGAAAAGCGTCTTGCGACTACACGTCTTCAGAAATCGGTGCTCCGCTTTCGTCGACAAACGCGATGCGGATCATGTTGGTCGCGCCCGGCGAGCCAAGCGGAATGCCAGCCGTGATCAAGATGCCGTCGCGCGGGCGCACCAAGCCTTCTTCAAAGGCGATGCGGCACGCTTTGCGAACCATGTGCGAGAGGTTTTCTGGATCGCTCGTCAGGATCGATTGCACGCCCCAGACCAGTGCCAAGCGGCGCGCGGTCGATTCAACCGGGGTCAATCCGATGACCGGAATGCCGGGCCGCTCGCGGGTGACGCGTAGTACCGTTGAGCCGGTTGCTGTGTAACAGACGATCGCGCCGAGTTTGACGGTATCGGCGATGGCAGATGCCGCAGCCGCGATCGCATCAGCGCCGGTGGGTTGCGGTTGCGTTTGCGTCGCGTACAGAATCGCTTCGTAGACCGGATCGGATTCCACTTCGATCGCGATCTTGTCCATCATCTGAATGGCTTCGGTCGGATACTGACCCACGGCGCTTTCAGCCGACAACATGATGGCGTCCGCGCCGTCGAACACAGCCGTTGCCACGTCTGACACTTCAGCCCGCGTTGGCATCGGCGATGAAATCATCGATTCCAACATTTGCGTTGCAACGATGACCGGCTTGCCAGCCGCGCGCGACATCTGCGTGATGCGTTTTTGGATGCCCGGAACTTTCTCGACCGGCATTTCAACGCCGAGATCACCGCGCGCCACCATGATGCCGTCGGACGCTGCGATCACGTCCTCCAAATCAGCGACGGCCGATGGCTTTTCAATTTTCGATAAAATCGCAGCCCGCGTGCCGATCTGGCGACGGACCTCATGGACGTCTTCGGCCCGCTGCACGAACGACAAAGCCACCCAATCAACGCCAAGCTTCAAAGCGTGCGCCAGATCGAGTTTGTCTTTTTCAGTCAGTGGCGAGATCGCGAGCAGCGTGTCGGGCATTGAGATGCCTTTGCGGCTCGCTAAAATGCCGCCAACCAGGACTTCAGCGACAATCTCGGTTTTGCTTCGCTCAACGACCCGCATTCGCAACTTGCCATCGTCGAGCACCAAGTGGTGACCGGCTTCGATGCCATCGAAAATCTGGCCGTGGGGCAGGAAAACGCGCTCAGCATTTCCAGGTGTTTCATTGCGGTCGAAGCGAAACATCGATTTGCTATCGATCTGCACGCGCCCGCCCTGCAATTCGCCGACGCGGAATTTTGGGCCCTGGAGGTCGGCCAGGATGCCGATCGGGTGGCGATGGCGAGCCGCACATGCCCGCACCGCATTGTAGAGCGTTTTGGCGCCGTCGTGCGACGAGTGGCTCATGTTGATGCGGAAGACGTCAACACCAGCGAGAAAAAGACGTTCGATCATCTCGGGGGCAGCGGACGCGGGTCCTAGTGTCGCGACAATCTTGACCCGACGGTTACGTCTCATTTTTCTTGTTTTCCAGGACCATCGGTATCTGTCAGACGAATGGTCCACTCGGTGGCCTGGCCGGTGTCCACCTCAAAGAATCCGGTGTTCTTATATCCACGTTTCGCACAATCATGAACCCCCCGGATGGCGAACGATTTCTCGCCCGTGCACATCTCGTTTTTGCCGCCCCATTCACCGCCGCGATCATAGTCGACGGCATGGACGTAAATAAACTGGCTGGGAAGCGCGCCCTTTAACAGCGTCTCACAGGTTTCCGACGCGATGTTCCACCAGCCTTCGGTCGTCATGCCCGATGGATCGCGATAGCCGAACGCAACGCCGATACGGCTCGGTGTGGAATTGCAGAGCTTGAGGTCAGCGTTCGCGATTGCCGGTTGCAAGATTGATCCAACCACAAACGTGGTCACGGCCAAACTTGTGGCCACGGTCACGGAAAGCTTCGCTCTGGCGATCACGCGATCAGGTTCCGGGTTTGCTGAAGTGGAAATGGATGTGTCACTTGCAGATGCGATTTCAGGTTCATGGATCGACCAGAATAACCCTGAAATCGTTGACATTGGTTTGTGTCGGTCCGCATAAAATGAGATCGCCCAACGGCTGAAAGAAGCCGGTGGAATCGTTGTTGGCCAGGAACTTGGCGGCATTGCGGTTTAGCGCTTCAGCGCGCGCTAGCGTATCGGGAAAAACCATTGCGCCCGCCGGGTCGGTCGCATTTCCGCCGCCCCCGTCGATGCCGTCGGTATCACCTGCAAGTCCGCAAATGCCCTTGGCCGCGTCAAGGCCAATGGCCAGCCCAAGTGCGTATTCCTGATTGGGTCCACCAGCGCCCTTGCCACGCACCGTCACCGTCAATTCGCCGCCGGACATGATCGCAACACGGTCGCCGCGTTGTTTGGCGTCGAGCGCCATCGCGGCGTGCTGTCGACCAACATCGCGAGCTTCGCCCTCCAAGCTATCGCCAAGCACGTCGACGCGGTAACCCTGGGCGCGAGCAATCGCTGCCGCTGCTTCGATTGAGGCCTTGGGCGCGGCGACGATCTTGTAGTCCGATGTTGAAAGTTTCGGGTCACCGGCCTTCAGCGTTTCATTATTGGCATCGGCAAGTGCGGCCGCGATCTCTGGCGATGGCACAACGTTCCAGCGGGTCAGCACAGCGCGTGCATCGGCAAGCGTTGAACGATCCGGCACCGTGGGACCTGAACCGATTTCATCGGGGTGATCACCCGGCACATCCGAGATCGCGAGTGTCAGCAAGCGCGCTGGGTGGGCTGCGGCTGCCAGTTTGCCACCCTTAATGTTGGAGAGATGCTTGCGCACGCAATTCATTTCGGAAATCGGCGCGCCGGATTTCAGCAATTGTTTTGTGAGCTGCTGCTTGGCTTCGAAGCTGACGCCTTCGACCGGTGAGGACCAGATCGCAGACGCTCCGCCCGACAACAAACACAAAACCAAGTCGTTGGGGCCAGCGCTTCTGGCGAGCGCAATGGCGCGTTTGGCTCCTTCGATTGAGTTGGCATCCGGCACCGGGTGGCCAGCTTCTAGGATCTCGATGATGGCCGTTGGCAAGCCGAAGCCATGCCGCGTTGAAATCAGGCCTGAGATTTTGTCGCGTTGGCCAGCGTCGATGTAGTGCCGCTCGGCCGCGACTGCCATGGCGGCCGATCCTTTGCCCCCACCGATGACAATGATGCGGCCGTTCACTGGCACCGGCGGCAGAAAAGGCGGAAGGCATGTCGATGGATGGGCCGTCGTGTAGGCCGCTTCATAAAGGGCCATTAAAAGCTGGCGGGCGCTGCTGTTGGAGGCCTCAGGCATCGTTTGAATTCCCCAATCGTGCTTAGCGTGCAGGCTGCCTGTCTCATCGATCGCCCAACGAGGTCCCAACAGCCTTCGGCTTGGTTTGCGCAATCGCCCCTGCGGCGTCAAGGTTTTGGTCGCCGCATCGGATTGGGTTCGGCTGCCAGGCGCGCTGGCGCCTATCGGGCCGACCCCGGATCGTGACAAGACAATAGGCGCGGCACCAAACAGCAAAGCCGCCACGAAAGGACATCGATATGGAAACGCTTGATCCACAAACGACACTGGAACTTGAAGCTGCAGCTTTTCGGCGTCTCGTGCAGCATCTTCGGACCCGCACGGACGTGCAGAACATCGACATGATGAACTTGGCGGGTTTCTGTCGCAATTGCCTGTCGATCTGGTTGGTCGATGCCGCAGCCGAGCATGGCCGATCGTTGAGCAAGAACAACGCGCGCCACATGGTTTATGGAATGCCTTACGCAGAGTGGCAGGCCAAATATCAGACGGAGGCGACTCCCGCGCAAAAGGCAGCTTTCGATAAAGCGAAACCAAACGATCATTGAGCGCGCGACCGCACGCTGGTGGCTTGGGGGCCGGAGTGCTGCGAGCCAGTTTCCCAAGCCAGTCCCCCAAACAGCTCCCCAAGCCAGTACTGCGCGAGCCGGCCGCGTGTCATGAGTCGCTGCTAATCCAGATTGTCTCAGTCAAGCTCAGACTAGCTGCTGCGGTGACGTTTTCCCTGAGGATTGATCGCCAGGTTCGCTTGTTGGTGGCAGCCGAGGTCGCTAGCGTCCGACGAGAAACACAAGAACTCAAGAGGTCAATTGCATGTCCACGCTTCAGGTCTCGGCGCAAAATCAATTGCGTCAGTTGGTCGAGCAGATCGAGCGGCTGGAAGAAGAAAAAAAGCAGCTCGCCAGCGATGTCCGCGATAAATATTTGGAAGCCAAAGCGGTCGGCTTCGATGTCAAAGCCATTCGCCAGATCGTTCGCCTGCGCAAAAAGAGCCAGTCGGAGCGACAGGAAGAAGAGAGCGTGCTCGAAGTTTACATGCATGCACTCGGCATGTTGAACGACAACGACGTCACAAGCGCTGCGGCGGACGCCATGATGGCCGCTGAGTAACGTCACCACGACGTCAGTGGAACGGCACTCTCAGCATCACATTAGCAAAGCGCGGGTCAACGTTGGCTCGGGCTTTTTTGTGTCTCGTCGCGTCAACGTCAAAGGCCAACCGGGGCTTTACGGTCGATGGTGAAGTGATAAGGTCATGCTCGACACGATGGCTGCGATGATCAGTTGGGCTTATGGTACACGTCACCCTCAAACAGCTCCGTTACTTCGATGCGCTGGCGCGCGAAACCCATTTTGGTCGCGCCGCCGACGCGTGTTCGGTGACGCAGCCCGCGCTGTCGATGCAGATCCAGGAACTTGAGGCGTCGCTCGGCATTCCGTTGGTCGAGCGGACGCGCAGCGGCATCCGACTGACGCCGAAAGGTCAAGAAATCGCGACCCGCGCCCAACGCGTGCTCAATGACGTGCGCAATCTGATCGATTTTGCCAAGCATTCGGCCGGTGTGCTGTCGGGAACGCTGCGGCTGGGTGTCATCCCGTCGGTGGCGCCGTACTTACTGCCGCCGTTGTTGCCGATGCTGCGCGAGGCTTATCCAGATCTCGCACTCCACGTGCGCGAAACCCAAACCCAGCCCCTGCTCGATGAGTTGGTCGACGGCAAGCTCGATGTCCTGCTGCTGGCGTTGCCGTTGAAACATCCCGATATCGAAGCGCTGCCGCTGTTTCTCGACAAGTTTTTGCTGGCGGTGCCAAAATCCAAAAAACTCTCGGGCCGTGTTCGAGCAACCGCTGAATTGGTTGAGAGCGAGCATTTGTTGTTACTCGAAGAAGGCCATTGTTTGCGTGATCAAGCGTTGACCTACTGCAATCTGCAAAAGGTCGATGCAATCAACACGTTTGGAGCGTCGAGCTTATCGACCATCGTTGAAATGGTTGCAGCCGGCCTTGGCATCACGCTGCTACCGGAAATTTGCGCGGGCGTTGAGGGCCGAAGTCGAGACATCAAGATGATCCGCTTCGTTGATCCCGAGCCGTCCCGCTCGATCGGGTTGGTGTGGCGTCAGTCGACGCCGCGCCGGGACGACTTCCTCGCGCTCGGCCATCTCGTCAATGCTGCTGCGGAAATCTGTATGAAACGCGGTGCCGTTGCTTGAGACTGGCCATGGGTTGAACCAGCGATAATCACGACAGCAGCGGCGTCGTCCGCAACGGCGCGCGGCTAACGACGGCTCGTGCGAACGGACCGATTTTCAATCCCACCCGCCAGCCGATTAGCGTCGATTTCGCGCAAGGCATCGAGATGCACGGCTTTGCCTTGGAATTGCTGCGCCCACATAATCTGGGCCACCTGCTGACCGGGTCTGAACCGCATCGGCGGTACTGCCCCTTCGTCATCAATCATCTCAAGCGTGGCCGCGACATCGGGATGCTGCAAACCCGCTAGCTGCGGATCGTTGGCTGACGGTGTGTCGGTCAACAGTGGGGCCAGCGGGAATGGGCGGTACGCCAATTCTTCAGGATGATCTTCATCGAACTCTGGCGCCTGCACCCAGCCATTGCCGAGACTATCCGGGCTCATGTCAGTGATGCTGGTGACGTTGCGACCGGCGGACGCTTGCGGTGTGAGCGCCGCTACGCGAGGCTCATCGCCGGTCAGCGGTGGCGGGCTACGTAAAGGTGTGGCTGCGGCAATGGCCGCATCAGCCAAAGCCTTTTGCGGACGCACGGCGGGCCTGGGTTCAGCAATAAGTTTCGGCAAGGAAGCTGTCGCAGGTCCTCCGGTGGCCGCAGGCGTCAGCCGCTTCGCTGGCTGGCTCAGAGAGGCCTGCTGCACGAGGTCATTGAGGCGGGCTTTGTCTTTATCGGACTGCGTCGGTGTAAACCGCGATGATCGATCGATCAGCTTCGGCGTCGCGACCAACTGCGGCTTTGGTTTGCCAATCGTTGGCGGTGCGAACGCTGCCACCACTTTGCGCTGCTCGCCCGGCAGTGATGGGCCAGCCCCTGGCAGCTTTTCCCATGTTAAGCTGATCTGCCGCGTCGGCTTGCCCGCAACCATCGGTGCGGTTGGCAGGGCAGTCGGACCAAGCGACGCCAGTGCGAATGGTTGGCGCGACGTGTTACCGCCGCCAGAGTTTGCCGCGATCTGCGTTGCCGACGACCGTCCGTTGCGTCGATCGCTGTGGAATTGCGCAATTTGCATCGAGAGATCGTAATTTTTGGCCCGCGCCTCACGAACGTCGGCGGCCGTAATCGGTCCACCGCTTGCCGGCGCATGTCGCGTATGACCCTCAGGAAACAGCAATGCCAATTCCTGGCGCGGCAAGCGCGGCCAAGCACGAACCCGCGCGGTATCGATGTGAACAAATGGAATGCCGGACGTTGGATAATAGCCAACGCCACCGCGCTCGCGCACCAGCGCTGAATATCGGATGCGTTTCAGCGGAACGTCGGGAAAGGTGATGTCGATGGCCTTGCCAGTCATGTGCTGGCTTTGCGTCGCCTGCCCACCGCGTGTGCGCCGTAACATGGCGTTGGTATCGGGCGAGCGATAGCCTGAGATAATGTTGATCGGCTCGCTCGCGCCAAGCTCTTGATACATCTCCCAAGCAAGATCGATGGTTTGCGGATCGATCTTAATGGCTTCGTTGCGTCGCCAATCGCGCAAGATCCAATCGATTTTTTTCATCGCATCGGGATCGTAGCGGCCAGCTTTTTTGTAAGTGATGGTCAGGCGTTCGTGGGTGTGAATGTGATAAAATGAGATCGACCGGTCGCCGTTCGACGCCGAATTGCCGTGCGCCGATAAGCCGACGGCAGCCGCGCACACAAACGTGACACCCTTGATGTAGGACCGGCGCAACGCCACCAATATCCCCCGTCCCAAATGGGCTAACGGCACGGCCTCGGCTGAAAAAGTATGCCGCTGAAGCTGTCGCGCCGTTTAGCCTTATCCGTGAAGCCTTAAGACCTCGTAACCACCCGTGTTTCCGACAAACACCGCCGAAGCGGCGACAAAAGGGCAGGCGGCGGCATGATCATGCAGATGGGTTGAGCGACGTGCCGTCCTAGCGGTCCGATCGGGGCGAGCACGCGGTCTGGCGATCACCGGTTACACAGGGTCATGGGTATCGCGTCACGCCGCGTTCCCACCTCGCTGTCGGCGCCTAGTTGTTGGCGCCAAACACCTGATTGAGGAAGTTGCCAAACGACGGTTGCTTTTTCTTCTGTCGCAGCTGTTTTGGCACCTGACCGCCGTACGTGTAGTAGTAGCCAGCGCCACCGCGCGGACGGACTTGCCGTGTCTCGCGGTAGTTGCCGTACTCGTCGACGTAGTAGACGCCCCTGCGCGTGCGAGGCCGGGCCGATGCCACCGGAACTTCTGTTGGCAAAAGGTGATCGCGGTTTTTGTCGATATCGTCGAAGCGGCCTGCCAGCGCGAGCTTGATGCGTTGCTCATGACCATAAACATCCGCGAAGCGACGAACTTCGCCGGTATCGGTGACCCACACCGTAAAATAGGTAAGGTGAATTGGAAGGGTGCGGTCGAGCGCCACGTCATTGTTGGCTGGCCCGCGAGTCAGCACGTCTTTGACCTTTTTCGGATCCCAGTTTTTGTCTTCGGCCATCAACACTTCGGCAAGCTTGACCGGGTTGCGGACACGGACGCAGCCGTGGCTGAATGTGCGACTGGCCTCGTTGAACAAGCTCTTGCTCGGCGTATCGTGCAAATAGACGGCATGCTTGTTGGGGAACATGAACTTCACCACACCCAACACGTTACTCGAACCAGGCGGCTGATAGATGTCGTAGTTGCGAATGTCGCGCGAATACCAATCGATATCCCACGGATCGATCGAACGGCCATTGCGTTTGATCTCCAATCCGCGTCCAGCAATCGGATTGCCGCCAGCTTGCAGGCGCGGCAGCAACTCGTTGACTTTGATCGAATTCGGAACGGTCCATGAGGGCTGGAAAACGACGGTCCGTAACACGTCTGAAAAAACCGGTGTCTGGGTCGAAATTTGGCCTGTCACCACGCGCTCGGAATGGATCACGGTGTTGTTCTTGACGACGCGGACCATAAATTCAGGGATGTTGACGGCCACGTGGGTGTCGCCGAGGTTCGCTGGCATCCAGCGCCACTGCTCCATATTGGCGACCAGCAGCGCTGGCGAAATTTCATCTGGTTTGTTCAAGGCAACGCGCAATTCGGCATCGATGTTGGGCGTCGGGTTGAGGTCGTTTTGTTCTTTGTAACGTATGACGGCGCGCACCAACGTTTCGTCGTAATAGGTTTCGCTTGCTGCCGTGCCGTCGGGTTTCATGCCGATCTCTGCGACCTTCAGGCGGGCTCGGATCAATGCCACCTGTGAATGTGATTTGCCGGGCCTGATCGTTGGACCACGCGGAATGCGCTCGGGCGCCTTTTCGACCGGCTCGGCACGAGCTGCGATCAATTTCTGGCGCAACAACTCGAATTGCGGGTGCTGGGGATGCGTCGAACGCAAATACGCGCTCGTGTCGGCTGCCGCCGCAAGTCCATCCAAGACGGCACGGCGATCGATCAACTGGGGTTTGCGATCGATATAAGATGTCAGCTGTGTCGTTGGATCAGAGATACGGTCGCCGCGGGCATGGCGTGCGTAAGCCATGGCAGCGAGGGTCAGTTTGACCTCGGCGTCGGTGAGATCTTCGTCGCTAAAGTCACCGGCACCGATGCGCGCAAGATTTGGAATTTGATATGTGGCGGCGTCCAGACCCCAATCATCGGCAGCCTTTAATTCAGCAATCAGCTGTGCAGCCGCTGCGTTGAAGCCCGACTTGGTGATCCAAAGCGGCTCGCCGAGACGGGTCTCATAAAATGCCGCCAACGTGTCACGGTCGGAGCGATCGAACGTGGCGAGCGTCACCGAAGCTTTGGTCGCGAAATACGCTTTGATCGGCAAATAAAATTTGCTCGCATCGTAGACGACGGGTGCTGCGGCCGGTGTCGGCGCTGGCGCTTGAGGCTCATTTACTGGCGGCGCGACCGCTGGTGGCATGTCGCCCTGATCACTCGCTGCTGGACCATCGCCTGGATCTTCGAATGGAGTTGTGTCGGATGGCGCTGCTGCCATCGTTTTCGGCGCTGCTTCGCTGACAGCTGGCGGCGAAACGATACCCTGCGGTGGTTGGAGATCTGGCTCAACGGATGGCGGCCGAGCCAAACGGTCGCCGCCCAAATCGCCTCTGGCAAGTTCAGGCCGTCGTGTAGCGCTCGGTTCTGCGACGGTTGGCGGAGCGATCGCGTCGTCGGCGGCTTCTGGCTGTTCCTGCAGAACGCGATCGATTTCGTCCCACGGCACATCGTCAGGCGCGGTGATTGGCCCGCGATTCTGTGCTGCGACCGGCGCGATCAAAATGGCCGGAGCAAGTAGCACCCAACCCGATAGGGCGCCAATTGCAATCCGATACTTACCGCGCATTCACCAGCACCCTTTTGTAACGCTTAGAACCTGGAACCGACCAGCAGGACGTGACACGCATTTCGTGTCCTTCATCTTACCCAGCTAAGCCATCATTGACCACCAACATCGAGCGCCGCCATGGCGAAACTGTTGCTATTCAGCGTCGTCAAAACGACTTCCCAGTGTCACAGTGAGCATCACAATTGGTGTCGCGCTGCCGTTGCGCTGCCGTCGCGTTATTGTCTGACGTGGCCCGTCATTGAAAAAATGGTGGTGAGACGGTTCTCTCCCAGGCGCACCCGGCCGTCCCACCAGACCCAGGTACGCTCTATGACGTGATCATGACGGCCGTTCTCGCCCGCCGCTATTTTGCGTCGCGCACATAGATCAGTTGGCGCGCGGCTCGAGGCCGTACTCTTGCATTTTGCGATAAAGCGTCGAGCGGCCAATGTTGAGCCGCTTGGCGACTTCCGTCATGTGGCCGCGATAACGACCAAGCGCCAACCGGATCATGTCAGCCTCCATGGCTTCGAGCGAACGAATTTCGCCATCTTCGGCGACGGCCGTGATGCCCAGTGAGCTAGCAGAAAACGGCGTGCGAAGTTCCATGGTTTGGGGCACGGTGTTTTCCGCCCCAATCAATGCCGGACCGGTGTAGGCGAGCGGCTTTTGAAGAACTGTGGGTGCTGCCGGAATTTCAGTGCTGAAGCCGTCAACGTGGGCTGCGATCTGGGGGAATTCCGCAACCGTCAATTCCGACGTGTCGGACAACACAACGGCGCGAAACACAGCGTTCTCAAGCTGGCGGACATTGCCCGGCCACGTATAGGATTGCAGCAAGCGCATCGCGTTATCGCTGAAATTTGCGATCCGCTTGCCTTCTTCGGCTGAAAAGCGAGCTGCGAAGTGGCGGGCGAGTTCTGGCACGTCATCAATGCGTTCGCGCAATGGCGGCACGAAGATCGGGAACACGTTGAGGCGATAGAAAAGATCCTCGCGAAATTTCCCATCCTTGACGTGCTGGATCATGTCGCGATTGGTTGCTGAAATCAGCCGGAAGTTGACCTTGACGGGCTTTTTCGAACCAATCGGGTCGATCTCGCCTTCTTGCAACGCGCGCAGCAATTTGACTTGGGCTTCGAGTGGCAATTCGCCGATCTCGTCGAGGAACAACGTGCCGCCGTCGGCTTCTTGGAATTTGCCAATGCGTTTATCGACGGCGCCTGTAAACGATCCCTTCTCGTGACCAAACAGAATACTTTCGACGAGATGCTCGGGGATAGCGCCGCAGTTGACGGTGATGAATGGCCGACCCGCGCGTTCACTTTCGCCTTGGATGGCGCGTGCGATCAGTTCTTTGCCAACGCCGCTTTCGCCTTCGATCAACACTGGGATGTTGGAGGCTGCTGCGCGCTTGCCAAGCGTGATAACGCGGCGCATGGCTTCGCCCCGCATAACCAGATCGTTGAAGGTCAGCATACCTTCGACTTTCTTCTTGATGCGGTTGATTTCGCCAGCCAGCGCTTCGATTTTCAGGGCGCTCTTGATGGAAACATCAAGGCGCTCAGGACTTGCTGGTTTGACCACGAAGTCGACAGCGCCAGCCCGCATGGCGTTGATCGCAGCTTCGATCGAGCCGTTGGCAGTTTGCACGATGATCGGTGGCGTGCCGGGCTTGTGACCGATGCGGTCGAGCACGGCCATGCCGTCAATGCCCGGCATGATCAAATCAAGCAGCACGAGCGACACATTTTCGCGCTCGTCGCCTTCGAGAATTTGAATGGCTTGTTCGCCAGATCCGCAGGTCTTGGTCGCGAAGCCAAAACGTTTGATCGTTTCTTCGAGAATGCGACGCTGGGCAGGATCGTCATCGACGATCAAAACACGCTTTGACATGGACGCTACGAACTCGACTGTTACACGCCAGCCGGGAGCGACGGCTCCGAAGGTGATCCAGGATCGGACACCTCTTGACTGACAACTTACTCAACAGCCGGTAGAGTGCCCCACAAGGGTAAACGGATCGTTGCGTTGTGCCACGTTTTTTACAGGCAAAGTGCGGTGGCTCTGGCTTTTGCTCTGAATTTTACAATGACGATCTCGCCGCTGGCGGCGGCGTCTACCACATCGACCCCCAGGTGAGCTTTTTCACGTTGCAGTTTGGCGTCCCATCGTCATTCACACGCCGCGCTGCACTGTGCTAAACGTCGCCGCGATCCAAATCACCTATTCGCTTCCACGACCGGAGTTTCTGAAACGATGCGCGTCTACTCGCCAATGTTAATCAATGAAGCCACACGTGGTGCCGCCGCTCCTCCCGCTCCATCGAGCGCGACCTCGGCAGTGCAAGCGAGCACTCAATCCGGCAATCCCACGACTGCAGCTCTCGGCCGTATGCCGGATTGGAACTTGTCGGATCTCTACACGGGTCCAGATGCCCCCGAGATCAAGCGCGATCTCGAGGCTGGCGCTAAAGAAGCAGCCCGCATGAAGGCTGCGTACCAAGGCAAGCTTGCCAGCCTTGCAACAGGTCTGGCGAGCGACGGCGGTCACTTGGCGGCCGCCGTCACGGACTATGAGAAGCTTTCCGACCTGCTCGGCAAGCTTGGATCTTACGCGGGGCTGTATTACGCACAAAACCAGGCCGATCCAGCGCGCGCGAAATTCTATGGCGACATCTCAGAAGCGTTGACGAAGACCTGGACCGATCTGATTTTTCTTGAGCTTGAACTCAACCAGATCGACGAGGCGGCGCTCGCGAAAGCCTTAGCGCATCCTGATCTCGCGCGCTTCAAGCCATGGTTCGACGACCTGCGCAAAGAAAAGCCCCATCAGCTCGACGAAAAAATCGAGACGCTGTTTACCGAGAAATCGCAGACATCGCGTGGCAGCTGGACGCGACTGTTTAACGAAACGATGTCGAGTTTGAAGTTTTCAGTGGCCGGTGAAGCCGAGCCGCTGGCGCTTGAGCCAACGCTGAATTTGCTGTCCGACCCATCACCAGCCCGGCGCAAGGCTGCAGCAGACGCCCTCTCAGCGGTGTTTCGCGCCAACCTGCCGCTGTTCACGCTGATGACGAACACGTTGGCCAAAGACAAAGAAATCTCGGATCGCTGGCATGGCTTCAAAGATGTTGCCGATAGCCGCCATTTGGCCAACCGCGTTGAAGCGCCGGTCGTCGACGCGCTGGTGCAGAGTGTCCGTGCAGCCTATCCGCGATTGTCGCATCGCTATTACGCGATGAAGGCCAAGTGGCTCGGTCGCGATAAGCTGTCGTTCTGGGATCGCAACGCGCCCCTGCCAGACCGACCGGAGCGTGTCATTGCGTGGCCTGAAGCTGAAAAAATTGTGTTGTCGGCCTACAGCGGGTTTGCGCCAGAAATGGCGTCGATCGCCAAACAATTCTTCGACAAGGATTGGATCGATGCAGCGGTGAAACCGGGCAAAGCGCCGGGCGCGTTCTCAGCTTCAACCGTGCCCTCGGTCCACCCGTACGTAATGATGAATTACCTCGGCAAACCGCGCGACGTGATGACGTTGGCGCACGAGCTTGGCCACGGCGTTCACCAGATGCTCGCGCGCGACCAGGGCCCACTGCTGGCACCGACGCCGTTGACGCTGGCCGAAACCGCATCGGTGTTTGGCGAGATGTTGACCTTCCGCGCGCTGTTAGCTGAGACCAAAACGCAGCGCGAAAAGAAAGCGATGATCGCCTCCAAAGTTGAGGACATGATCAACACGGTGGTCCGCCAGATTGCGTTCTACACGTTTGAACGTCGCATCCACGAGGCGCGTCGCGAGGGCGAACTGACAGCCGATCGCATCAACGCAATCTGGCTTGAGATCCAAGCCGAGAGCCTCGGCCCAGCGATCGAGCTTGGTGATGGCTATGAAGTCTATTGGACCTATATCCCTCACTTCATCCACTCGCCGTTTTATGTCTATGCCTATGCCTTCGGGGATTGTTTAGTGAACTCGCTCTACGGTTTGTACGCCGAGGCGCACCCCGACTTTGTGACCAAGTATTTTGAGTTGTTGAAGGCTGGCGGCTCCAAGCACCATTCGGAGCTTTTGGCCCCGTTCGGGCTCGATGCCCGCGATCCAGAGTTCTGGAATAAGGGACTTAAGGTCCTTGAAGGCATGATTGACGAATTGGAGGCCATGGACCGGGCACCGAACATGTAACACCCTCGCGGGCACGTGCACGGGCGCGTGCCCGCCAGGGAGCGACTGGGTGCTTGGGTCATTCACGTGCCTGTCAAGTGGTCGCGCCTGACTGTCCGTAAGATTTAGCTGCTTCCCAAGACGGACTGGCGGGAGTAAGAGCCCGCACCCGTGCTGCAACGCAGCTTTCAATTGCGAGGTGCCTGATGGCACAGACGCGCGCAGGCAAATCCGGCCAAGACGGCGGCGTTGCTGACGATCACAAAACCCAGGCGTTCTGGCCACTGGTTCTCGGATCGATTGGCGTTGTCTTTGGCGACATTGGAACCAGTCCGCTGTACGCCTTCCGCGAGGCCATCCACGCAGCCCACAGTCGCGGCATCTCGACGGGTGAAGCGGTTGTCGGCGTGCTATCGCTGATCCTGTGGGTCTTGATCCTGATCGTCACCGCGAAGTACGTCATCGTGCTGCTGCGTGCCGATAACCGAGGCGAGGGCGGCACATTCGCGCTGATGGCGCTGGGGCAAGCGGTTGCAAAACGGTCGTCGCCGCTGTTGCTGGCACTCGGCGTTGCGGGTGCGTCGTTCTTTTATGGTGACGCCGTCATCACGCCGGCGATCTCCGTGCTGTCGGCGGTCGAAGGCTTGAAGCTGGTCGCCCCGCAACTTGAGCGCGCGGTCATCCCGGTGTCGCTGGTGATTATCTCGGTTTTGTTCTGGATGCAGGCCCGCGGCACCGACCGCATGGCGACGTTTTTTGGTCCGATCACGGCCGTTTGGTTCGCAGTTCTCGCCATTGGCGGGCTGCTCCATATTGGCGATAACTTGCGAGTCATGGCCGCGCTCAATCCGTTGGCGGGCGTGATGTTTGTTTGGAACCACGGCGCGATGGGTCTGACCATCATGGGCTTAGTTTTTCTAGCCGCGACCGGTGCGGAGGCGCTCTATGCCGACCTTGGCCACTTTGGTCGCAAACCCATCCAAACCGCCTGGTTCTTGTTCGTCTTTCCAGCCCTGCTGCTCAACTACTTTGGCCAGGGCGCTTTGGTGCTGAGCGATCCCGCTGCACTCGATAGCCCGTTTTACAAGCTGTATCCCGACTGGGCGTTGATCCCGATGCTGATCCTGTCGACATTCGCGACAGTCATCGCAAGTCAGGCCGTGATCACGGGCGCATTTTCGCTGACCCGGCAGGCCATCCAGCTCGGTCTCGTGCCGCGCTTTGAAATCCGCCACACGTCGGAAAGCATGGCCGGCCAGATTTACATGCCGCGCGTCAACTGGTTCCTGTTCATCGCAGTGGTGGTGGCGGTCGTGACGTTCAAGTCGTCGTCAAATCTTGCTGCCGCCTACGGCGTGTCGGTGACGGCTGCGATGGTGATCGATAGCTTGATGGCGTTCTTTGTCGTTTGGCGGTGCTGGAAGTGGTCGTTGTGGCAGTCGGCGGCGTTGATGGTGCCGTTCCTGCTGATCGAACAGGTGTTTCTGTCAGCGAACCTGCTCAAGCTGTTAGAGGGCGGATGGGTGCCGCTGATGATCGCCGCCATGCTTGGCCTGATCATGTACACCTGGGTTCGCGGCACGCGCGTTCTCGCCAAGCAGACGCGGCGCAACGAAGCCGACCTCGACTGGCTGGTTCGCAAACTTGAGGCTAAGCCGCCGCACCGTGTTCCCGGCACAGCCGTGTTCTTGACGGGTGATCCCTATGCAGCGCCAACATCGATGCTGCATAATTTGAAACACAACCGCGTCATGCATGAACGCAACATCATGCTGTCGATCAAGACCGAGGAAACGCCGCGCGTTGCACGCCATGAGCGCGTTACGGTCGAGCGGATTTCAGATCATTTCATTCGCATCATCGCGCGTTACGGTTTCATGGAAACACCAAGCGTACCGAAAATTCTAGAAACCTGTCGCCGCAAAGACTGCAACATCGACATGGGCTCGACGTCGTTCTTCCTGTCGCGGCGCTCGTTGCGGCCAACGTCACGCTCGGAGATGCCGCGCTGGCAGGAGCGATTGTTCATTGCGCTGGCTGGATCGGCGCAGGATGCGACGACGTACTTCCAAATTCCAACTGACCGTGTGGTCGAGGTCGGCACGCAGGTGGCGGTTTAGCCGGTTTGGTGTCTCGCCTGCTGACCCGATACGCGCCTGTCTCTGGCCGGCCATCGGAGCAACGCTGGCTCGATCTAGGTTCTACAAGACGTCACGACATCGACCTGCCCGCTTGATGCGGGCGGTCTCTTGGGATACGACACAGTGGCAAAAATGTCGGATAAAAGGGGAGATCAAAACGTGAGTGTCGATACCTCGGGCGGCCACCCCGCCATGGATTACAACGAGCACGACCGGACCTATCTCGGGTTTTTGCGGCTCGCAAAGATCGCAATCATTGCGCTAATCGTGCTGCTTGCGGGCATGGCGTATTACTTGGTTTAAGCGCGACACGCCGCTTCAGCCGTCAGGTGGTCTTAAGTCGAGATCGCTTTCCTCCACCATGTCTGTACCTTTAGATCGGC
>JANMII010000027.1:0-14367 GCA_031375665.1 Hyphomicrobium sp.
CTGACGCTCGCCACTGCATATCGCATGTTGTTTGGCCATCGCCCGCACGTGCTGCGGCCGGGCCACAACGTGTTGGGGTGGGGTGCAGCCGGTGGCCTCGGCGCATTCGCCGTCCAGTTGTGCGCAACGTCGGGTGCCAACGCCATCGGCGTGGTATCAGAGGACGACAAAAACGACTTCGTGATGCAGCTTGGCGCCAAGGGCGTGCTCAACCGTAAGAAGTTCGATTGCTGGGGTCAGCTGCCAAAGGTCGGCTCGCCTGAATATAACGTCTGGCTCAAGGACATGCGCAAATTCGGCGCAGCGATCTGGGAGATCACCGGCAAGGGCGTCAACGTCGATTGCGTGTTCGAGCACCCCGGTGAATCGACCATTCCGGTATCAGTCCAGGTCGTCAAGCGCGGTGGCATGGTGGTGATTTGCGCTGGCACCACCGGTTTCAATCTGACGATGGACGCGCGTTACTTGTGGATGCATCAAAAGCGTCTGCAAGGCTCGCACTTTGCGAACCTGCAGCAGGCCGCTCAAGCCAACAAACTGGTCGTGGAGCGGCGTATTGATCCGTGCATGTCGGAAGTGTTTGGATGGGAGCAAATTCCGAAAGCGCACATGCGCATGATGCGTAACGAGCATAAACCTGGAAACATGGCGGTGCTGGTGTCGGCTCCGACAACGGGCCTGCGCACCGTTGAGGATTGCATCGAGGCTGGTAGCCATCTCGGCTGATCAGGGTCGCTTGTGAAAGGCCATCGAAAGGGGCGGGTCAAAACAGACCCGCCTCTTTTTGTTTTCAGCGATCAAATTGAACGGCGCATTCAGTGGTTGGCGACCAATTTGCGCGCGCCGGATTCGCGTCGCATCCGTTTCACTTCGATGATCCCGCGATTGAATTCAGCGCCCAAGATGATGGCGATTGCCGTGAATTGGAAAAAGATCATCGCGACCATGAGTTGCGATAGGCCAGCGTAGAACAGCGAATAGTTGGTGATTTCGAGATAGTGTGACCACAGCCCAGCCAAAGCCAGCCATAGAGCGATCGACAGCGCAACGCCCGGCCACACATCCTGGAAGCGTCGTTGGCCGGCCGCAAGCCAGATGTGGAACGCGAACAATTGGATCGCGATGACGGCACCAGCCAGCACGTAGCGGATGCCAGGGCCAAGCCAGCTTGAATCGAGCATGGTCTTGGCCCATCCCGGTTGAAAACGGGCCGCTAACCCTGGGCCAAAAACAACGGCCCAGGTCAACACCAAGATGCTCAAGGCGCTCACGAACACGAACGCCATCGAAATCAGTAAGCAGAGCGGATAAGTGCGGGTTTCGTGGACCCGGTAGGCGCCGTTAAGGGCCGCCCGCATGGTTTCGATGGCACTGGTCGCAAAAAACAGGGCGAGAAATCCGCTGGCTGTCAGCAGGTCGATGCGGCTCGACCCCATGATGGCGTTGATCTCAGGTGTCAGACCCTTGGCGACTGGCTCGGGCAAAATGTCGAACAACTGGCCGATCGCTTGATCAGCCAATTCGCGGCCGCCAAACACGCCCGACAGCGCACCAAGAAAAATGCAGAATGGAAAGAGCGAGACGACAAACGAGAACGCGACGGCGCCAGCGAGGGCAAACCCAGAGTGCTCATAAACGCGGTAAAGGGCATCCCAAACCGCACGAATTCGTGCCATTGATTGTCCTGTGCTTTTAGTCGGCGTTTTCGACCAATAACGTAAGTCTGGAGTGACGGGGGCCAGCGGGTGCCAACGCTGTAGCGAAGCCAGCCTTGAGCCGCGCGGACCCTAAAGGCTGGCTTGGCCAAGGTCTACACTTTGAGCGCTCAACGCGCGGCTTATCACTCTGCTAAATGCAATCGTGCAGGCAAGGTGATCCGCACCGCAGCGCAGCGCGAATAACCTTGGCGGTAGAATATGTTCGGTACGATCAGTTCGCGCGCAAAAACGTCGCGCGGCTAGCGGTTGCTAGATCCAGGCATAAGTCTAAATTGCCGCAATCTGTTTTATACCGGGCGACCATGCGCGAACCGGTTAACGCCTCAGGAGATCACCCCATGTCCGTTGCGCCGCTGAAAGTCGAAACCAGCATCTTAGCCGCCGGGCCGGACCGGTTGATTGAGCGGTGTGGTGAAGCTGTCAGTTCAGCGGACCGTGTGCTGCTCGCCGCGAAAGCTGGCGTTCGGATCAAAATCCAAGAGGCTGGCGGCATGGACAACGCCCAGCATGTCGCCCATGGCTTGGCGTGGATCGCGACCGCCGTCGAGGGCCTGCGTCAGATGCACGATTGGGCAGCGACTCTGCAGCGCGACGGACGCCTTGGTGAGATGGAGCAGCTCTTGCTGGCTGCCGCGTTTTCCGAATACAGCGCCCAGATCGCTGGCGGCATTCCAATGAGCCAGATCGAGATCATTCGCGCCGAACAGATGGGTGTCTCGAAAACTGAGCTGCGCCGTTTTGAAGATTCTGTTTCGGACCTAATCGCCGAGGGCGGGTCGGAGCATGTCAAAGCGCGCCTTGCCGACCTGATTGCAGCCCAGCCCGACGCAATGACTTTCGGCGATACTGGCCTCGATGAGACGCACGCCCAGATCCAAGATTTGATGCGCCGTTTCTGCCTCGATGAGGTCAATCCGCACGCCCACGAATGGCATTTGCAGAACGCTTACATTCCGCTCGAGGTCGTCCAGAAACTCGCTGACCTCGGTGTTTTCGGCTTGTCGTTGCCGGAAGAATACGGCGGCATGGGCCTTGGCAAAGAAGCCATGTGCGTTGCCTCCGAAGAACTGTCGCGCGGTTACATCGGTGTTGGTTCACTTGGCACGCGATCCGAGATCGCTGGCGAACTGATCCTACACAACGGTACGCCGGAGCAAAAAGCAAAGTATCTACCAAAAATTGCGTCGGGCGAAACGCTCCCAACGGCTGTGTTTACCGAACCCAACACCGGTTCGGATTTGGCGTCGCTCAAAACGCGTGCCGTCAAAGATGGCAACGTCTATCGCATCACCGGTCAGAAAACCTGGATCACGCATCCCGTCCGCGCCGACGTGATGACGGTGTTGGCCCGCACCAACCCGAACGAGCCTGGCTACAAGGGATTGTCGATGTTCTTGGCTGAAAAGCCGCGCGGCTCCGACGAGACACCGTTTCCAGCGAATGGCATGAGCGGCGGCGAGATCGAAGTGCTGGGTTATCGCGGCATGAAGGAATACGACATCTCGTTTGATGATTTCCAAGTGCCTGAAGAAAACCTTTTGGGCGGCACGGAAGGTCAGGGCTTCAAAGCACTGATGAACACCTTCGAGGGTGCGCGCATTCAGACAGCGGCACGCGCCGTTGGCGTTGCCCAGTCGGCTATGGATCTCGGCCTCAAGTACGCGCTTGATCGCGTGCAGTTCGGCAAGCCGATCTATCAGTTCCCGCGCGTGCGCAACAAGGTCGTGATGATGGCTGTTGAAACCATGATTGCGCGCCAGCTAACCTACTTCTCGGCGCGTCAAAAAGATGCTGGCCGTCGCTGCGATCTTGAAGCCGGTATGGCGAAGTTGCTCGGTGCGCGTGTGGCGTGGGCCAACGCCGATAACGCGCTGCAGATCCACGGCGGTAATGGTTTCGCGCTCGAGTATCCAATAAGCCGCGTGCTGTGCGATGCCCGTATTCTCAACATCTTCGAGGGTGCAGCCGAAATTCAGGCGCAGGTCATCGCCCGTCGCTTGTTGGAAGGCGCCAACTAACCATCGGTCGTTCGGGTTGTTCTATTTGGGCGGGAGTGGGACAGGCGTCCTGCTTCCGTCCATTTTTGTTAGGAACGGTCTTGGCTGCCCTTAAATGCTGGTTGTTAAAACGGTCCGTCAAAGCTGTGCGGTCCAACCCGTTGACACAGCGCAACCGACAGTTGATCACGGCGCTGGTCTACCGCCAAACGCGCTCGTTTCATTTGACAATGGCGATGTTTAATACAGCTACGAGGAAACCGCATGTCTCGCTCGATCCTGATTACGGGCTGTTCGTCGGGTATCGGCCTCGACGCGGTCCGAACGATGAAGGCGCGGGGGTGGCGTGTGATCGCGACGGCTCGAAAGCCCGAGGATCTGGCTCGGCTTAGATCGCAAGAAGGGGTCGAGGCGCTATATCTCGAATTGCTCGACCCACATTCGATCGCCACCTGTGCCGTCGATGTGCTGCGCCTGACCAACGGCAAGCTGGACGCGGTTTTCAACAACGCGGCCTTTGGCCAACCGGGTGCCGTTGAAGACATCACGCCCGAAATCCTGCGCGAACAATTCGAAGTCAACGTCATTGGCACGCACGACCTGACGCGGCGGCTGATTCCTTCGATGCGGCGCAACCAGTCGGGCCGCATCGTGCAATGTTCGTCGATCCTCGGCTTTGTCGCTGTCAGCTATCGCGGGCCCTATTGTGCTTCAAAGCATGCGCTTGAAGCTTTATCGACCTGCTTGCGACTGGAGCTTGCCGATACCGGGATTAAAGTTTCTCTGATTGAGCCGGGGCCCATCCGGTCGCGCTTTGTCGAAAGTGCGATGGAGCGTTTTGTTTCGCACATCGACATCGACAACTCACCCCATCGCGAAAAGTATTTGATGCGGCTCGAGAGCATGAAAGCTGGCGGCCAGTCGGTGTTTAAGCTGGAGCCGTCGGCCGTTAGCAAGCGCTTGATCCATGCGGTCGAAAGTCCGCGCCCGCAGCGACGCTATTACGTGACGACGCCAACGTATCTGGCAGCCGCGTTCAAGAGGGTGCTGCCGCCGTTTGCCACCGAATACTTCGCCACCAAGTTCTAGGCGACTTGACCCTTTAGTCTTGCGATTGTGGGCGACTTCGGCTTGGTTGCTGTGCGCGGTCGGGGCGTCGTGGTTGATGATTTTGGGGCCAGCTTGGCAATGGATGCACCACAGTCGGCGGGGTTACTTGCTCCGGAGTTCGCAGCACCCGCTCCCCGAGATTTATGCACCGACTGCGGCATCTCGCGGTCGTCTGATCCCAAACGCTGCGGTCGCGCCTGCCAGTTCATCACGCCGGAGTATCCGACTTTAGAGACGCGTATTCATGGCCGAGCACGCGATCCGCAACGGATTGATGAGGTCCACTTCGGTCCGTTCCGTCGCATGGTTCGCGCCCGTCTTGCCAATCCTCAACCCGGCGCACAATGGACCGGCATCACAACGCGCATCGCCGAACGGCTGCTTGAAACAGGTGCGGTGGATGCTGTTTTGACAATGGCGCCCGATGCCAACGACAGTTGGCGTCCGCGCCCGGTGATCGTTACGCGGGCGGAGGATATGGCTGCGTGTCGCGGCATGCGGATGGGATATGCGCCGCTTCTCGCCCTGCTTGAGCCAGCGCGCGATCTCGGTTTCAAGCGTTTGGCTGTGATC
This sequence comes from Hyphomicrobium sp., assembly GCA_031375665.1. Lineage (GTDB taxonomy): Bacteria > Pseudomonadota > Alphaproteobacteria > Rhizobiales > Hyphomicrobiaceae > Hyphomicrobium_B. The sequence goes on from JANMII010000027.1 coordinate 5,399, forward strand.
GGTATTCCCTGTCAGGTCTATGCGCTGCGCGCACTCGAAACCGAATTGGGCCTTGAGCGATTGTATGTCATCGGCACGCCATGCTCTGACAACACCACAACTGAAAACTTCCATGCCTTTCTCGAATTGCTGTCAGCCGATCCCGCTAGCATTACCTACCTAGAATTCCGCGCCGACTATCACGTTGAGCTGCGATTTACGGATGGGCGGAAAAAAGAAATTCCGTTTCTAATGTTGCCGCTGTCGAAACTGCCGGCGGATTTCTTTCCGATGACGTGCCGCACGTGCGTCGACTACACCAACGTGCTGGCCGATATCACGGTCGGCTACATGGGTGGCGAGGGCCAGCAGTGGGTGATCGTTCGCAACGATCGAGGCGAAGAACTTTTGCAACTGCTTGGCTCTGAAGTCATCGTCGCGGCACCGGGCAGTTCAGGCAACCGCGCAAGCCCGGTCAAAGGCTTTATGAAAAACGTGGAGCTTGCGGCAGGCGGGCTTCCGTTACGCTCGATGCCGAATTGGTTGCGTCCGATCATGGGCTGGTTGATGCCGCGAATCGGGCCCAAAGGTTTGGAATTCGCGCGCGCGCGCGTTGAGATGAAAGCCATCGAGACGGTGCTGCATTTGCGCCGCGCCCACCCGCGCCGCGTCAAGCACATGGTCCCAGATCACATCTGGGCGCTGGTCAAAAGTTACGGTCTAACGCGCGAGAGCGGCGAGTAAAGTTGAACGCCAGTGCGCCGCTTTTTGATCGATGGCCAGCACATTCGCCGGACTGCTGGACGGCACAATGACGGTTTCGTGGGTGATGGCCGTCAGCTCCTGAGACCTCAGGCAATGCCGAAGATAAAGCGCGCTGGCTTTTTGGCCGTTGAAGATCAGCGTCTTGATCTTGGGGAAGCTTTCAAACAGGCTGGCAAAATTGTTTGCCTCGGCATTTTTGATGGCTTGATCCAAGCTGCCAGCGCGAACTGCGGATCGCAGCACGTCCCAGACCGCAATGCGTTGGCGTAAAAGCATTGTGCAGCGATTGGCGTAAGTTGTTGGCACGTCCTCGCCCAACACCGAGGCTATGATGGGCCAAAAATGATTGCGCGGATGTCCGTAGTATTGCTGAGCTGCCAGTGACGCGTCACCTGGCAGTGTGCCGAGGATCAAAACGCGGGATGCGGCATCGATGATGGGCGGCAAGCCGTGCTTGCGCTCCAGGTCTAAAGTGACACTGCCAATCTCACGCCCGCCCATACCGTCACGCCCGATGATAGGGATGGCCCGACAGGATGGTCGCTGCACGATAGATCTGCTCACTCAGCACGACCCGCGCCAAGCCGTGCGGAAGCGTCATCGCCCCAAGCGACAGTGTGAGATTACATGCGCTTAGCACAGCGTCGCCATGACCATCAGGGCCACCAATCAGAAACGCGCAGCCTTTGGCGCCTTCATCGGCGTGGTGCTTCAAAAGTTTTGCGAACGCTTCGCTCGGGTACTGTCGGCCGTTGGCATCGAGCGCGATTTTGATTCCGCAGTCGGCGGCAGATTTTAGCGCCCGCTCGGCTTCGTCGGCTTTGCGCGCCACAGCTGTTGCAGCCCGGCTCTCGATCAATTCGATGGTTGTTAGTGGACCAAGACCGAGAGATTTTCCAGCGGGCGTAAACCGTTGTGTGTAGCGCGCAAGCATGCCGCGCTCCTCGTCGTCCTTCAAGCGGCCGATCGCAACGATGAAGATACGCATGACGGCTGGCTCTTAATGGTGCGCTGGCGCAATGGCCTTACGTTCGCGACAGCGTGCCAGCTGGTGCCCGTTAGTGCTGCGAGGGATCAGAGCTCGATGCATCGGGCGGGATTTCCGCTTTCCACATTTTCTCGAGATTGTAAAAATCGCGGACCTCGGGGCGAAAGACGTGGACGATGATGTCGCCGGTGTCAATCAAGACCCAGTCGCAGGTGTTCATGCCTTCAACGCGGACGCGGCTTTCGCCGACGCTCTTGATTTTTTCGCGCAGTTGTTCCGCAATAGCGCCAACGTGGCGATCTGAGCGCCCGGTCGCGACGACCATGTAATCGCCGAGTGACGACTTACCTTCGAGTGGAATGGTGACAACAGCCTCGGCCTTCGCTTCGTCGAGCCAGGCGACGATGTCGGCGAGCATCTGAGCCGAGCGCGGCGCACCGGCCGCAGACTTGGCAGGAGACGTACCCCGTCGGGCACTCTCAGTCGTAGATCGGATCAAGCGGTCAACGTCCTTTGCTGGTGGGTCCCGCGCGGGCTAAAGGTCAGGAATCCAACATCCTGTGAGCTTGTACATTAAAGATCGGCCGACGTCCTCGCAATCGGTTTCACCGGAGCGCTGTGCACGCTAAGGCGGTTGGCGTCTTCGCCGATCACGAGCAATTTCAGTCGGTTAACGGTCAGGCGCTGTGTGGTGAGCGGCGTGACGCAAGGCCGTTGACGACAACCCCGACAGTCGGCTCGACAAAAACACCCAGGCCGGTGGCGAAATCTGCGGCAAGCCTCGCGCCGTGGCTTCACTTTTGCGGCAGCGGGCAAGGGCCAGTGCGGCCCGCCCCGCCAGCGCTCGATGCCGCCATCCTGGCCGATCGACGACCGCGATCGGCATCAGTGCGGCGATTTCGCGCCAGTGTTGCCAGCGATCGAAAGAGGCCAAGTTGTCGGCGCCCATGACCCAGACAAATCGAACGCCACGATAGCGCTTCGTCAAGAAGGCGAGCGTCGCTGCCGTGTAGGGTGTGCCGAGTTCGCGCTCAAAGCCGGTTACCACCATCCGCCGTTGATGGGTGAGCGCGCGGGCGGCGGCCAAGCGCATTTCCAGCGTCGCCAGATCGCCGGTTGGCTTCAGAGGATTGCCCGGCGTCACCACCCACCAGACCTGATCAAGCGCGAGCCGCTTCATCGCGGTTTCAGCCACGATGCGATGGCCATCATGAACCGGATTAAAGCTTCCACCCATAATCCCGATCCGTTGGCCGGCGTGAGCCGGTGGCGGTCGAACGGACATGGATCCGAACGTCATTCGGGGAAGACGTCGCGTCACCGTGTCTGCCTTGGTGTTTGGCAACCGGATTGGGCGTGCGTCATGCGGGCCTGATCTGACCGGTGCCGCGCACCTTGTATTTGAAGCTGGTCAACTGTTCGACGCCAACTGGGCCGCGCGCATGCATCTTGCCGGTTGCAATGCCGATTTCAGCACCAAAGCCGAATTCGCCGCCATCGGCGAACTGCGTCGACGCGTTGACCAGCACGATGGCTGAATCAACGCCGTTGAGAAACGTTTCAGCGGTTGCAGCATCGTTGGTGATGATGGCGTCGGTGTGCTGCGAGCCATAGCGAGTAATGTGAGCGATGGCGTCGGAAACGCCGGCCACCGTTTTGACCGCGATGATTTTGTCGAGAAATTCAAAACCGTAATCGTCCGGTTTGGCTGCAACAACGCGTGCATCGATTGCGCTTGTCGCGGCATCGCCACGGACTTCGCAGCCAGCGTCCAGCAACGCTTTGACCAAGGTTGCGAGCGTGCCCGAAGGCGCGTGCTGATCGACCAAAAGGCATTCGGTTGCCCCGCAAACACCGGTCCGGCGCAGCTTCGCGTTCAACACCAGCGGGACGGCGATTGCCAGATCGGCGGCGCGATCGACGTAGGTATGACAAATGCCTTCGAGATGCGCGAACACCGGCACGCGGGCTTCGTCTTGCACGCGCTGGACCAAGCTTTTGCCGCCACGCGGCACGATCACGTCGATTGCGCCATCGAGGCCTTTCAGCATTTCGCCAACGGCCGCGCGATCGGTGGTCGGCACCAACTGCACCGCAGTCGTCGGCAATCCGGCGGCTTTCAATCCAGCGACCAGACAAGCATGGATCGCAACACTCGAATGATGGCTTTCAGATCCCCCGCGCAGGATCGCGGCGTTGCCCGCCTTCAAACATAAGGCACCGGCATCAGCCGTGACGTTCGGACGACTTTCGTAAATGATGCCAATGGTGCCAAGCGGCACGCGCACGCGCTGAAAGTGCAGGCCATTGGGTCGCGTCCAATCGGCTAGCACGGTGCCAACCGGGTCGGCGAGTGCTGCAATATCATCGAGACCATTGGCGATTGCCGCAACGCGTTTGGCGTCCAGCATTAGCCGGTCGATGAAAGCGGCTGGCCGGTCTGCGGCCTTGGCGGCAGCGATGTCGCGTGCGTTCGCGTCGAGAATGTTTTCAGTCGCAGCCCGCATGGCTTTGGCGGCTTCGGTCAACGCCGTATTCTTTTGCGTCGTCGTGGCAAGGGCCAGGGCGCGAGACGCGACGCGTGCGTTCCGTCCGATGGCGTTCATAATGCTGGCTGATCCATCGTCGATGCGTTCGGGCTTATTCATGGATCACAGTCCTATTCACGATGGCCTACGAACGACGGCCTGTTCCCGACGTTGCTTACGCGCGGCTGACGCCGGCATGCAGCGCCATGTCATCGCGGTGAATGAGTGTATCACGACCTCGATAGCCGAGAATGGCTGCGATTTCGCCCGAGCGCTTGCCGAGAATACGGCGGGCTTCGCCGTCGGGGTAAGCAATCAAGCCGCGCCCGAGTTCGCGGCCGTCAGCGGCCCGAATGATCACGGCGTCGCCGCGGTCGAAGGTGCCATCGACCCGCGTGACGCCCGCCGGCAAAAGGCTTTTGCCAGCGAGCAAAGCCTTTTCAGCGCCAGTATCGATAAAAATTTGCCCGGCTGGAACGAGTTGCCCGGCAAGCCAGCGTTTCTTCGCTGTCACCGGATCGGACTTGGCCAAAAACCACGTGACCTTCGCGCCATCGGCAATGGCCCGCAACGGGTTCATGACCTTTCCCGTTGTGATGACCATGTTGGTGCCAGCGTTGAGTGCGATTTTTCCGGCTTCGACCTTGGTCTTCATGCCGCCTTTGGAAAGCTCGGTGCCCGCATCGCCCGCCATCGCTTCGATCTCGGGCGTGATCTCGGTCACCAGCGGAATGTGGCGCGCGGTTGGATCGTCGTTCGGCGGTGCCGTATACAAGCCATCGATATCCGACAGCAGTACGAGGCAATCAGCCGACACCATCGACGCAACGCGCGCCGATAACCGGTCGTTGTCACCGTAACGAATTTCAGTCGTCGCGACGGTATCGTTTTCGTTGACGACAGGGATCGCGCGCAAGGCCAGCAGCACATCGATGGTTTGGCGCGCGTTCAGGTAGCGGCGGCGTTCTTCGGTGTCGCCAAGCGTTAGCAGGATTTGGGCGGCTGTCAGTCCGCGTGCGTTGGCGAGTTCCTGGTAGGCATGTGCCAAGCTAATTTGGCCGACCGCTGCCGCAGCTTGGCTTTGCTCGAGTTCAAGCAGACCTTTCGCAAGGCCAAGTTTATGGCGTCCGAGAGCGACCGCGCCCGACGAGACGAGCACCACGTCCTTGCCAGCGCGCGACAAGTCGGCGACGTCATCCATCACTGAATTCAGCCATTCGGATTTCAGTTGCCCGGTTGTGCGATCTGCCAACAACGCCGAGCCGATCTTGACAACGATGCGGCGTGCCGACGTCCATTCCGGTCGCACGATCGAGCGACCGGCGACGCTGCCATTCGTTTGCACGTTGTCAGCTGGTGGATCGCGCGCGTCGGGTAAGCGGGTCATGGTGTCGGGCCGATGAAATCATTCAGATGACTGCAGGATGCCAGCGTTATCGGCAAATGTTCTCGCTGCCGCAAGCAATTCCGGTCATCGCCTCATTGATCACGGTTGTCATCCGCATCTTTACTAACGCGTTGCGGCATTGGGATAGCCGGTGCCGTCACAACATCTGGGATCGTTTGTAGGACAGACCGTTAAACGACAGCGTTAGCGCCGTTTCACCTCGATCCTTAAAAGCCATTTTCAACACTCGCAGCCTTTGATGGTGCAATCGCGCAGGTCGCGCGGCAAGCCATCAATCGTGCGGAACGTTCGCTATGTCATCTGGCTATCAACGCGGATTTGAAAATGTCGGGTCTGCCTATGCACCGGCTTGGACCGAGATTGCACCGGTCGGCCTCGCTGCAAGCGTAAATTTGCCCGACGATTCCGTTCACCATCCAGCGTTTCAACGCATGATGGCACGATTACCAGCGCCGATCCGACAATCGCTCAATCATGAGCAGCGGCGTGCGTTGGCAGCAGCAAGCATGCCTGAACCAGCCAGTCACTTGATTGCCTACCGCGTCAGTGTGCCAATTTTCAAACGTCGTTACTATCTGTCGGTTTTAATGGGACGCGATCGCCGATCACTGGCGCGGTTGGTCGGTGAAGGACAAGTTGGGAGATATCAAATCATTGCGACCTACGTTTGCGCACTCGCACTTCTAGTTGGCGTCGCCGTCCTCGGAGCGGTTTTGCTGGCGTTGGCTTTTGAGGGCGTCATGCGTCTCGACACGATGAGCGTGCCACCACCGTGGGCCATGTAGGTCTCAGTCAACACTCGATCTAGGGCACGAACGCCAAAAATAAAAACGTGCCAAACAAAACCAAATGCACGAAGCCAAAGAGGACATTCGTTTTACCGGTTGCAAACGTCAGGATGCTAGCGCCCAGCGTTGTGACCAGTAAGGCGGTGTCGCGCGGATCGAGGCCTAGGATCAAAGGTTGTTGCATGACGATGTTGGCGACGCCAACGGCCGGGATTGTTAACCCGATGGTTGCCAGCGATGAGCCGAGCGCAAGGTTGATGCTTTTCTGTAAATCATCGCGCTTGGCGGCGTTGATAGCTGCGATGCTTTCCGGCAGTAGCACTATGAACGCGATGATGATGCCAGTGATGCCCAGTGGAGCGCCAAGACCTGCAATCGCGTAGGTGATGACCGTTGCAAACAGTTTGGCCAGCACCACAACGGCGATCAAGGCTATGATCAGAAACGCTATGGCCCGGAGCAATCGCGACCGGCTATCGGCCTGCCTTTCAAACAGGTCGGCGTGTTCGCCGGTGAAATAATTCTTATGCAATGTTGTCTGCGTGTAGAGAAAAACTAGGTACAGGGCGATGGTGACAGAGCTGACGAACGCCAGTTGGCTGCTCGAATAGACGGGGCCCGGCACCGAACTCGTATAGTTTGGCAGCATCAGCGTTAGCGATGCCAAGACCAGCAAGACCGCCAGGTAAATCTTTGCCGACGTCACATCGAAGGTTTGCTCGCGGAACCGCAGGCCGCCAACTACGATGCAAGCGCCAACCAGCCCCGTACAAATGATCATGATGACAGCGTAGACGGTGTCACGAGCCAGAGATGCGCTCGCCTTGCCGGTCAACATCAACGACACGATCAGCGCCAACTCGATGATGGTGACGGCAATTGTAAGAATGAGCGTTCCGATCGGCTCGCCTGTTTGGTGGGCTGCTTCTTCGGCGTGGTAGACGGCTGCAAAAACAGCACCCAACAACAATGGAGCGATTGCGACAGCGATCGCGATGCCGACCGGGGAACTGGCAAAGTCATTACCAAAATTGACGGCGGTCGCGGCAGCGAACAGCCCGATGCCGACGATTGGAATGGCCCAGGTCCATACCGGTGTTTTTGCTCTATGCAGCATGGTAGCTGATCGTTTCCCTAGCCGAGGACAATCCGGGAAACCTTATCGCGTAAAGTGCGGGGCCGCCTGATTGATCTTATAGCGCGGCTGAAGACTGTCATGTTGTGTGTCGGCGAACACTAAGGATCGCCGTCAGATGATGAGCACGACTGCCGCTGTAGTTATGGTTGCCAAGCGCGGTGACTGTCGCCGTCGCTGTCGTCGTCGGGATCGGCGCGCGTGATCTCGCGGGTCAGCGCGTACAGCGCGTCTTTCATGCCGTGCCCCGAGACTGCCGACAACACGAGCGGCGTTTTTCGCGCTGCTTTTTTAAGCTCAGCTAGTTTCTGTTTGATCGTCTCGGCATCGAGCGCATCGGCCTTCGAAAGCGCAACGATTTCTTTTTTTCGGGCCAGTTCTGGCGAGTAGGCTTTGAGTTCGTGACGCACGGTTTTGTAATCGTTTGCTACATCGGGTTGCGTCGCATCGACCAGATGCAACAGAACGCGGCAGCGTTCGACGTGGCCGAGGAAGCGGTCGCCAAGTCCAGCGCCATCATGCGCGCCTTCAATCAAGCCTGGAATGTCGGCCAAGACGAAGTCCGTGTCACCAGCGCGGACGACGCCGAGGTTGGGATGCAGTGTTGTGAAAGGATAGTCGGCGATTTTAGGCTTGGCTGCTGAAACGGCCGCAAGGAACGTTGACTTGCCGGCATTTGGCAAGCCGACGAGGCCAGCATCGGCGATTAGTTTTAGCTGCAGCCACAACGTCAGCTCCTCGCCGGGCAAACCCGGATTGGCATGGCGTGGCGCTTGATTGGTCGGGCTTTTGAAATGCGCGTTGCCAAAGCCGCCGTTGCCGCCTTTGGCTATGAGCACGCGCTGACCGGGCGTTGTTAAATCGGCCAGCAGTGTCTCGCCGTCTTCGGCAAACACCTGTGTGCCAGGCGGCACCTTGACCACACAATCATCACCATTGGCACCCGACCGATTCTGACCCATGCCGCCTTCGCCCGACTTGGCTTTCAAATGCTGTTGATAGCGATAGTCGATCAGCGTGTTGAGATTGGCGACGCACTCGATCAAGACATCGCCGCCCTTGCCGCCATCTCCGCCGTTGGGTCCGCCAAATTCGATGAATTTTTCGCGGCGAAATCCGATGCACCCGTTGCCGCCATCGCCGGATTTGACGTAAATTTTTGCCCGGTCGAGAAAATTCATGATGCCAGCGCCTTTATCGTCGTTGTCCACGGCCGTCGGCGTTCATAGCGCAGCGTCGGCAAATCCATTTGTCGCGCTTCGCACCAGCCAGCGCACGTGCCGGTCGCTCGAAACCCGAGTTTTTCAATCACCCGGCCTGACGCCAGATTGTCTGTGAAATGGCAGCAGGTGAAGCGTTTGACGCCGCCTTTGGTAAA
>JANMII010000060.1:0-4309 GCA_031375665.1 Hyphomicrobium sp.
GCGAGCGTCAAACCGATCACGAATGGCAACAGCACCGGCGCCAAAAGCTGGATCGCGAAACCGACGGCAAGTGCCGCCAAAATCCAGAATACGACGTTGCGCTCGATGCTCATGTCCCCACCTCCGTTATGCGTCCGCCCACCGGAGCCATAGCACCCGGCGTTGCATTGCAACAGAGATGGGTCATCAGGACTTGGACCCGGTCGATTCAAAAAGCGTCATGTGGCGCAACCAGACGCGCAGATAGGCGACGAGAGACGCGATGGTGAGCGCAGCCGTTACCCACATCAGCACCAGAACTGGGCCGCCGAGCCGCAAATCAAACGCTTCATCGGCGAGCACCATGCCCGCCAGCACGATCTGCGCGACTGTGTTCATTTTGCTGACCGCCAGCGGCTTCATCGGTGTTGGATGATCGAGCAGCCACGACAGTATAACGGCGATGACGATGAGAACATCGCGCGAGACAACGATGATCACGACCCACGACGGCAACTTGCCGGTAACGCCGAGCGCCACGAAGATGCAGACGATCAGCAGCTTATCGGCGATCGGGTCGAGATAGGCGCCAAGCTGCGTTTCCCAATGAAAGCGCTTGGCCAGAAAGCCATCAACAGCATCCGAAATGCCGGCAACGACAAACCCAATGAAGGCTGCCTGCAATTGCCCTGAGACCAGAAACCAAAACACGACAGGAACGAGGATCACCCGGCCGAGCGTAATGATATTGGGGATGCTCACACCACTGCGTCCTGTCGTTGCCGGCTTGGCCGCCGCTTGGTCTCTTGATGACGGGTATTGATGCCCCTCACATGATTTGCAATTGCGTCAACGCGCGCGTTCCATGCGCGCCAGCAAAAGCCCGACCGCTGGCGCAATGGCAAGCCTTTTTGCTGAAAAATCCGCTTGCCGAACTGTCACCGACCGGCTCGCTGCGTACCAATCGTTATGACAGGCCGGTGACCACGACGCCAAGCAGCGCGTTTTGCACTGCAACCAAAATCGCGGTGGGGCCGCGCACGCTAAGCACGCCAACGTCAAAATCCTGACGGCCGCAGCACCCAAACTTCACCGACAGTGCCGAGCGATAGTCCACGAGCACCAACCGCTTTCGCAAGGCCCGAGACGCCGCCTGGAAAACGCATCGACACTTCTGCATTACGGGCCGACACCGCGCCAATTTCCATGGCCTCTACACCGTTGGTGTCGAGCAGCTGTGTCCGCATTTCGTCCCATTGCGCTAGATTACTGAATTCAACGACAACCCTCACCGGATCACCACTGCCGCTGGTGTTCGCTGCCCACACGGGGCCGCCATTTGGCGCGTCGGACGGCGGCGGCGCCGTGCTCACGGCTGTCAGTCCCGACTTGACCGCTTTCCAGCGGCCTTCCAACACGCCCAACGCCACGACGGCTGCCAACTCAGACGCATAAGCGACATCACCATCCGAGATGCGATAGCCGCGCTTTAACAACAAGGGTCCAATTGCATCCTGTCCTGCAAGCGTGACCGTCATCGCTTTGCCAGCCAGATCCGGCTCGACGATCGCGAGCACGACGAGGCTGGTGCCATACTCTTGCGTCAAAATTCGCAAACCGTTGTCATCGCCGTCCATCAGCATTTTGACGGTGTCGGGATGGATGACGGCTTTGAATTCGGCGAGCGTCACCGGCGTGACGGTATGAGTTAGATCAAGCCCTGCCCAAGACTTGCGCCACAACGACGTGTCGTTACTGACGAGTGGCGGATTGCCCTGCCGCATCACCGGCACGATCACAACAGATGCGGCTTGCTCATCAACGAATGGGATACCTTCGCGTTGCAGCAGCGCGCGCACCGCTGGCGCATGAAAACTAAAATCGAGCGCTGCGATATAGTCGGTCGCCGAATTGCGTTCCGAGCGGACCGAAAACCCGGATAGTAAGTCAGCCGCATTTGCGTCCTTCAAACGGGCAAGTTGCTTATAAGCGGTGACCGGCACAATCCGCTTGAGCAGCGATCGGAAGGCTGCGGTTTGGCCTTCGGCAATCGCTGTCTCTTTGGCCATCACAGCGGACTGCGCACTAGCTTCAACTGGGTAATTGCCAACGGTGTAAGCTTTATCGCTTGCGGCCCAAGCCGGAGCGGCGGTGACAAGGGCAAAACTCAAAGCGACAGCGCGACCCGCCGTCGCGACACCAGTCCGTCGAACCGAAACATTTGACACCGCCTCGCCTCCGCAATTGACCACACGAAAAGCCAGTCTGGTCCGAATTCAACAGCCATCATCGTTGATGGCATCGCGCAGTTTATGATCGCGCACTGAGCGATCGGATGCGGATCGACGCCTGGATCCTGAGCGGCGATTGCCGCTTCCACCCCAAGCTGCTACGACCGCCATGTCGGCTTGGCAATGGGGCAAAAGTGAGTTGGTGATGCCAGCATCATCAGGCTCCCTCTAGCCCGTCGGCGACGCCGATTGACCTGTCTGTTGGCGACGCCGATTAAAATTTCTCCCTTCGCGCCAGTCGATCACAGAGGCTTCATGTCCGCCGACATTTCCAAGATCCAGAACACGAACGCGCCACACGCAACGACGTATCGCGACGCTGGCGTCGATATCGATGCAGGCAATGATCTGGTCCAAGCCATTAAACCGTTGGCCAAGATGACCACTCGTCTCGGCGCCGACGTTGATCTTGGCGGTTTCGGTGGCTTGTTCGATTTGAAGCGCGCGGGCTTCAAAGACCCAATTTTAGTATCGAGCAACGATGGTGTTGGCACCAAATTAAAAATTGCCATCGACTCTGGTGTTCACGACACCATTGGCATCGATTTGGTTGCCATGTGTGTCAACGATCTGGTGGTTGCTGGCGCAGAACCGCTGTTCTTTCTCGACTACTTCGCAACCGGCAAACTTTCGGTTGGCGTGGCGACGGACGTTATTACAGGGATAGCACATGGTTGCCGCGATGCAGGGTGTGCCTTGATTGGTGGCGAGACAGCCGAGATGCCCGGCATGTACCAAGCCGGCGATTACGATCTTGCAGGCTTTGCTGTTGGTGCTGCCGAGCGCGGCGAAATTCTGCCGCGTGGCGACATGCAGCCGGGCGACGTTTTGATCGGCCTGCCGTCGTCGGGCGTTCATTCCAACGGTTATTCGCTGGTTCGTCGCTTGTTGGCCAACGCAAATCTTGCGTGGCACGATCAAGCGCCATGGACCACATCGCGATCGACTGTCGCTCAAGAGTTGCTGATCCCAACGCGCATCTACGTCAAAGCCATCCTCGCAGCTTTGCGGGCGACAGGTGGCGGCGGGGCGGCTGGAGCCATCAAAGCGCTGTCGCACATCACTGGTGGTGGACTTTCTGAAAACCTTCCACGCGTGCTGCCCGATACGGTTGCAGCCCGCATCGATCTGTCGACCATCGCGATGCAGCCGGTGTTTCAGTGGCTGGCGCAAGCAGGCAAGCTGGATGACGTTGAAATGTTGCGTACCTTCAACTGCGGCATCGGCATGATCTTGGTCACCGATCCGTCGCGAGCCGATGATGTGATAGCGGCGCTCCAGAGCGCCGGTGAAAAGCCGGTGGTGGTCGGCTCGTTGACAGCGCCGGGCGGCGCTAAAACGCAAGCCAAAGGCAAAGGCGAAGCTTGGGCCGTGACGTACGTCGGCACGCTTGCCAGCTAACATCGGTAGCATCGGGGGCGAATTGCGATGACGGCGAAAAAGAACATCGCGATTTTGATCTCAGGGCGCGGCTCCAACATGGAGGCGTTGTTCGAGGCAGCTAGCCAACCCGATTATCCAGCCCGCATTGTCACCGTTATCTCGAACCGGCCCGATGCGCCGGGTTTAGCATTCGCGCGCCAGCAGAATGTTCAGACGATCGCCCTTGACCACAAGGCCTATCGCAGCCGCGACGCTTTTGAAGCCGACCTGCAGAAATCGTTGGAAACGGCCGATATCGACCTCATCGTGTTAGCTGGATTTATGCGGCTGATGACGGCTGGATTTGTCGACCGGTGGGGCAATCGCATGATCAACATTCATCCGTCATTGTTGCCGGCATTCAAAGGGTTGCATACGCACGAGCGCGCCCTGACCGAGGGCGTTCGGATCGCTGGGTGCACGGTTCATTTTGTCCGTCCCGAAATGGATGCCGGACCGATTATCGCCCAGGCCGCCGTTGCGGTGTTGTCGGGTGACACTCCGGTGTCGCTGGCAAAGCGTGTGCTAGAGGCCGAACACAAACTTTATCCGGCGGCCGTGCGGCTCGTGGCGTCTGGCCGAACCCGCGTGGAGCAGGAAAAAGTTATTATATTAGA
>JANMII010000070.1:0-1658 GCA_031375665.1 Hyphomicrobium sp.
CGCGGCCAGTTCATAATCGCGGCTATCGACAGGCTCGCCGACCTTGATATTTGCTTCGATCGTGTCGAGACCCTCGTCCTGCAACGCGTAGGCTTGGATCTTTTTGAACAAACCGATTCCGCGCCCCTCATGATAGGGCACGTAGACGATCGCGCCGAGCGGCTCGCTGGTGATCATCTTGAGTGCGACTTGAAGCTGCTGGTAGCAATCACAGCGAAGCGAATGAAAAATGTCGCCCGTTACGCAGCCGGAATGGACACGCACCATCGGCACTGTGCCGGGCTGCACGCCCTTGGCACGATGGATCAAAACCATAACCTGCTGTTCTGGGGTCTCGCCTTGAAACGCGTGCGCCTCAAGCATGAGTTCGCGACCGTCGAGTTCGATCGGCAGGACGGTTTCAACGGTCCAGTCGGCTGGCAACTTCACTGATTTCAAAGCGTTCGATTTCATGTTTTCCTCGGGAGGGTCGGCGACGTCGGGCCGTACTCTGTGTGCCGACTTTGGAACGTGTTGCGCTGGCGCTCATTGCTGTCGCCCGCGACGTCGTCCGACGAGTTGGATCAACTCTGGCACCGTTGCACGGTATAAGCTATCCAACCCCCAGCAGATCACAAATAGCCGAGAATTAGGACGCCTTGAAGGCCCGGGGCTAGCGGCATCACCAAATGCCGCGCATCGGATTGACGATCATGAGCAGCTATTCGCCACACCGATATTAGCAACGCAGCACCCTTGCAATTTGATCCCGCAGACACGTCTCCACACCGCCTGTTGCTCGTATTTTCGCAGTGCCGGTTGTCGATGTCGTGCAATTGTAAAGGTTCAACGCGTTTGTCGCTGTCCACCCTTTTGGTTGGAGCCAAAATGAGCATTGGCCTTCTGCTGTTAGCCTTTTTACTTGCAGCCGTCGCCACCGGTGCGTCAATTCCGTGGTTGCGGCACGCGGGCGCTGTTGCCGACGAAAACCACCGTACGTTGCATGTCGGACGTATCCCGAAAGGCGGTGGGGTGCCGTTGCTGCTCTCGGCCATCGCAGCTCTCTATCTCACCGGCCAATCGTTTGACCTAACTGTCGTCGGGCTCGCGCTTGCTCTTGCCGGATTATCGTTCGTTAACGATCTTCGATCGTTGCCGTCGTCCTTGCGCTTTGCAGCCCAAGTGGCAGCCGCCGCGGCCTTTGCAGCAGGACTTCCGGACACATCTCAACTGTTGTCAGGGCTCGCGCCGTTCTGGCTTGATCGGCTGATCATGATCATCGGTCTCGTCTGGATGATGAATTTGTACAACTTCATGGATGGCATCAACGGCATCGCGGGTGCCGAGACGATGGCGATCTGCGCTGGATTTCTAGCGGTCATGGCCGTTGGCGGCGTGGTCACGCCTTTGTCGCCACTGGCCACGGCGATCCTCGGCGCAACAGCTGGATTTCTAGTGTGGAATTTACGATCTCACGCCAAAGTTTTTTTAGGCGACGCGGGCAGCATCCCGCTCGGATTTCTGATGGGCGTCTTGATGATCGATGTGGCGATCACAACGTCATGGGCCGCTGCGCTGATTTTGCCCGCCATGTTCGTCGCTGACGCGACACTCACACTTGGCCGACGCGCACGTGCAGGCGAACGATTTTGGGAGCCACACAAATCTCATACCTATCA
>JANMII010000090.1:0-1805 GCA_031375665.1 Hyphomicrobium sp.
GTCGCCACCTCCGCCGGTCGGCGCACCAACGCCACCGACGATTGTTCCTGTGCCGTTGAAAGTGACCGAATGCGTGCCATGGGACAAAGTTTTGGTGCCATCAGCGTTCACGGTCATCTGGTAGTCGCTTGCCGCGATACCAGGCGCAAGTTCGATGATGTCTTGCGGGCGCACCGTTCCTTCAAGGCGATCATCGCCGCCGTTGGAGATGAAGTGGACCTTGTGTGCTGATTGCAGCCCGGTGATATCGATGACATCGTTGCCATCCGAACCCGTGATCGTGATCGTGTTGGGGTCGAGGTCCGTGTTGGCAAAATTGCCCGATACCGTGAAGACGTCGTTGCCGCCACCGCTTGCGATGTCGATGTCGTCGATGCCGTCGTTGTAGGAAACAACGACCTCCGGACCACCGCCAGCACTGCGTGAAATGACAATGTCCGTACCAACAGGAATGCTTGCAAGCGGTGCACTCGTGCGGGCTCTGTAATCAGCGACCGTGCTAACAAAGAATACTTCGTCTTCGTCGGAGCCAGTGATACGCAACCGATCCGTGCCAGCGCCACCGTTGATCGTATCGGTGCCATCGCCGACGGCCCAGAAGATGGTGTCGTCGCCAGCGCCAGCGTTGATCGTGTCGTTGTCGAGGCCACCTGTGAGTGAATCGGCGCCGCCGTTGCCGTTGATGATGTCAGCGCCTGCTCCGCCGTCGATCGTGTCGTCGCCAGCAAGCCCGTTGATCGTGTCGGCACCGCCAAGCCCGGCAAGATCGTCGTCTCCGGCCGTGCCATTGAGCACGTCAGCGTTTTCTGTCCCAACGTCTGGGATCGTACTGAGGACCTGGTTAAGCGTAAGCGCGACGTCGTCGAAGACGAAGCGCTCGATGTTAACGACGACATCCGCTTCCAAAGTCAGAAGATTCAGAACCTCGATTTGGCCGTCAGGATTTAAGGAAAACTCAAAGTTCGCCCTGAGCCCAGTAAAGTTTGCGCGATCCTGGTTGCCGGCCCCGCCATCGATGATGTCGTCACCGGTGCCGCCGGTCAGATCGTCATTGCCGCCAAGCCCGAAGATCGTGTCATCACCACCTAGTGCGTCGATGGTGTTGGGGCCGGCAGTGCCGACCAGCACGTCGTCACGTTCGGTCGCAAAAAGATTGGTTGGAGGAATGAGCGCTGCTGTTGCGAGTGAGCTAGTCGAGTTCGGGATGCCAGCGCCATCGATGTAACTGACGACCGCGCGGATCGCGAGACCGTCATAGTTCACCTCTGGGCTATTGCTTGGCGTGAAGGTGAGGCCGGTCACCCCGGTGTCGGCGAAAATGCCGGTCCCAACGCCGGTTTCGACCTGCCAGGAGACTGTGAACGGCGACAGAATAAGTCCGCCAGTTGCCGTGTTGTCGGCATCCGTAACGCCGGTCAGCGACCCGTCTGGCACGCCGTCCACCGATCCGTTTGGATTGGTCAAAACCCTGAACGTCTGGCCGACCTGCGTAAAGCCCGTGACTGTTGGCCGGCCAACGGGAAGTGCATTGAGGCCCGGAACCAACTCCACCACTTGATCGGCGAATTGCAGCCGTTCAACATTGCGAACTCGGTCGGTTCCATCGACGCCGGCGACGCCGCCGACGGTGTGAGAAACGGTTGTAAAGCCTTCGGCATCAACCGCTGAAATCACATACTGGCTGCGGTCGCCGCTGAAGACCACGGTGTCGAGATCGGTCGTTGTCCCTGCGTCGCCATCGACGATTTCCCGCACGATCCTGAGTGCGCCAGGATTGATTTCACCGGCAAACACACGCGCCTGGA
>JANMII010000141.1:0-2145 GCA_031375665.1 Hyphomicrobium sp.
CAATGCCCACCGAGCGGCGTGTGTCCTTTTCAGCAAATCGGAACGCCGGTGCTGTGCCGATATCACGACACCGTCCTGCGTGTTGCGCTAACCCTCGCCGCTTTCGGTGGCATGGCTCAGCCCAAAACATGTCCAGATCAAGGCACCTCGTTCGAGCTTTTGCGACCGCTTCCTTTGCCCTGTGCGAGCGTTGCAACAATGCCACGAAGCGTCCGCACCTCCTGCTCTGTTGCCCCCATTCGTGACAGCATGGTGCGGACGTTTTGCTGCACGGTCGTCTTGCGGTGGCCGGGATTGAAAAACCCCAATCGATCCAGCTCGTTCTCTAAATGGTTAAACAAACCCAACAGTTCCGCTTTGGTCGCGGCGCGATCATGGCCAAGGTTAATGCCTTCCGTCATCGGCCGCTCATAGGTCGTGACCCGACCGAGGCTACGGGCGGGGTCACACCGCATCCACTCATAGCCAAGCAGCAACACCGCCTGCGCCAAATTGAGCGACGCAAACCTGGAATTGACCGGGATCATAATCAGCGCATCGGCATTGGCGACCTCACTGGTCTCCAAGCCGTTGCGCTCACGACCAAATAAAATCCCGCACCGTTCGCCGCGCGCAATGCGAACCCGCATTTCGCTGATCGCCTGCTCAGGCGTCATCACCGGCTTTCGCAAATCGCGCTGCCGGGCCGTGGTCGCCGCAACCCAATTGAGATCAGCGATACTGTCTTCCAGCGTGGCGTGCGCGGTGGCGTCGTCGATAATATAGTTGGCGCCTGATGCCGCAATGCGGGCCTTTTCATTCGGCCAGCCATCGCGCGGATTGACCAAACGCAAATTATCGAGCCCGAAGTTGGCACACGCCCGCGCCACCATGCCGATGTTGTCGGCCAATTGCGGCTCCATCAAAATCACCGATGGAGTCTCGCCGTCTTCGGCAACCGCCTCGCCTTGCATGTGGGCGCGCCGCAAACCGTGGCGCAATTTTCGAATGACCCGCCTGGCCCAGAACCAATAGTTTTCACCCGACCATTGCTTAGTGAGCGTTTCGAGACACGGCGTGGTCACGATCTCAACGCCAGCACCTGTCAGCCGAACGCGGCCATCACCGACCACGACTTCTTTTTTCGACAGAATAAATTGATCGAGTGTCTCGATGCCTTGCATCTCGGTCTGGCGTTTGCACCCATCACACGACACGTCGTCGGCCACGCATTGCAGCTTGGCGCAGTATTGCAGCACCGGTTCGAGTGTATCGCGATCGAGGCCCGGAACGGCCAACGCTGCAAGCCCTTGATCGATCGTCGCGGAATGGCAGGCGTGTATGACGTGACCGACGGTCGGCCAATCATGGCCAGTGTCGCTGACACCACCAGCAATGCGAATGCGCGGCGCACCATCCCGAATGTCAATCGTCAGTGTCATGTGTGTCCTTAACGGCGGAGCCGGAACTACGATAACGGCGGAGCCGTCAGTTGAACTGCGGACGATGGCACGGAGATCTTGAGAGCATTCGCCGATGCGTGCCCACTCCTATCGCCATACGCAACGATTGCCATACGCCACGCCTCATAGCGCAAGCCCTGCTGAGCGCCAACCAGCGACCCGCCATCTGTCAGTTGCAATGCGATCATCGGGCGCTGGCCCGAGACCTTCGTCGGGACTTGGCCAAGCCCGGAGCGCGCCTTATGGTGCGTCGCACATTACGCTCCGTCTCAGTCGCTGGCTGGGTCACTGTCCGGGACACGTCGCTTGCAAAATATCAAGGTCGCCGGTACCGTTGTCGATTTGGACGGCGATGAGATGACGCGCATCATCTGGCAGCTAATCAAAGACAAGCTGATCCACCCCTATCTCGACATCAACCTTGAATACTACGATCTCGGCGTCGAGCATCGTGACGCCACGCGCGACCAGGTCACGATCGACAGTGCGAACGCGATCAAGCGCCACGGCGTCGGCGTTAAATGCGCGACCATCACGCCGGATGAAGCGCGCGTCAAAGAATTCAATCTGCAAGAGATGTGGAAATCGCCGAACGGCACCATCCGCAACATTCTGGGCGGGGTCATTTTCCGCGAACCGATCATCTGCAAGAACGTGCCGCGCTTGGTGCCGGGCTGGACCCAGCCGATCATCGTTGGCCGCC